>NZ_JBHUCX010000020.1:81436-423875 GCF_042678105.1 Alicyclobacillus fodiniaquatilis
CTTCCGTCAATGCCACAGCAAAAGTGTCGACCGCTTCTTTGGTCGTCGTCCTGCCCAGGGAAATCCGCAGACTCTCTACTGCCACCTCACGTGATTTGCCCATCGCCAACAACACATATGAGGGTTCATTTTCTGTCGAACTGCAGGCGGATCCACTCGATGTCGCGAAGCCCAACCTGTCCAGTTCCAGCATCAGCGCCTGGCCTTCAATTTGGTCAATGCTGATATTCAGACATGTCGGCAGTGTTTTCGTCGCGTGGCCGTTCAACTTGCATCCGGGAATGCTGTTTTGCAACTGAGAGAGCAGACGCTCGCGCAACGGATGGAGCCGTTCGGCAAAAGCCGGCTGTTCTTCACTGGCCAACGTAGCTGCTTTAGCAAAAGCCACAATGCCAGGGACATTTTGCGTTCCAGAACGAATGGCGCGCTCCTGACCGCCGCCGTGCAAGATAGGGTCTAGGCGCGTGCCTGTGCGCACATACAGCGCAGCAATGCCTTTGGGCCCTCCGATTTTATGCGCATTGAGCGTGAGCAAATCCACTTGCAGTTGCGCCACGTCGAGCGGAATCTTGCCGTACGTCTGCACAGCGTCCGTGTGCAACAGGACACCCTTTGCACGCGTGATGGCGCCGATTGCCTCAATCGGCTGGATGGTCCCGACGACATTGTTCGCGTGCATGACGCTGACCAGCACCGTGCTGCCTTTGATGGCCGCCTGAATAAACGCCGGAGCTACAAGTCCCGCCTCATCGACAGGCGCATAGGTGACTTCGAACCCTTCCTGTTCCAATGCCCGACAAGTATGGAGAACAGAAGGATGTTCGATCCCGCTTGTAATGATGTGATTCCCTTTGCCCAATCGCCTCATGCGCCTTGCAGCGCCGATGACGGCCATATTGTTGGCCTCGGTCCCACTACCAGTAAAAACGATTTCCGTCTCGTTCGCACCGATGGAACGCGCAACGGAAGCGCGCGCTTCCTCCAGCGCATATTTCGCCAAGTGGCCAAATTGGTGCAGGCTGTTGGGATTGCCAAACACATCGCGCGAAAATTGATGCAGCAAGTCCCACACTTCTTCGCGCATCGGCGTGGTCGCAGCGTGATCGAAATATTTTAATGTGTCGATGATGATACACCTCATTCCCTAAGACTAATGGTGCCGAGCAGTGTACTCGGGAGAATCGATTAAACATATGAATACAATCAGTATATACAGGTGTATTGACAGTAATCAATGCACGACTAATAATGGTAACTAGACCGTCATACGTGATGCTTCCCGCACCAGCAGCATCACGAGGCTGCCAGTCAATCGAGGCATCGCGTATGGCGCGGCATCAAAGTCTTGCATGATTTTCAAGTTAGTGATCTCAATCAGGCTGAAGAAAAGAAGGCTTGCCATATGTGGAATCGCTTGAACACGGACTTTGTCGTCATCGGATCAGGCATTGCTGGGCTGACACTCTCGCTACTGGCCGCAGAACACGGCCGTGTTTCGCTGATTACAAAGGGGGAACTCGGAGACGGCAACAGTCGGCTCGCGCAAGGCGGCATCGCGGCGGTCCTTGGCGCAGATGATGAACCTCATCTGCACAAGACCGATACGCTGCGAACAGGGCAGGGGTTGTGTGTCGACGAAGTCGTCCAAGTGATTGTTGAACAAGCGCCAGCGATGATTCAGTTTTTACAAGATATCGGTGTGCAATTTGATCACAACGATACAGGACAACTGCAATTGGGCCGCGAAGGTGCGCACAGTCGCAATCGCATCGTGCACAGCGGTGGAGATCAGACTGGCAAAGCGACCATGGACGTCCTGTTGGCATGTGTACACGCCCACAAAAACATCCAGATTTACGAGCGCACGTACGCCTGTGAACTGGTTGTGGAAAATGGGGAATGCACAGGGCTGCTTGCTGTCGATGCTTCAAATGCGCAAATGTGGTTCTGCGCCAACAGCGTTGTCCTCGCCACTGGCGGTTTAGGCCAATTGTATAAATATACCACCAACGACGTAAACGCGACAGGGGATGGCTATGCGCTGGCATACCGCGCAGGCGCCAAACTGCGGGATATGGAATTTGTCCAGTTCCATCCGACTGGACTCAAGAGCGAGACAAACCCGGTCCCCCTGGTATCCGAAGCGGTGCGCGGCGAAGGCGCGCGGTTGGTCAACGCGCAACAAGTGCCATTTATGGCGAAATATCATCCCTGGGCAGACCTGGCGGGGCGCGATGTCGTGGCCAAGGCGGTCTACCAAGAGATGAGCCTTGGCCGTGACGTCTATCTGGACGCCCGCATGATTGAAAAGTTTGAACAGCGGTTTCCGACCATTTATCAATTTTGCCGCGCGCGTGGGATCAATCCAAGCACGGATTGCATTCCGATTGTGCCCGTGGCGCACTACACGATGGGTGGCATTTTGACAGACGTGGCAGGACAGACGTCCATTTTGCGCTTATTCGCCATCGGGGAAGTCGCGTCGAGCGGTTTGCATGGCGCCAACCGCCTGGCTAGCAATTCCTTATTGGAAGGCCTGGTGATGGCGAAAAAAGCCGTCGAACGGATGGTGCAATTGCCACGACTGCAAGGCCGTCAAACCGACAGGGCCGCTGGTCAAATTGCGCCGCACACATGGGATAGGTCAGCGTCCCTTTCATTGCGACAGCGCGTCCAGGATTTGATGTGGACACATGTCGGTATCACGCGCAATCAGGAACAACTCGCGTTGGCAGAAGAGACGCTGTCCGCTTGGTTAAAGAAAGCAGCAGTGCAACCAGGACCAGATGTCAATCTGCTGACGACGGCCTTGCTCGTCGTGCGAGCGGCGCTGTGGCGTCAAGAAAGCAGGGGCGCACATTATCGAACAGATTTCCCGGATGTCTCACCAGCCTTTGAAACGCATTTCATTCAGGAGGGGACACATGAATCCGTTAGCAATACGCCAATTCTTGCAGCAAGCACTTCTTGAAGACGTCGGCATCCACGATGTGACCACAGAATTGATTTTCGATCCGTCCGCGACGATGCAAGGCATCTTCCTAGCGAAGGCCGACGGCCGCATCGCTGGCTTGGAAGTCGTGGAGGAAACGTTCAAGTTGATGGCACCTTCACTCGAATTTGAGTGCATGGTGCAAGACGGCGCCGACGTCACACCAGGAACCGTACTCGCCAGCGTCCAAGGCAGCGCTCGCGCGATTCTGTCCGCCGAACGAGTGGCTTTGAACATGGTGCAGCGCATGTCCGGCATCGCCACCGAAACGCGCAATGTGTGCAGGCTGATAGCGGGATCGAACACGCAAATTGTGGATACCCGCAAGACAGTGCCTGGTCTGCGCTTGTTCGACAAATATGCGGTGACCGTCGGCGGTGGGCGGAATCACCGTTTTGGCTTATACGATGCGGTGCTGATTAAGGACAATCACATTGCGGCGGCAGGTTCTTTGACGCTGGCAGTGGAGCGCGTGAAGCGCGGCCTTGGCCATTTGGTCAAAATTGAAGTGGAGACCGACACGCTTGAGCAGGTCGAGGAAGCCTTGGCCGCGCAAGTGGACGTGATAATGCTCGACAACATGACGCCAGCGCAAGTGACCGAGGCGGTCAAGCTGGTGGGCGGACGTGCTGTGACAGAAGCGTCCGGCGGCATTACGCCAGCCAACGTCGCCAGTTATGGCAGCACAGGCGTAGACGCCATTTCCCTGGGGTGGTTGACCCACTCTGTCAAAGCACTCGATATCAGCTTGGATGTACGATAAGGAGGTTGATGGATGATGGCTGTAGATATGCTCAGATTGCCGGATCAAATTGATGAAACCTATGCCAATCTGACGCCAGAAGCGTTGGATAGCCGGATCATGGCTGCAAAAGCAGCTCTCGGCAAGTCGCTCGTCGTGTTGGGGCACCACTATCAACGGGACGATGTCATCATGTACGCTGACTATCGCGGAGATTCGCTGCAACTTGCGCGCATTGCGGCAGAACTGCCTGACGCCAAGTACATCGTCTTTTGCGGCGTCCACTTTATGGCGGAGACAGCGGACATTCTATCGGCACCAACGCAAAAGGTCATTTTGCCGGATCTGCGTGCTGGCTGCTCAATGGCGGATATGGCCGATGCCCACCAAATCGAAGAATGCTGGCAAGTCATCACCGACCGGTTTGGCGAATCTATCATCCCCGTGACGTACGTCAACTCCACAGCGGCCATCAAGTCGTTTGTGGGCAAACACGGTGGCTTGACCATCACTTCGTCCAACGCCAAACGGGTTTTTGAGTACGCACTGGCGCAGCGAGAGCGAATTTTGTTCTTGCCCGATCAACACCTGGGGAGAAATACGGCTGTGGGATTGGGGATTGATCTGTCGGATCTGACGGTCTACAACCCGCACGAGATGGCGCTCTATTTCCCGCACGGTGAGGGCGATTCGCGCGTGATTCTGTGGCAGGGACACTGTTCTGTGCACCAGCGGTTCGAACCGCGCCACGTTGAGCGCATTCGCCAAAAATATCCGGGTATTCGCGTGCTCGTCCATCCGGAGTGCATGTATGAAACCGTACAATTGGCTGATGAATTTGGTTCGACCGATTACATCATCAAAGCGGTGGCCAAAGCGCCGCCAGGCACAAAGTGGGCGATTGGCACCGAACACAATTTGGTCAATCGCTTGGCGCAAGAGCACCCTGAACAATTCATTGTCTCGGTCAATGAAATGGTGTGTCCGTGTCTGACCATGAATCGAATTGATCGACCACACTTGCTTTCAGCGCTGGAAAATCTCCTAGCTGGTGAGACAACAAATGTGATTGAGGTGGCCCCTGATATCGCAGAGTGGAGCAAAGTGGCCATCCAGCGGATGCTGGATATCTCTTGAGCTTCTTTTGCGGCGTCTAGTTTTCAGCCCATCGCACATAGATGGAACTTTTGACTTGAAACCGAGCCATGCATGATGCCTCCCAGTACCAGCAGACGTGAAAATGGGGGCATCGCGCATGGGGCGCACTACATACCGGTTTCATGTGCGGAATAGGCTTTCAGCGGTGACCGGTGTCGATTTTTTGTCTATAATGGCAGCATCAATTCCATATTGGTGATGGAGCTCACCACGAAGCGCCTCTGCGGAGGATGATGGCCCCTACGAATCGATGTCGATTTGTCAGGGGTCATTTTTGTTTGTTCTTTCACTTTGGTGTGCACACTTCTTGGCAAAAGGCCGTCCGCTAGGGGACATCTGTTGAATTTATCGCCCAAGCACCCGTGGATGCTTGTTCCTAGTAGGTTTCTGTCTTGGACAGATTTCTCCCCGCTACATAAAGTAACGTACGTTTGCCTGCAGGCACGAATATGGGGAGAGGGGCATAAGGAGTGTTTACGCTAGCATCTGGGGATTTGGCACGCTTTCTGTTTGGCATGGTGCTGCTGTTGGCAGCGGCAAACCTATTCGGCTATATCGCCGAAAGATTATCCATCCCGCGCGTCATCGGGGAGGTAGTCGGGGGATTGATTCTCGGCCCAACCTGTTTGGGTGCGCTTTTTCCAAGCGCGTTCCATTGGCTCTATCTCGGATTTTCATCAGAGAGCAACCTATTTGGCCTGATATACTACATTGGCGAGCTTCTGCTGTTATACAATGCAGGCTTAAAGTTTCAAGCGAGGTTTGCCAAA
This sequence comes from Alicyclobacillus fodiniaquatilis, assembly GCF_042678105.1. NCBI lineage: Bacteria > Bacillati > Bacillota > Bacilli > Caryophanales > Alicyclobacillaceae > Alicyclobacillus > Alicyclobacillus fodiniaquatilis. Next base: position 87,099 of record NZ_JBHUCX010000020.1, read on the forward strand.
GCGGATGTGAAAACAGGCATCGCCATCATCATCGGATCGACCGTGATTCCGTTCATTGTGGGTTGGCTGTCCACATATCTGTTCGATCCGAATCAATTTTTGGGACCGGATCACAGCGTTATCGCTTTGAAAATCATCGTCGCCATCTCCATCGCGGTGACATCCATTCCCGTCATTTCAAAGATCTTTGCCGATCTCGGCATCATGCACTCGCGCTTTGCCAAGATCATCATCGCCATTGCCGGTGTGCACGACTTGATTTTGTGGGTGTCGCTGGCCATTGCATCCGGTATCGTCTCATCAACTCAAGGTGGCATCAACACCTGGGTGGTCTCGAAGAGCCTGATTGTGACATTCGCTTTTCTGCTTGTCTGTATCGTCGTTGTCCCTTGGTTGCTCAGACGAATCACCTCAAAACGGGGGAATTTCTTGTTTCGCGCCTCGTTTCTGGGTTACTTCTTGGTCATCCTGTTCGCATTGTCAGACATTGCAGGCTATCTGAAAGTGGATGTGATGTACGGTGCCATTCTCGCTGGCATCGCGACAAAGTTCAGTTTGCCCACACCACTGTTTCAGCGTCTGGAAAAGAGCATACAGGGCATATCCTTTGCATTTTTCATCCCGCTTTACTTTGCCATCATCGGCATGCAACTGGATTTGGCCAAGAACTTCAGTTTCGGGTTCTTTATTCTCTACCTGATTTTTGCCACCATTGTGCAAAGTGTCGTCGTCTACTACACTTGTCGCATCATTAAAACCGACAAACTGACCAGTCTCAACTTTGCGGCGTCCATGAATGCGCGCGGCGGACCCGGCATTGTCCTCTCTTCAACCGCGTATGCGCTTGGCATCATCAATCAAAACTTCTTCGCCATCCTGGTGATGTTGGCTTTGGTCACTTCCTGGATGGCCGGTGGTTGGCTGCGGTACGTGCTCAAAAAGGGCAAGCGTCTCATGCCCGGCGACGAAAACCTCGTGATTCAAAAGGCACAGGAGGAAGTACTGTTTGATGCTGCTGGTGATTAGGCGACCAGAATCATGCAGGCTGTCCCATTTGAGCGCCCTATGCGCAATGACGGGGACAGCCTCGATGTTGTCTATTCTCACTTGAGACGCGTGTGAAAGGCGATGACTCGGATGCGGCGAAACATGCCTAGGCCAAGCGCAAGAACAACCATACCAGCGAGGGCGATCAACCAGAACGACAAGCTGGAAGAGGCGACATGCCAGAACGATTGACCACTGCCTGCACGCCCAACAGCTGTCATCACAGGCATATGCGCAAATGCGGCGGCGGCTGCATGGCCCATGCCCAATTGATAGAAGATGACTGTGACCACAGCGGCAAAGGCGGCTTGCAAGAACCGCGCGATGACATAGGGCGTCATGCGGATGTCCGTGTTTGTGAGCACGCTTGCCACCTGTGCGTGTACCGCCAACCCACTCCAACCAATGATGGCGCTGACCAAGGCCAATTTTTGCAGCATTGGGGCAGACACCACCGCGGTTTGTGCACTGCCGACATCCAGTTCAAGTAACCCCGCGATGGTGGGGTTCACCAAGCCATTGTTGATGTGGAACAGATGGTAGACAGCAGCGATGGGCCAGCCGATGACTTTCATCATCCCACTTAAATGCATCACCTGAATCAACACTGCAAAAAACACAATAAATCCACAGATCATCAGCAAGGTCTGCATCGATTCGGTGACAGCGTTGCCGAGCAGTTTGCCAAATGGCCGACCATCCTCTTCACGCGCCTTGAGCAGTTCCCGATAAGCGCGCACGAGAATAAAATCGCGGCGCTCTTCATTGGCGCGTGCTTTGACCTCGGCAATGTGCGTCGGGTCTTTGCGCCCCCACCATTTAAATACAAAGCCGACCAAAAACGCGGAAATGTAGTGGGCAATGGCGAGCAATCCACCGACAGCAGGGGACTTAAACATCCCGACGGCAACCGAACCAAACATGAACAGCGGATCCGCCGTGTTTGTAAACGCTAAAAGTCGTTCACCCTCAACCCTTGTACACTGTTTGGTTTCCCGAAACCGCGCCGTGATGACCGCGTCCATCGGAAATCCTGCTGCCAACCCCATGGAAAGTGCAAACGCGCCCACGCCTGGCACACTGAACAAGGGTCGCATCAGGGGTTCCAGCAATACGCCCAATCCACGTACAATTCCCAAGCCTAACAGAATTTCTGATAGAACAAAAAAAGGTAGCAGGGCAGGGAAGACGCTCCTCCAAAATAGTTTTAAGCCTGACATACCGGCCGCAAAACCCTGTTCCGGGTATACAACCAACGCGATGGTAAAGATGGCGGCGGCTGTCGCGAGGAACAGGGTGGACCAGTGGCTCTTTCTGCCTCGGCTCAAGCTCTTCACTCCTTTTTTCAACTAAACTACTGTACGAGCTGGTCCACAATTGTCCATACATCATATGCCGGGGCCTGTCTTTTATGTTTGGCTCAAGCTCCATCATGTCCGCTATAATGAGAAGAGCTATAAAGATAAAGGAGCGTTTCCCCGTGGATTTAGAAGCCGTACAACAACGTGTAGACGACTATATCGGCCAATTTAAAGAAGGTTACTTTCACCCGATGACATTGGTTGTTCGACTCTCCGAAGAATTGGGCGAATTGGCGCGCGAGATCAATCACAGCTATGGAGAGAAACCGAAGAAAAAGGAAGAAGGAGAAGGCAGCATTGCCCTTGAACTGGGAGATTTGCTGTTTGTCATCACCTGTCTGGCAAACCGGCTTGAAATCGATTTGAATGAAGCGTTTGCCGCTGTCATGAACAAATTTGAAATACGGGACAAAGACAGGTGGACGCGCAAGGACGACAGCACAACCGACGTATAGGCCAAGGTACAAACCTTCTCGCCGCTTGGACCATACGCTACATTGAGGTGATCCCAATGACTAGTGAACGATTCGTCCAAGCTGCATACGCATACCTCTTCATTGGCGATTACCATGAAGTAAAGGCGGCGTTTCAGCGCGCCATCGCTGCAGAACCGAACAACTCGAAGCTTTATTTTCACGCTTCCATCACGGCACATCGCAATGGTGACTTGCAAGAAGCACACACTTTGGCGACCAAGGCCGTCTCCCTTTGCCCGGAGAATGACTTGTATCGATCCAACGTTGCGGCAATTTACGCATCAGTGTGTGTCGAACATGGGAAATCTGCGTATTTTGCCGGTAGAACAGTCGAGGCATTTCAATATTTCCGATTGGCGCAAGCAGCAGATCCGCTCAATGAGGAGGCAGACACTTTCTCGCAGAAACTGAAGCTGCTGCATCCAGAGGTAGAAAATTGAACACTCAGCGCGTATACTATTCGTGTAACACGATACTCTTCTGAATTTCGGAAAGGTGGTATCCAGTCTCTCGCTATGTGGACTTTGTTTGTATGCTAATGGACCCACAACAGAGGTACGTTAAATGCAGACGCCCACCATTTGTGTGGCGAGTTGGGGTGGAGTTTGTCCGCCCATGCTCAAAGATCCCATGAGAAGACGAGATGCCATGCATTCTTTGGATAGCGCAGTTGACGTTTCTTTAAGCGTAGGACTGTGAAAAGAAGCGATTGATCATCTTTTCGTCGTGGGCGCGTCTGCTCCACGGCTTTTTTGTTGTGATTTGTTGTCGATGTCATCACACAACAAGGAGGCCTGGACATGACTGCAAAAATATTGCTTAGTTGCCGAAGCATCAGCAAGGATTTTGCCGAACGCAACATATTGAAGAATGTAAACTTGGACATTGCAGAAGGGGAGCGCATTGGTTTGGTCGGCGTCAATGGCGCCGGTAAAACCACACTGGCAAACATCCTCGTTGGGACCATTCAACCGGATGGAGGCCACCTCATCCAAGCGCGACAAGGCATTCAAATTGGCTACTTGTTGCAATCCACCGCCTATACGACCAATCATTTTGCCCAGATGCTCCATGAACAAGATGACGTGAAGCAAATTGAGGAATTTCTCAAAATTTGCAGCACACTCGGACTGCAACAGGTCCAAGACTGGGATGCAAAACGATTTCAGGGACTGAGCGGCGGCGAGAAGACGAAACTTGCGTTGGCGAACATTTGGATGACCAAGCCAGATCTCCTGATTATGGACGAACCGACCAACCATCTCGACTTTCAAGCCGTGGAATGGCTGATTGCTGAAATGGCCGCATTTCAAGGCGCGCTGCTCAACATTTCACACAATCGTTATTTTCTTGACAGAAGTGTCCAGCGCATCATCGAACTGGACGGGGGCGAAATTCGCACATACGCTGGCAACTATACGTTCTATCGGGAAGAAAAAGCGCGCCAATACGAAAGCCAGTTGCATCAATACAATGTCGAAAAGAAGAGACAAGCGCAGATTGAAGCAGAAATCAACCAATTGCAAAACTGGTCAGAAAAGGCGCATCGCACGGCGGGCAAAAAAGGGACTGCTGCCGAGCGGCGGCAGATGGGCCTGCGCGAGTTTGAGCGCGTAAAGGCCAAAAAGATGGATAAACAGGTGAAATCCAAGTTAAAAAGGCTGGAATCCATGCGCACAAACGGCGTGGCCAAACCCCAGCAGGAACAACAGATTTACTTCCAGTTTGACGACGCTTCGAAACATGGCCGCAGTCTCATCGAAGCGCGCGAGATCGAAATAGGGTATCATCACTGCCCCTTGATTCGTGACAGCTCGTTTACGGTCTTGCGAGGAGAACGGGTTGGTATCATCGGCAAAAATGGCAGCGGTAAAACGACTTTGTTGCGTATACTACTCGGACAACTGTCTGTGCAGGAAGGCGAGATATGGGTCAGTCCATCGGCAAAAATGGCTTACTTAAGCCAAGATGTCAATGACTTAGCCGCAGAAGACACCATCGCGCAGTTGCTTGAACAAGCCACTGCTCAAGAACGGACAGAGATGCGCACACTGCTGGCGAACATGGGATTTGCACAAAGCATGTTTCAAAATGATATTCGAACGTTCAGTTTAGGTGAGCAAACACGTCTGAAAATCGCCATGTTTATCTCACAGGCAAACAACATCCTGATTTTGGACGAACCGACCAACCACCTGGACTTGCACAGCCGCGAACAATTGGAGAGAACCCTAGAGACTTACCGCGGCACGCTTTTGCTGGTGACGCACGACAGATACATGCTGGAGCGGTTGTGCAACAAGCTGCTGGTGTTTGAACACGGTCAGATTCGCAAATTTGAGGGCAGTTTTCAGGAATACACACAAAAACTAGACAGTCCCGCTCGCCAAAGGAACAAACGGACAAATGACAAGGCGAACCAACAAGAGGAATTAATTGTGCTGGAAAACCGCATCGCCTATGTCCTGGGTCAACTCAGCCAATTGACATCTGTCGATCCGGCATACGCGAAGTTCGATGCTGAAGCGAAGCAGTTGATGCAGCAGAAACGGGAATTGACGGCGAGATCGTAAATCGATTTGTCCGAGACCGCCATGCGTGATGCATCCGTACAGCAGAATCGTGAAAATGCCAGACAATCAAGGCATCACGCATGGTGCAGCACCAAGGCGCCATATGATTTTCAGGGTAGGTCCATGGGGCGCGCAAGTATTCCCATGGACCTGACGTTGATGAGAAAACGAACCATAGAGAAATCTTTCTCTGCTAATTCTGCATTGTCGCAGGAACATAGGCGATTGGCGACGAAGCCTTCACACATGTTCAGTCGTAGGGCGCGTATCTTATATGTTGTCTTAAACTTTTGGGGAGGGTTCGCATATGTTACCGTTTTCCGGAATTGAAAACCCTTACAAGATTGGCGCTTACAGTGTTGACACGAACGCAAAAGTATTACAGCGTTACCGCTTCGTCCACGATGGCCTTGTCCGTCTGGCGGCTGGCCAACTCCCTGCTAGAGAAAACTGGGATTTAAAACTCACTTTGGCCAAGCACATCTACGAAGACGCGGAAGCGACAGATGAACTGCGCAACCGCATTCGGGAGTTGCGCTCTTCACAAGCCTCGCTCCAACAAGCGCCAGACGCGGCATTGTCGCTCTTGCTAGAAGAGTTGATTCACGCGCAGAATGATCTCGAACTGTTGGTCGGCATTTACGAGGTCGTACGCCCGGCCTTACTAGCCACCTACCAGAAACATATGTCCACTACGCAACAGATTGTCGACCAACCGACCATCCGCATATTGCGTACCATTGTTCTGGATCTGGAGGCGCAAATCCAGTGGGGGAACGAAATGATCGCATCCCTGCGAGCGGAAGGCGAAGCACATGAAGGACTCGACGAATTTAAAAGAAATCTGCAATCATTGCTGGCAGCTGCTGGCGGCATTGATGGCGCTGAGACAAAGTCCACCGAATTGCCGCGCCGCTGGCGTTCACAGCAAACCTATCAGTTGCCAATGAAATCCGTGCGGGATCCGAAAAAGATGGGGCCGACGACTTGGGCGCGCACCAGCGTGCCGAACTTGCCGGACGATGCGGTGCAACAGCGCCTGGTGATGATGATGCGCGTGCGCCAGGAAGAAATGACGGCCGTCGAACTGATTGCCGCCGTCCTGTATGCCCAGCAAAACATGCCTTGGGAATTTTATCACGATTTGGCCCGCCATTTGTGGGATGAAGCGAGACACAGTATGTTTGGTCAAGCAGCGCTGGAAGCAGCGGGCTTTGATTGGATGCATCAGCCGCAATATACATCGGACTATGATGTCAACGTCCATAAAATTCCTGGCGTGAAATACACGTGGTTGTCCATCGGCATTGAAGAGGGCGCCATGAAACGGACAGGCAAAAGGGCCGAATATGAATTTTGCCGCGATGAAGCCAAGCATCCGCTCATGACGCAGTTTCAAGATTACGATTGGGCCGACGAGGTGGTCCACGCCAACCTGGGCCGTAAATGGACGCCAGAATTGTTGGGCGAAGACATTGAATTTGTCCGCACTGTCGCACAACACGAACTGGATCACTTTTGGGAAGAAGTGCAGAACGCGCAACAGCAATGGATGAAAACGCAGAGTGGCGCATGATGAACCGTTTTATCAACTGTAAGATAGGAGTGAACGTAGTCGATGTCAAACAACACGATTTCAAACAGCATTCATTTGCCGCGCAGCACACCGGAAGAACAAGGTGTTTCATCGGCGGGAATCAGCGCTTTTCTGGACGCAGTGAACAATAGTCCTATCGAGTTGCACAGCTTGATGCTGTTGCGCCACGGCCATGTGCTGGCCGAAGGATGGTGGGCGCCTTACGCGGCAACAAAACCGCATATGTTATTCTCCTTGAGCAAAAGTTTCACTTCGACAGCCATCGGATTCGCAGTGAGCGAAGGTAGATTATCCGTGGATGATCCGGTTTTGTCCTTCTTTGAAGATCAACACCCGCAGACTGTCTCCCCCAATCTGGCCGCGATGCGCGTGCGCCATCTGCTCTCGATGTCTACCGGACATCGCCAGGATACAATGGGGCTGCTCGGCGCGCGCGAGGACGGCGACTGGGTCGCTGCTTTCCTAGACGCCCCAGTCGAAGAAGCGCCGGGAACGCTTTTCGTGTACAACAGCGGCGCAAGCTACATGTTGTCCGCAATCGTCCAGAAAGTGACCGGACAGACCTTGCTTTCGTATTTACAACCGCGCTTGTTCGAACCTTTGTCCATCGAAGGGCCGACCTGGGACGTCTGCCCCAAGGGCATCAACACTGGTGGTTGGGGGCTGTCCATCAAAACAGAAGACATCGCTAAATTCGGCCAACTGTATCTGCAAAAAGGGGTGTGGCAAGGACAACGCATCCTGCCAGCAGCCTGGATTGAAGAAGCCACCTCCAAACACATCTCGAACGGAGATGACATCGACAGCGACTGGCAACAAGGATACGGCTACCAATTTTGGCGCTGCCGCCATCAGGCATATCGCGGAGACGGCGCATTCGGACAATTCTGTGTCGTGCTGCCTGAGCAAGATGCCGTGTTGGCCATGACGAGTGGGACGGAGGACTTGCAAGCGGTCCTGAACCTGGTTTGGCAGTATATCCTACCAGCCATGGAACACGACAAAACCCATGATGACACAACAGACCATGATGTTTTGAAAGATCAACTTGCCGCACTCGAGTTGCATCCGCCAGTGATTCAATCCAGTTCGATCACGGCAGACAAAGTGTCCGGCAAGCGTTATACACTGTCTGACAATGAACATGGCCTGCAGGCGATCTCTTTCTCGTTCGACGGGCAAACCGCTGAGTGTACACTGTGGGACACACGTGGAGCACAAGTGATTCGCTGTGCGGCGGGCGAGTGGATCGCCCATGATTTGGCATTGTTGTCTGAGACACCACAATCAGTCGCTGCAAGCGGCACATGGCGCGATGATGAGACCTATGTCATGACGTGGCGGTTTGTGGAAACGCCATTTCACTATACGGTCGTTTGCCGTTTCACAGAGGACACGTTGGATTTGGATACAACAGTCAATGTATCCTTTACTACGAAAGAGGTCATGAAGATGACGGGATCGCTAGAGGGACGATGACTTTGGCCCACATTCCAAGTATGATATTGAGGTCGGCGTTTGTTGGACGCTGACCTCATCTTTTTCATAAAGAATTTCTGCGAAGAAGACCATGCGTGATGCGTCCCGCAACAGCAAGTGCTGTATTATTTTAAGATAGGAGAATTGATTTTGACTCAATCTACCACCATTCGTGTCGCCGTTGCCGGCGCGCAGGGGCGGATGGGCCGCGAGGCGATTCAGGCTGTGACAAACGCTGCACAGCTGCAGTTGGCAGGCGCATTGGTTCATCGTCCTGGCCACGAGGCGGACATCCCCCAAACGAGTGTTTACACGGATCCCTTGCGTCTGTTGGAGACTGAAAAGCCTGACGTTTGGTTAGATCTCACCACGCCGGAAAGCGTCGTCGGCCATGTGGACTTAGCGATTGAACATGGTGTGTATCCAGTGATTGGCGCAACAGGATATCAAGATGCAGATCTCGAACGATGGCAGATTGCCACCGAAAAAAACGACATCGGCGGCCTCGCCTGCCCAAACTTTGCGCTAGGCGCATTGTTGATGATGCGTTTTGCCCGCGAAGCGGCAAAGTGGATGCAAAGTGCGGAAATCATCGAGTTGCATCACGACCAGAAAAAAGACAAACCGTCTGGCACCGCATTGCGCACGGCGAAGCAAATGGAAACCGATTACGAAATTCCCATACATAGCGTCCGCCTGCCAGGCTTGGTCGCACACCAAGAAGTGATATTCGGCGGGACTGGCGAATTGCTAACCATTCGCCACGATTCACTGAATCGAGAAAGTTTTATGCCTGGTGTCGTCATCGCCTGTGAGCGTGTCATTCGATTGCGCGGCATGGTATATGGTTTGGAGCAGTTGCTCTGGTGAGATCGTCATGCGCCCCGCATACCAGCAGAATCGTGAAAATGCCAGTCAATCATGGCATCGGATGGCGCAGCGCCAAGGTACCGTACTATTTTTAGGTTAGGGGTGAAGCAATGAAAATTGGAATCAGTTGTTACCCGACCATTGGGGGTTCCGGTGCGGTGGCCACGGAGTTGGGGAAGGCATTGGCTCGCAAGGGACATGAGGTCCACTTTATTGTCACTGACGTTCCTTTTCGACTTGGCACATTTGTCGATCACGTCTACATCCACGAAATGGACACGACCACTTACCCGGTATTGCGCACACCGCCATACGATTTTTCATTGGCTGCGCTGATGGCCAATGTCATTGACGAGTACGAACTGGATATCCTTCACGCGCACTATGCGCTGCCGTTCGCGGTCTGCGCTTTTTTGGCCAAGCAAATGGCGAAGCGGGATGTCAAAGTGGTCACCACGCTGCACGGGACAGATGTCACCGTGCTCGCGCAGGATCTGCGTTTGAAACAAGTGATGAAACTGGGCATTGAAAAAAGCGACAGAGTGACCGCAGTCAGTCAAGACTTGATCGCGCAAACGAAAGAACTCTTCGAGACAGATAAAGAGATTGAATGCTTGTATAACTTTGTCGACACCGACGTGTTCAAACCGCGTGCGGGAGACGAAGTGCGCAAATGTTTATCTCGTCCAGATGAGCGCGTGCTGTTGCACATTTCCAATTTCCGGCCAGTCAAGCGCATTTGTGATGTCATTCAAATCTTTGCGCGCGTCGCGAATCAGGTCAATGCGCGACTGGTCTTGGTGGGTGAAGGCCCGGATTACAACGCCGCCCGCGATCTTGTGCATCAGTTGAACTTGCACAATTCTGTCGATTTTTTAGGCAAACAAGACGAGGTTGCGCCGCTGGTTGACTCTGCAGACGTATTGTTGTTGCCTTCGGAAAAAGAAAGTTTCGGTTTAGTCGCACTGGAGGCAATGGCCTGTGGCGTCCCCGTCGTTGGCACGATTGCAGGTGGCATTCCCGAGGTCGTACAACATGGGGAAACCGGATTTCTGTCGCCAGTTGGCGATGTGGATCAGATGGCTGCACAAGTGCTGCAACTCTTGCGCGACGACGAGCTGTATCAACAATTTTCCATCAACTCCCGCACGAGGGCCCAAACGCAATTCCATGTGCGGGACAAAGTCGGTGAATATGAAGCGTTGTACTTGCGCGCCCTGGACGAGAAGGCTGTCAAAGCATGAAAGATGAGCAAGGTTTGACCACACGGGACAGCATGATCAAAATGTTCCTCCAAACAAAAGACGCAGTGATTTCCGGCGAAGCGCTCAGTCAAACACTCGGCCTGTCGCGCACCGCCATTTGGAAACAAATCAAACAGCTCGAATCCTATGGCTTCCGGTTTGAGGCGACGACACGAGTCGGGTACAGAGTGGTGCACGTTCCCGACGAACTGATGCAACCTTTGATCACGCCGTATTTGCCTGCCAACGCCACATTTGGCCACAGCGTGCTATGGGCGCCCGCCCGCGCCTCGACCAACGACGATGCGACTCAACTGGCGCGGACGGGCGCACCAACGGGCGTCGTGATCACTGCTGGAGAGCAAACAGGCGGCAGAGGGCGGCAAGGGCGCAACTGGACATCGCCGGCAGGAGGGATGTGGTTTTCTGTCATCGTTCGGACCCCATGCGCTTTGTCACAAGCCGCTGAACTGACGTTACTGGCCAGTGTCGCTGTACGGCGCGCCCTGGTCGCCTGTGGTTCCATTGATGTCGAGATCAAATGGCCAAACGATATTCTCGTCAACGGCAAAAAAGTGTGCGGTATTCTGGCGCAAATGCGCACGGACGCCGAACAGGTGGACTATGCGGTCATCGGCATTGGCATCAACGCCAACTTCGCCAACACGCAACTGCCAAATGACATTTTGGCGCGCGCAACCACTTTGCAGACGGAACTGGGTCATCCAATCGAACGCCCAAAGCTGTTGGCGGACATTTTAAGCAGCTTGGAAACGCTCTACACAGATCTCCAGACTGGGGCGGGCGGATTTCACACTGTACGCGATGAATGGAAAGACGCAGCGCACACGTTGAATCGGAAGATCCAAGTCAAGGTGGGTGATGACCTATTGAGCGGTGTAGCGACAGATGTCGATGAACAAGGGATACTGTACCTGCACGGTGATGACGGTCAAATCCACCGTATCCACAGTGGCGAAGTTCTGTTTTCCGCCGCTGAAGAAGTATAGGCCCGTATAATCTTTGGCACGCTCAGTACCCTAGAACTATCGATTTGAAGTCTCTGGGAGGTCAACCGCGTGCCAAACGCTGAATTAGAAGCCATTGCGAACGCCATCGAACAAATCAGACAACAAGTGCCCATTGCAGATGAACAACGACGCGATCAAATGCTGGATGAACTCGCAAAATTGCGCGCGATGGCCACCTCCGTGTTGGATGCTTGGATGGCTGTAGACGACACCATCGAAGAGGCGCTCGCCGAGATCGGCAGCAATCCAAATGCATACGAATCCTCTGAATCGCAAATACAAACGCCCCCCTCGCGCACCGCTGACGCGACGCGCACAGGGGGTGAACCGCTCATCCCCAGCCCCATTCACCTCGTGGAACCTTGGTTTGACTTGTCGCTCAAAGCGGAGTGCGCTTTGCGCAAAGGCCTTGGCTACTATGATTTAGAAATGTACGGTGCGGCCGCAGATGCCTTGCACGATGCGGTTGCCCAAAATGACACACCAGCCACCCGCATCTATTTGGCGCTCTGCCATCTGCAGGCAGGGCATTTGGACAGTGCGGCGCTTCAATTGAAAAAGGCGGGTGAAAACGCGTCGGATGACCTCACACGCCAAGCGATACTTGAAGCAAAGACACAGCTATACGCAGCCGAACGCAACTGGCACGCCGCCATTCACGTGTTCTACGAACTACTGCACACGTCCGCTCAAAGTCCTGATATTTGGTTTAATTTGGGTGTCTGTCACACCCAATTGGATGAGTTGTCCGCTGCCGAGCGCTGTTTTGCCAAAGCCATGCACCTTGATCCCGCAGACAATGAAGCACGGTTGTGGCGCGCACTGTGCCTGTGTCTGACAAATCGACGCGAGGAAGCACAAAATTTGATTCAGGATACCCAATTCGATCCCGATTTCATCGCCCAAACTTCCTTGCTCTTTGTCGTTGTCTGCCTCAGCGCATCCCTTTACCCAGAAGCTCGCGCAGCGGCAGAATATCTGCGCCATCACGCGCCAACCGATGCGACAGGTGATTATCTACTCGCATTGTGCGAGTTGACGAACGCCAAGCCGAAACAAGCCATCGTTTACGCCAAACGCGCCATGACATTAGCGCCAAATCACGTGCAAGCCACGCTGATTTTTGGTTTCTCCAGTTTTCTGCTAGATGACATCACCCGCGCCAAACTTGCGTTGACATCCGTGGAGAACAAGATAGATTCCACGAGCCAAACGGCTTGTTTGCTGGAACTGGTTCGCGCGCAAATCGCCAGCATGACAGGGGATCACTCACTAGCCGAAGAACAGTTTAACCGTTTGACGGTAGAAGGCCACGCACAGACCAAACGCCTGGCCACATTGTATCGCGGTATGCTCTATCTCCATCAAAATAAACTACAATTGGCCAATGCGGATTTTCATCGCGCCAAACAACTGGGCATCCCTGAAAACTGGATTCAAATTGCCCGAACGAAAGTGAAAACACGCCAACTTTGTCAAGAAATCAATTAAGGCCAGCTTTCTCCATGTCCAGTTTGAATGTCATTTGCTAGAATTATAGTAGACGGCCATGCGTGATGGGTCCCGCGCCAGCAGAATCGCGAAAGTACCAGTCAATCAAGGCATCGCGGATGGCGCACGCAAAGGTATCGACTTTATATTCAGGGTAGAGAAATTCGAATTGGCCAGGAGGGCCTTCATTGAACTATGTGGCAATCGATGTTGAAACAACCGGACTAAACGCAACGACTGACGAAATCATCGAAGTGGGCGGCGTCCGCGTTGTGGATGGCGAGATCGCAGATACTTTTCATCGCTTGTTTAAGCCAAGCCGTCCACTGTCCGATGAAATTGTCGCTTTGACTGGCATCACAAACAGCATGTTGCAAGATGCGGCATCTATTGAGGACGTTTTGCCAGAACTATTGAATTTTATCGGTGATGAGCCCATTGTGGCGCACAACGCCGAATTTGATATTTCATTTTTGCAGCAAACGTGTGAGCGGCAGGGACTGTCCCTGCGCCGGGCAGACGGTTTGTGTACGCTCATGTTGTCACGCGTGCTTCTTCCAACTTTGACCGGTCATCGTTTGGCAGGCATTGCAGCGCATTGCGGTATTGAAACAGGCGCTTCTCATCGGGCGCTGGATGACGCGACCACGTGCGCGCGCCTATTGGAAAAATTGGAGCAAGCGGCGCGTCAACTGCCACTGTTGGTATTGCAGCATTTGACACAAATGGCTGGCCTTTTATCGGAAGTGACCGCCGACTGGTTTATCCGTCAATCGGAAAGCGTCATGCGCGAAAAAGGGGATGACATCCCCGATACATGTGAGGTTCGCGATGGACTCGTCTACAGCTTGTCTGGCATGCCAAATGCAGCAGGGCCATCGCAAGCACGGGAGAACAACTCAAGTGGTCACGGCGAACCCATTGGCGCGCAGGCGCGCGCCATCTTGGCCACTGGCGGCAAATTAAGTGAGATGTTGGCAGGCTACGAAGCGCGTGAAGGGCAATTACAAATGGTGGAACAGGTTGCAAATGCATTTGATGATGGCAAGCACGCGTTGATTGAAGCGGGGACAGGCACAGGGAAGTCGATGGCCTACCTGATACCTGCAGCATTGTACGCAAAACAGACCGGTCAGCGCGTCGCAGTCAGCACACATACCATCGCCTTGCAGGATCAGATTGAGCAACGCGACTTTCCGACATTGCAAAAAATCTTTGACGACAAGCTCACTTTGGCTGTGCAAAAAGGGCGCAATCACTATGTCTGTATGCGCAAGGTGAAGGCAGAAGCAGCACAGTTGTCCTTTATTTCACCGAAAGAGGACATTGAAAACTTGATGTCGTTGCTCGTGTGGCTGGTGAACACCAAAGAAGGCGTGCGAGAGGAACTCACAGGCAGCGTGGTCAAGCGGGCCATCTGGGCGCGGGTGCAAAGCGAAACAGATACTTGTATCAACAAACGTTGCCCCTTTTTTCGCCCCTGTTACTACTTTCGCGCCAAAGCGCGTGGTCAAATGGCCGACATTGTGGTGACCAACCATTCGCTGATGTTGGCGAATATAAAGGCGGATCATCGCGTTTTGCCAAAATATGAAGCGCTGATCATCGACGAAGCGCATCATCTCGAAGAGCAGGCGACCAAACATTTGGGCGGGGAAGTGCATGCGGCGCAACTGGCCTTCTTATCCTATCGATTAACACGTGACAAAGGAAAAACGGGCATTTTGCCGGAATTGCTCACTTATTTCCAAAATACACAGTCGATGCCGCTCGCGATGGAAGAGAGACTGCATAAAGCACAAGAGTGGATCGACGAAATTCACCGTCAGGCCGAAGTGGCATTTCAATATCTTGGCGCGCTGGTGCCATATGGACGCAATGAACAGCGCCTGACAGACGAACTTCGCGAACATCCGGACTTTCTTCGTTTCAGCGAGTGCATGTCTAGTTTGCGAGCGCCGCTTGCCGCGCTTGCAGAGTTAGGCAGGTCCTTGCAGGAATGGTCGAAGCAAGCGGCAACCGACGAAGAAGCCGGAAGGATTGTCGACGCAGCGGGTTATTTGGATCAATGGCTACAGGGCGTCCGCCTGCTTGAGGAGATGACGGTGGCCAATCCAGAAATGGTCGCTTGGGTGGAACGGCGCGGCGCGCAGCGGCCGCGCTACAGTCTACATACAGCGCCCATCGATGTATCGGATACGCTGCAGCGAACGTTGTTTGAGCCAATGGAGCGCATCATCCTGACCTCAGCCACACTCTCCATCAAAGGACGTTTTGATTACACCGTAGCGCAATTGGGGCTGCGAAACTCAGCAGAAAATGAAAAGCTGCTGACAGCAAATGTGCCTTCGCCGTTCAATTTTGCCAGACAAGCGCGGCTGTGCGTGCCGAGCGATGTCCCCGAATTGGCCAAGATGAGCTCAGCGGATGCGGCGGCCTGGCTGGGCGACTCGCTGTATCAGTTGGCCATCGCGAGCGAAGGGCGCATGCTGACACTGTTCACCAGCCATCAGATGCTGCGCGATACAGCGACACTACTGCGCGATCCGCTGCGTCAGCAAAACATTGCGGTCTTCGCGCAGGACATCGATGGGAGCCGCACGGCTATGCTCGACGCCTTTCGCAAGAATCCGCACAGCGTTTTGCTCGGAGCCCAGTCCTTCTGGGAGGGCATCGATTTGCCTGGGGATCAGTTGACGACCCTCGTCATCGTCCGGTTGCCGTTCGCGCCGCCATCACACCCAGTGACCGAAGCGCGACATGAGCGCTTGACGGCAAACGGCAAAAGTCCATTTTGGATTGCCAGTTTGCCCGAGGCCGTTGTCCGCTTTCGCCAGGGTTTTGGCCGCCTCATTCGCACGCGCCAAGACAAAGGTGTGGTGGTGGTCTATGACAAACGCATCATCACGCAACGCTACGGTCAAACGTTCATTCAATCCCTGTCAGGCGTCAGACCATTTGTCGCGCCCGAGCAAGAAGTGCTCAAACACGTCAAGGGATTTTTAAGCTAAGCATCCCCAAACAGTTGGAAGGCGCAATGCCGCTCTCCAACTGTTTCCCTCTACGCAGCAATCCAACCAGTGCTTCTTTTGACCCGTAGAAGCGCTTTCTCCGAGAAACACCGTTCAGATTTTGGCAACCGCTGACCGACTTGTTTTGCGTATTTCGGACATCCTCTTAAGAGATGTCTATGGCGTCCAATAGTCAAAGCGGGGTGAACGGCGATGCACACGATGTGGAAAGGCTCTGTCAGTTTCGGGTTAATCAACGTGCCGGTGCGCATGTACAAGGCGACAGAATCCAAAGATGTACGCTTTCGAACACTGCACAAAACCTGCCAGACACCGATTCAATATCATAAAATCTGCCCAACCTGTGAAGTCGAAGTCAAAACGGAAGATCTCATCCGAGGATTTGAATATGCGAAAGGACAGTTTGTCGTCATTGACGATGAAGAACTTGCGGAGTTGAGCAAAACGAGATCGGACACGCTCGACATCGTGTACTTCACGAACAGCAGTGAGATCGACCCCGTGTATTACGACAAAACATACTATCTGGCACCGGAAACCAATGGGCGCAAAGCGTATGCGCTTCTGGCTCAAGCGTTGGGGGACACCCAGAAAATTGCTGTGGCTAAGACCGTGCTGCGGCAGAGTGAAAGTTTGGCCTGCGTGCGCATGCAAAACGGCGTATTGATTGTACAGACTTTGTTTTGGCCAGACGAGGTGCGCGAGACAGGGGAACTGCCATATGTCAATCAAGCCATGGAAGTGGCGGAGGCAGAACTCGACATGGCCGTCAAGCTGATTGAGCAGTTGAGCAAACCGTTTGATCCCGACCTATTCCACGATGAACGACGACAGCAAATCGAGCAGTTGGTCGAACAAAAATTGCAGCACATCGACACAAAACAACCTGCTGAAGCGGCACAGAAAGCTTCTTCCGATGTGGTGAGTTTGATGGATGCCCTACAACAGAGCCTAAAAATGACCCAGTCACCTGTCAAAGGGCGCAAACGCAGCAGCAAAAAGACTTCGTGAATCGATATTACATGAGATTGGGTGATCATGATGGAATCTGACAAACGGTGGGCGCTCGCCTCCCTCGCCTCCATTCCGCTCATTATGACATTGGGAAATTCCATGCTTATCCCAGTGTTGCCGCAAATGGAGAAGTTACTGCACATTGGTTCGCTGCAGGTCAGTATGATCATCACCGTCTACTCGGTGGTGGCGATTTTCTTCATCCCGATTGCAGGGTACTTGTCCGATCAATATGGTCGGAAAGTGATCATCATTCCCAGTCTCATCATCACGGGCATCGGTGGGCTGATTTCCGGTCTTTCGGCGTGGTTCATGTCGGACAGCTATTGGTTTATTCTCATCGGCCGGCTGCTGCAAGGTATTGGCGCAGCTGGCGCTGCGCCCATTGTACTGCCGCTCGTCGGCGATATGTTTCGCAATGAAAGCGACGTCAGCCGCGGACTTGGTCTCATCGAAACCGCGAATACATTTGGCAAAGTGCTAAGTCCCATTCTCGGCGCCTTTTTGGCGACATTCATTTGGTATTTGCCCTTTTTGTCCATTCCTATTTTTTGTCTGATCTCCATCGGTTTGGTCTGCTTTCTCGTGAAAGCGCCGCAAAACAAGCGGCAACAGAAAATTGAATTTCGCCTTTTTGTCCATTCGATTCAACAACTCCTCCGTCAAAAGGGGAGATGGTTGTTTGCAGTCTTTGCCATTGGCGGCATCGCGATGCTCGTCATCTTTGGTACCCTGTTTTATCTTTCCTCTGAATTGGAAGACCGCTTTCAAATCAAAGGTGTGACAAAGGGGCTGATTTTGGCCATTCCGCTGATGGCGCTCTGCTTGACTTCGTTCATTACCGGCAAACAAATCAAGTCGAATAAAATTCGCATGAAATGGCTGACGTTCATTGGTTGTCTGATTCAAACCACCGCCATTGTGTTTGGCGCCTTAGTCACCAACATCTATTTTTTGATCAGCGCCCTCTTCTTGGGTGGCATTGGAATCGGGCTGGCGTTGCCGTGCTTGGATTCCATGATTACCGAAGGGATCGAAAAAAAGGAACGGGGCACAATGACCTCACTGTACAGCAGCGTTCGCTATATTGGGGTTGCAGTGGGGCCGCCACTGGTATCGTTTCTTACCAAAATTTCTCACCAAACGGTCTTTTTCACCATCAGTGGCATCTGCGCTTGCGCAGCATGTCTTTCGTTCATGGCTGTGCGGCCGGGCAACGATTCAAATGAATCTACAACTGCCCAAAAACGTAAAAATCCCATGTCGTCTATCCGCCAAAAGGTGCATTAGACAATCAAGCGGTGCGAGCATTCGCTTCTGCAACATGACAAATACGCCAATTCTATTGCGGCTCAGGCGGACGGCGCCAGGATGTGGGCTTTGCGCTCGGGCAAATATTTTCAGCAAATTTTCAGCTTATACTCATGTTGATCTCAGTTTTATCTCCGATAATAGATATACGCATATGCACAATGATTTGGCAGGAGGAAGTTTTACATATGGCTTGGTTTCGGAAACAAAGGACATCCATCCTGTATTTCAGCGGCCTTTGGATTGTATCTGTCGCGCTGCAACTCTATCTGGCTACCCACTTCCGAGGATATGTCGGTGATCAGATGATTTTCATCTCTTGGATGAATGAACTGCAACAAACTGGTTTCGCGCATATCTATCA
The DNA here is from genome assembly GCF_042678105.1 of Alicyclobacillus fodiniaquatilis. Taxonomy (NCBI): domain Bacteria; kingdom Bacillati; phylum Bacillota; class Bacilli; order Caryophanales; family Alicyclobacillaceae; genus Alicyclobacillus; species Alicyclobacillus fodiniaquatilis. The sequence continues at coordinate 105,989 of NZ_JBHUCX010000020.1, forward strand.
ATCCAATCAAGTCAATTATCCGCCGGTATATTTGCTGGTGCTCGACATCTATGGCAAAGCGGCGAACGCGCTTCATTACTCGATCCAACCTGGCGCATTGTCTGCGAAATTACCGGGCATCACGCTGGACGCTGCTGCAATGATCGCTTTTTTCGTTATGACCGCGCACACAGCAAGCAAATGGAGAATGTTCATTTTGACGTTATTTTGCCTGAATCCTGCCATCATCTTTGATACGGCGGTGTGGGGGCAAGTTGACGTATTGGACGGCATGCTTTCACTGCTCGCAATCGCAAATTTCCTCAAACGCCCTGGGACCAGTGGGTTCCTTTTTGCCGTATCACTGCTCAGCAAGTTTCAATCCATTGTGATTTTCCCAGTTTTGGCCGTGGTGACGCTGCGTGGTTGGTTGATGACCAAACGATCAGCGAGTCCGGTGCGAATCATCGTTGGTTTTTGCCTTGCATTTGGCGGCACTGGACTGTTTCTCGCATGGCATGGCACTTTTTTTGCGATGATGAAGAACGCGTATCTCGCAACGACGGCTCAGTACCCCTATCTCGACATGAACGCGATGAACATCTGGTTCTACTTGGTGGATTCATCCCCGCATCTTCCGGACAGCACGGCGGTGCTTGGCGGGGTCACCTATAAAATCATCGGGCTTTTTTTGTTGTTCCTCGCAACACTGTACATGGCAGTCTACATTTGGCGCAGTGCAAAATTATCCGTGGAACAGTTGATCAAAGCCGGCACCATTGTCAGTTTCGCATTTTACATGTTGCCGACAGAAATTCATGAACGCTATATTCTCATGGCCGTGATATTTGCGATTGCAGCCTCCCTCCATGACCGCAAATGGACCTGGATTGCCGCTGGCTTGACATTGACGTCGTTCTGCAACTTGTGGACGGTTTGCTATGGAGAACCGAATCCTACGACGGACATGTGGATGGTGTACTTGAACTGTATCCTGTTTATCGTCATGCTGCTTTTGGCAAAGAAAGAATTTTCTTTTCCGCGTTCGTGGCATGATTTGCACATTTGGACAGACTCGGACATCAATTTGTAAGTTTAACCAACACAAAATGAAGTGACGCATGCGCACTGGGCTCAAATTGCGTATAATCAAGATGTTTCGGAATTCTTGGCAGGAGTGAGCGCATGCAAGCAAAGTACGCGATTATCGGTGGGACAGGCGTCTATGAAGCGGGTCAAGTGTCAGACGCAACCACATCAACCATACATACACCCTACGGTGACGCAACAGTGACAATCGGTGCGTATGCGGGAAAACAGGTCGCTTTTATGGCACGGCACGGCGCTGGCCACTCAACACCTCCCCATAAAATTCGCTATCGGGCCAACATCTGGGCTTTAAAGGAGCTTGGCGTCGAGCAGGTATTGGCTACAGCTGCCGTCGGTTCGCTTCAGTTGGCTTGTGCGCCAGGTGATTTGGTCCTGGTCGACGATGTGATCGACATGACGAAATCGCGCGTGAATACCTTTTTCGACGGGGAGCCTGTTGTCCACGTCGATATGTCAGATCCCTACTGCGGACGTTTGCGTAGGGGACTGATGGCAGCGGCGAACAATCTGGGCTATTCGATGCACGATCACGGTGTATACGTCTGTACGGAAGGCCCTCGTTTTGAGACAAAAGCCGAAATTCAGATGTATGGGCAGTTGGGCGCCAGCGTCGTTGGCATGACCAGCATGCCGGAAGTGACGCTCGCCAAAGAGGCCCAATTGTGTTATGCCACAGTCTGTATGGTCACCAATTATGCTGCGGGTCTATCCAACGCACCGCTGACACACCACGAAGTGATTGAGACGATGCAGCAAAATGTGCGCAAAATACGCGATTTGTTTTACAATTTTATCTCCGAGGACAAAGATCTGCGCACATGCGCATGTCCAAATGCAGTGGCTGGACAAGTTCCTTTGAACAACCAACCGTGAAGTGTGTCCTGACGTTCAGGGGACAACAACAGGAGGCAAAATGCATGGAAGCCATTCGCTGGCGTGAAAACACGTTGCAATTGCTGGATCAAACCAAATTGCCACAGGAAGAGATTTGGGAAGATTATCAATCTGCCGAAGCGGTCAAAGAGGCCATCCGCTGCATGAAAGTGCGCGGCGCACCGGCCATTGGCGCGTCCGCTGCTTTTGCCGTCGCTTTGGAAGCCAATCGCCTCCCGCAGCACTCCAATCTGGGCGGAGATTTGCTGCAGGCGATAGACATGTTGCAAAGCGCCCGACCGACTGCGGTGAACTTGGGCTGGGCGATGGATCGCATGCGTGCAATCGTCAAAGAGACCCCCGTGGATCAATTAGCGGCGCGACTGCGCGAGGAAGCTGTCAAAATTGCGGATGAAGACGTCGCCACCAACCGCGCGATTGGCGAACAAGGCGCTGATTTATTCACACATTCCGCACGCGTTTTGACACACTGTAATACTGGGTCGCTCGCAACCGTAGGATATGGAACCGCGCTTGGTGTTATTCGCTCCTTGTTTGCGCGTGACCTGCTGCGACATGTGTATGTCGATGAAACACGGCCTTATCTGCAAGGGGCGCGGTTGACCGCGTACGAACTGGCCAGCGAAAACATCCCGTTTGACATCATCACCGACAGCATGGCGGGCCATCTGATGCAGCAGGGCCTCGTTGACGCCGTGTTAGTGGGCGCAGACAGAGTGGCCAAAAACGGCGATACTGCAAACAAAATCGGCACATACGCGCTGGCCGTTTTGGCGCACTATCATCAAGTTCCGTTCTACGTCGCTGCACCGATGAGCACCATCGATTTTACGACCGAAACAGGGGCTGACATTCCGATTGAACAACGTAGCGCCAAAGAAGTGACAGAGATTTTTAATCGCCCCATTGCGCCAATTGGCGCAACTGCTTTGCATCCGGCATTTGACGTGACACCTGCAGCCCTCATTACCGGTATCATCACCGAGCGTGGCGTTGCCAAAGGACCGTTTGACAAATCATTGGCCAGTTTGGCAACACAGGAGGAAACAAAGTGAAACCACGTCAAACCGTGATCGAACTAGGCGGTGCCATCATTGATAGCGCGACTGTGATTGCCGAACCCATCTACTTCGTGATGGAGGACGGTGTCATCCGTGCTTATGTACGCGGCAGATATCAACAACAACCGGGTGAAGAGCCGGTGGATTTGATTCGCAAGACGGATAAAATCGCAATTCCTGGGCTGATTAATACACATGGACATGCAGCGATGACTTTGCTGCGCGGCGCAGGAGACGATATGCCGCTGATGAATTGGCTTCATGAACGAATTTTTCCATTAGAAGAGAAACTGACTGAAGAGGCCACTTACTGGGGTACACAATTGGCAGCTTGGGAAATGCTAATTTCTGGAACAACCACCTACACGGACATGTACATGATGATGGAGAATACGGCGCGCGCAGTGTCGGAAAGCGGGATGCGCGGCGTGCTTTCGGTCGGTGTCGTTGGCTTTGATGAGGACTCGCGCGCGAAGGGCCTGTCGCGCAGTCGCCAGTTTGTGGCGGATTGGCAGCAAAAAGCGCAGGGACGCATCACGGTCATGCTTGGACCGCATGCGCCATATACCTGTCCGCCTGACTTCCTCACCGAGATCGCAGAATTGGCCGCTGTGCTCAATGTGCCAATCCAAATTCATCTCAGTGAGACGAAGACGGAAGTGGAAGATTGCTTAAAACAACACGGTGTGACACCGATTGAACTCGCGCAAAAAGTGGGTTTGTTCAATTTGCCCCTGCTGGCAGCGCACTGCGTGCATGTGACCGACGCGGATTTGGATATCATGGCAACACATGGCGTTCGCGTGGCACATAATCCACAAAGCAATTTGAAATTGGGATCCGGTGTCGCGCCGCTGCAAAAGATGCTGGAGCGCAACATGGTGGTTGGCCTCGGCACCGACGGTGCAGCGAGCAACAACAACCTGGATATGTTTGAAGAGATGCGTTTGGCGGCAACCTTGCACAAAGGGGTGCACCAAGACGCAGAGATGATTCCTGCAGCCACCGCCTTTCAAATGGCGACGGAACTGGGCGCGAAAGCATGTTGCCTGGAAACAGGGCTCGGGACGCTGCAGCCTGGTTCGCCATGTGACATGGTTCTGCTTGATGGCAGCAGTCCTCATTTAATGCCTCGCCACAATTTATTGTCCGACGTGGTCTACGCGTGTGGCGCTGACGATGTTCGTGATGTATTTATTCAAGGCCGGCAAGTGGTCGCCAATGGCCAACCGCTGACCATCGACACCGAGCGTGTCAAAAGTGAAGTTGCACGCTTGAAAAAAATTATTCACTGAGCTCATCGGAGGTATTGTCAGGTGTGGCTGCGGTCATGTGATCTAGGCGCAGTGTGATGTTCTGCCGAAGCGTGTCTGACATTTCATCGTACAGTGCAGAAATCAGGAATGCCGATTCCATTTTTTTAAACAGATGTTCCTGTGTGTCCGCAATATTTGTCTCATGACTTTGTATCGACTCAGTCATAACACCACCTCCCGCTGAAGTACTCCTATTATGAGCGGTGTTGTGGCGCCTATGTCACACGAAAGATGGCAGGAGAGGGGACAGTTCATGCGCATACTTATCAGCAACGACGACGGGATTGAAGCAGAGGGGATCTGCGCGCTGTATGATGCGCTTAGCGGCGACGCCGAACTGGTGGTTGTGGCACCGGATTGCCAACGCAGCGCTTCCAGTCATGGCATCAGTTTACATCAGCCCCTGCGAATTCGAGCAGTTGATGTTCCGGGAATACAGGAAGCGTACGCCACTTCAGGAACGCCTGTGGATTGTGTCAAATGGGCGCTTAGCACATTACACCGAAAAACGCCGTTTGACATGATGCTCTCTGGCATCAATGCAGGCGCCAACTTGGCGTCAGACGTCCTGTACTCTGGAACAGTTGCAGCGGCAGGCGAAGCGGCTTTGCAGGGCGTGCCCTCAATTGCCTTCTCTGCCGTCGGACCGCCGTTTGACTTTCGCCAAGCAGCGGTGGCCGCGCGCCGGATATTTCAATTGCTCAATTCGGTGGAACTGCCAAAGGAAACATTTTTAAACGTCAATTTTCCAACGACGCTTAAATCCACAGAGCATGTATGGACCGTATTGGGCGTCCGGAAATACCACGACAAATTCGCTGTGGAACTGGACGCTGAAGGCAACGAGGTTTATCGTTATGATGGGGAAATCATTGACGAGAAGGGCGATGGTACAAACGATATCGACGCCGTTGCAGCAGGTTATATCAGCATCACACCACTGCAATACCGCTTTATGAACGAGCAGTTTTACGCGCAAATGAAATCATAACGCATCGACGGATGGTGGAACTTGTGGATACAAAATTACATGTAATCGCGACGCACATGTGTGACAAGACAGAGGATCTGTACCTGTTCGTCGACTTTTTGAATCGCAATTTAAAGGACAAAGATGTGATTTTTGGCTTGGCAAAAGCTGATGATGGATCGGACAGGATGCAAATTACGCTATACCGGACCGATTTGGCATGAGGATGTGGAAAGTGTGGCTTATCACCATTCCGCTCATACTAGCCATGATTTGTGCCGCCGTCTGTGTTGCTCTGTGGAAGAACATGTCGAGCTACTGGGCTGCAGAAACGAGTGCAGCACAGTATGTGTTGGATCACACACCCATCTCCAAGCTGGAGAGCTATCAAGTGTTCACGGCTTCCGGCGTGGAAGATGTGTTTAAAGGCACGGACACGTTCAACCACGCGTGGTATGCATTTTACATTCCGACAGAAGGCACATGCTACAGCATTGAAGCCAATAAACTTGTCACGCAAAAACAAATTGCAGACCAGATGTCTAAACTGCATATACATACACAACAATGTACAATTGGCTATGTGACTGACCAGTCGGCAAAATTTTTGCATCCAACGGATGACGTCGTATTTGAGATACATGGTACAATGAAAGGCAAATCGACGTTTGTCTATCTCGACGCGGTGACTGGGCGTGTTTTAGGGAAGCCGACAACAATTGACTGACACACTTTTTTGCAGCATGGAAATATGTACTGTGAACATACGTTCGGTTACATGTTATACTAAACGCATGTTCCTAAGTTATGTAAAGGAGGCGAGTTTCCTTTGTCACGTGTTCGCCTCGTACCCATTGTCTTGATTGCAGTGCTCGTACTCGCTGTCTTGTTTGGCGGGTGGCAGGCGTACGAACATTTCAACATGGTGACTCCGCTCAAACGCGATCTCCAGCAAGTAGAAGGGGTGCAGATGGTCAACGTCTCCTCTGGAAATCCGGAAATCATCGATGTGCAGTTGGGGCCGTTCTCCAAGTTGAAAAATGGTGATCTGCAACAGACATATAACGATTTAGAAAATCAGATCTCGGCGAAGTTGGGCGCGGATGTCACACCGCATCTGCTGGACAACAGAAACAAGGTCTTGACACAAGCCATGGAGAGCTTTAATCCAGCTTTGCTTCAAGGGATCGACAAAAGCAACTACACGACCATGATTGCTCAGGTAACAAATGAGGCAAAAAAACAAGGGATTCAATGTCGCATCACGATGGACAGACAGTACATTTACATCCAGTTAGCAAAGGGAAAATATTACCTTTACACTGTGATGCCGTACACAACGCGCCAAGGGGGTGCCGCATCTTGATGAAGGAGTGGCTCATTGGAGTTGCAATTGCGGTCATTGCATTTTTAGGGATTCTACGCATCAACATTCTACCGATTTTGTTCTTGGTCGGATTGGGTGTGCTCTTGTGGGTGATGATGGATCGTCGTACAGCGACCAGTCCTGCATCGCGTGACGCACCCGTTCGTCACTCAATTTCCTTTGATCAGATTGGCGGTCAAGAAACCGCAAAACACGAGTTGCGGGAAGCACTCGACTTTTTGCGCCATCGGGATCGCATCAAAGCGCTTGGCATTCGTCCGCTGAAAGGGATTTTGTTGTCTGGCCCGCCAGGTACGGGCAAGACACTCATGGCTAAAGCGGCTGCAACTTATACGGATTCTGTCTTTTTATCTGCGTCAGGTTCAGAGTTTGTGGAGATGTACGTCGGTGTAGGCGCACAGCGTGTCCGGGATCTGTTTCGCCGTGCACGGCAAATGGCGAAAAAGGAAAATAAGGACAGCGCCATCATCTTCGTCGATGAAATCGACGTGGTGGGTGGCAAACGGGGACAGCACAGCCATCAGGAATATGACCAAACATTGAACCAACTGCTCACCGAAATGGACGGCATGAGCACGACGCAGACACCGTTCATCTTGGTGATGGCGGCGACCAATCGTCCGGATATTCTGGATTCCGCTTTGCTGCGGCCAGGACGTTTTGACCGCCAAATCAAAGTGGATCTCCCGGACAAAGACGGTCGGTTGCATGTTTTGCGCATTATCACAAAAGATAAACCACTGGCGAGTGACGTGAATCTCGAACATATCGCCCGTGAAACATATGGCTTTTCCGGCGCGCAGTTGGAGGCGCTGGTCAACGAAGCGGCAATTATCGCGCTGCGGCAGGATAAGCAGACCATCACACAAGAAATGTTTCGCGATGCTGTCGATAAGGTGCTGATGGGTGAAAAGACGGGTCGCCGCCCCACAGATGAGGAACTGCGTCGCGTCGCTGTGCACGAGTTGGGTCATGCCATCATCAGCGAACTGATGCGGCCGGGGACGGTGTCACACATCACCATTGCGCCGCGCGGCAATGCACTTGGCTTTGTGCGCCAGATTCCCGCAGCAGACCAGTACCTGTATACAAAACAACAACTCGCGCAGCAGATCAATGTCGCCTTGGCAGGCTGTTTGGCGGAGGAACTGCATTACGGCAACCGCAGCACTGGCGCGCAGAACGATTTCGTTCAGGCGTCTTCGCTTGCTGGAACCATGGTGAAGTGCGGACTTTCTCGCATTGGCATCGTCGATGAAGAACATTTGCCAGAACAAACGCTTGAACAGGAAGTTCGTCACATTCTATCCGAGCAAGAAAAAGAGACTGGCGATTTGCTGCAGCCATTTAAAGAGGATATCGAGCGATTCGCCGAACATGTGGTAGAAGCAGAGAGCATTGACGGCAAAGAGTTCCGCAAATGGATGGACAGTCTACAACCGCAACCACTGGCATCTGCGGCCGTCGCTCGTTCACACATTTCAGCAGAAGTTACACCATCTATGTAATCAGCAGAATATTTGCGAGAGCGGGTGCGCCGAATATGATTGGCGTGCCTGTTTTCATGATTGTGGGCGATTTGCGGGGTTTGTTATAATCATGTACGTGAACTGTACAGAACGTGGAGGGAAACTTGTGAGTACGACGACAACGATTCGACGCTTAGGGGACTTTGTTGGACAAGCAGTGACAGTACAAGGGTGGCTGTACAACAAACGTTCCAGCGGCAAAATTCAATTTCTTCAAGTGAGAGATGGCACTGGGCTTGTCCAATGTGTAGCTGTAAAAGCGGAGGTCGGCGAGGAGACATTTGCGACATGCGCTTCGTTGACACAGGAATCTTCTCTGCGTGTAACTGGTCTCGTCCGCGCCGACGACAGGGCGCCTGGTGGTTATGAATTGACCGTTCAGGCTGTGGAAGCCATCCAAATCGCCGAAGAATATCCGGTTAGCCTCAAGGAACATGGCGTTGATTTTCTGTTGGATCACCGCCATCTTTGGCTGCGTGTCCCCCGACAAAGAGCACTGCTGAAAATCCGCGCCGAAGTCGAGCGTGCCGTTATGAATTTCTTGGATGGAGACGGTTTTACACGGGTGGATCCACCTGTGCTGACACCATCTTCCTGTGAAGACACGACTGAATTATTTCAGACCAAATACTTTGACGAAGAAGCCTATCTCACGCAAAGCGGCCAGTTGTACATGGAAGCAGTTGCGATGTCGCTGGGGAAGGTCTACTCCCTCGGTCCAGCGTTTCGCGCCGAAAAATCGAAAACACGCCGTCATTTGATCGAATTTTGGATGGTTGAACCTGAAATGGCGTTTTGCGATCACGAGGAAAACTTGCGGGTACAAGAAAATCTGATTGTACATGTGGTCAATCACGTCCTTGAGCACTGCGAACCAGAACTGCATGTACTGGAGAGAGATATTGATAAATTGCGGGCCATTCAGGCGCCATTTCCGCGTATGACATATGACGAGGCCATTACCTGGTTGCAGCAACACGACTATGATATCAAATGGGGAGACGATTTTGGCGCGCCGCACGAAACCGCCCTTGCAGGTCAATTTGATCGCCCGCTCTTCATTGAACGCTACCCGACAGCCATCAAAGCGTTTTATATGCAGCCGGATCCTGACCGTCCAGAGGTTGCGCTTTGCGCAGACATGTTGGCGCCAGACGGATATGGTGAAATCATCGGCGGCAGCCAACGTATTCATGACTACAATTTGTTAAAGCAGCGTTTTGAGGAGCATCATTTGCCGCAGGATACGTACGCTTGGTATCTCGATTTGCGCAAATATGGCTCTGTTCCACACGCTGGGTTCGGACTTGGTTTAGAGCGAACCATCGCTTGGTTGAGCGGCATTGAACATATTCGCGAGGCGATTGGTTTTCCACGTATGCTGTATCGGCTTTACCCATAATCATCAAGTTGAAAGGGGCTGTGCATATGAAACCATCCGCACGCCACACTACGTACGGAGATTTTCTGAGCACGCCCTTCGTCTCAGTTCCATACGACCTGCTATCGAGCTATGCCAATTTGGGCATTCATGCACACGAAATGGTCATGTTGTTGCAAATCTTGGCCAATGGTCAGGTTCATGGAACGACGGAGCTCTCCGCCCAAGAGGTTGGCGATTTATGTGGCATGAGCAGCAAAGAGGTGTTGTTTGCAGTTGAGCGATTGGTACACGAAGGGCTTTTGGGAATTGGAGAACGTTGGGACGACAGTGGAGCCCATGTGACGTACTTTGATTTGCAGCCGCTGTGGGAACGCCTGCGCGGCAAACCAACGCCGCAGGAGCAGTCAAAAACATGGCGCACAGAACCTTTTACCATGTTTGAAGAAGAGTTTGGCCGTCCTTTGTCTGCTTTGGAATGTGAGCAACTCCGCACGTGGTTAAGTCAAGACGGCTACGGCTGCCCCGAGTGGATGGTTGTGGAAGCGCTGCGCGAAGCCGTTTTGGCGAATAAATACAGCTTCAAATACATTGACAGAGTGCTGTTTGATTGGCAACGCAACCAGGTTCGGTCCAGGCAGGATTTGGAACAATATCGACAGCAATATCGGGATCGAATACGAGATACGCAGCCAAAGAAGCGAAATGAAACCCAATCTGCCACGCATCAGAACAAGCGTTCAACCGAGCGTAAACCGCAGGAGAAAGCGACTGCCAGCCGGGATGAACGTTATGCAAATTTCTATCAACTCTTTCCGGAAAACTGATTTCAGTCGATCGGAGCATCGCGGATGGCGCACGCAAAGCCACCGATTTCATATCAGGATAGAGGCTGGCAAATATGAAAGTCTTTGTTACAGGTGGGACAGGGTATGTTGGACAACCTGTCGTGCGAGCACTGCTCAAGCACGGACATGCTGTGCGTTTGCTGCGCCGCCGCGGTGGGCGTCCTATGGAGCTGTCGGGTTCGCTACAGGAAGTAGAGGGGGATCTGTCGAACATCTCCACGCTATGCAGTGGGATGCAAGGAGTGGATGCCATCATCCATCTTGTGGGCATCATTCGCGAAGACAAGCGACGCGGTGTGACCATGCACGGGATACATGCCGATGGAACAGCGCACGTCATCGAAGCGGCGCGGCAAGTCGGTATTTCCCGCATCATTCACATGAGCGCGCTAGGTGCGCGGCCCAGTGCAACCAGCACTTATCATCGCAGCAAGTGGGAAGCGGAGACGCTTATTCGCCAATCGGGGATGTCGTATACCGTCTTTCGTCCATCCATCGTATTCGGGGCAGGCGGTCCAGGCCCGAATTTCATCACTGAACTTGCAGCCGCCATCCGCAAAGCCCCTTTTGTGCCCATCATCGGCGACGGATCATCGCTTTTACAGCCTGTTCACATCAATACTGTGGCTTCTGTATTTGCACAGGCACTCGAAAAGGATGAAACAATAGGCGAGACATTCGAAGTTGGCGGTCCTGAAGTGGTGATGTACGAAGAAATTGTCGAGAAAATCACCGACCGATTGAATACCCGCAAGCCGACCGTACATATACCATTGGCAGTGATGGAGCAGTTGGTCAAAGTTCTGGGCTGGATGCCCGCTTTTCCACTCACGGCGGATCAACTGACGATGCTGCGCGAAGGCAATGTCTGCAGCGCGCCAAACCGCCTATATGACACGTTTGACGTTGCACCCATCCCATTTTCGATCCCGCCTGAACAATTGTCCACCTAAAAAAGCTCCGCCTGACTTCCCATCAGACGGAGCGAAACCCCATTCAGTTGCCACTTACTCCACATCAAATGTACGGACGGTTTGACGCTTTTCAGCCTGGCGTTCAATCGCCAACTGAATCAGGGTGTCAAGCAGTTTTGAATACGCCATGCCCGATGCTTCCCACAGTTTCGGATACATACTATAGCGCGTGAACCCTGGCATGGTGTTGATCTCGTTGAGCAATACGCGCCCGCTCGACTTCTCGATGAAAAAGTCGATACGTGCTAAGCCACTGCAATCGATGGTCTGAAATGCCTGAATCGCGTAGGTTTCAATTTGCTGACGTTGCTCATCTGTCAATTCTGCCGGAATCACGAGTGTCGACGTGCCGCCCACATACTTCGCTTTGTAATCATAAAATTCATTTGAAGGCAGAATTTCACCAGCTACAGATACGATGGGATCGTCATTGCCGAGTACGGAAACCTCGATTTCGCGGACATCCAAGCCCTCTTCAATAATGATTTTGCGATCATACTGTGCAGCCAGTTCCATCGCCCGTTCCAGTTCCGCGCGATTTTTCGCTTTGGAAATGCCGACACTCGAACCAAGATTGGCCGGTTTCACGAAGCAGGGATAGCCAATCTTCCGTTCAATCTGTTCCATCGTCTCGTTGGGACTTGACTTCCAAACTTTTCGCGTAGTTCCGATATAGGACACTTGCGGCAATCCGGCTGCTCCAAACAGTTGTTTCATGACAATCTTATCCAATCCGACCGCTGAAGCAAGAATGCCAGCCCCGACATAGGCCACGTCAAGCAGTTCAAGTAATCCCTGAATCGATCCATCTTCCCCCGAGGTGCCATGGATGACCGGTATGATGACATCTACGTCGTTCACAAGATTCGACGGAACAGGGTCAGGCGAAGGCTGTTCGGCGATGGGTGTCAATCCGCCGACTTGTTGATTGATGTAGCGCACGGGAGACGAAGAGGAGACTTTCTTTGCCTGCTTTTGCTCTTCCTCCAACGTTTTCATGGCATTCTTCCCGATATGCCAGTTGCCTGCCTTCGAAATGCCAATGGGAACAATGGTATACTGATGTGGATCAAGCGCCTCGATCATTGACTTCGCGGACTGAAGTGAGACTTCATGTTCGCCAGATTTTCCACCAAATACGACGCCAACTTTAATTCGTTTAAAAGGCACGTGTCGCAACTCCTTTGTACAGGAAGGTTCATTCAACATAGAAAGGATAGGGGATGCTCATGATTCCTATCACAGTTCGCGAATTCGCAAAAATTGTCCACGCCACAGCCGTCACTGGCGACGATAACAACCGTGCGGTCACAGTCAGCGGCGTTCAGGTGGACACTCGCAAAATCCAGCCTGGTGACGCATTTGTCGCATTTGAAGGCGCACAAACGGATGGACATCTGTTTGTGAACAACGCCTTTGACTGCGGTGCCAGTGTAGCGATTGTTGGCAAGCCCGTCAAGACAGATGGCGGTTGCGTCATACAGGTTGAAGCGCCGCTAACGGCCATTCAGGCGTTGGCAAAGCATGAGCGTTCGACATTTACAGGACCTGTCGTCGGCGTCACTGGCAGCAACGGTAAGACCACGACCAAACAAATGGTGGCCGCCGTGCTGGGGGGCGCCAAATCCTGTCTGTACACGCAGGGCAATTTCAACAACGAATTGGGCTTACCTCTGACTATATTACAACGAACACCTGCACATCGTGCCATGGTCCTTGAAATGGGGATGCGTGGATTTGGTCAAATCGCTTCACTTTGCGATATTGCCCAACCAAATATCGGCATTATCACAAATATCGGCCAAAGTCACATTGAACTGTTAGGCAGTCAAGCCGGCATCGCGAAAGCCAAAGCGGAATTGCTGGCGGCCTTACCGGCGAGCGGATGCGCCATTCTCAATCAAGACGACGATTTCTTAGTACAAGTAGCCGAGCAGACAAAGGCGCCCGTCATCTGGTACGGGCTACAATCGGATGCGGACGTGCATGCACGAGACATCACCTGGACCAAAGAAGGCATGCGTTTTACTGCGGTCGTCTTCGGCCAGACACAGCAGATGTTTCTGCCGACCTATGGACATCACAACATCTTAAACGCGCTGGCCGCGACGGCAGTCGGCCACGCCACGGACATTCCGCTGCCGCAAATCAGCGAGCGTTTGGCTGCGCTTGAAGAACTGAGCGGCAGGTTGAACATCCTACAAGGCAAAGACCAGACAACCATCATCGACGACTGCTACAATGCCAGCCCCTTATCTGTGACAGCCAGTTTGAATGTGCTCGCCGAGTTGGCGCCGGAAAACCAGCGGATCGCCATTTTAGGCGATATGTTCGAACTCGGATGGTTTGCCGAGCAGGGCCATCGACAAGTTGGAGAACACGCTGCCCAAGTCGGCGTATCACGGCTGATGGCTGTCGGTGATGACGCTCGTTGGATAGCCGAAGCGGCCCGAACTGGCGGTGTAAAAGACGTCATCCATGCGCCGACAGTGGAAACGGCGATTTCACAGTTGGCAGCGTGGATAGAACCGCAAACCACTGTACTGGTCAAAGCTTCGCGCGGTATGCACTTGGAACGAATTGTCGCGGCGCTGACCACATCTGAAGTGGGGACAGCAGAAAAGTGATCTGATCACTTCCTCATTGAGGCCATTTGCAAATCGACGAACATCATTCATACGAATACAGGAACGGGGGAAGCTGTGCGTGAAAGATCCCTCTGTTCCTGGTTCTTGTACTTGATGCGCTGACAATGCCGACAGGGCGGATGCCAGACAAAAGACCGAATCATGTTCTCGATCTCGTCATAAAATTGGAACAATCAATTCGTTTCCTTTTGTCGGTATATTCGCTAAACTGAATATAAGCAGTTCACTGAAAGTTCCTATCCGAAGACAAATCGCCATAGCGGCGATGAAGGAGGAATGCTAGGTGGTTACCTGTCCGATTTGTAAAGAATTACTCCAAGAACTTACCTCTGTGCATTGTATCAAGGAACATGGGCTGTCCAAAGCGCGACTGATTGAACAGTTTGGCAAGCCAAAGCGGCTGTTCCTCACATTTGCCGCCGAAAATACAGATGCGACACCCACCATCAGTTCGCGTGATTACCTGGATTCCCAACTCCTCACAGACCGCCTCAGATCAAAGACTCGAAAATTCCATGTATAGAAAAACGGGGCAGAAAAAAAATGATAAAATCATACCCGCTATGACGCCTGAGGATATATCGCTTAAAGTTTCTTTCTATTTTATTTTTAAATGAAAGATTACGAGAGTTATGTCATAATACCCTAGATACAATCATTCGCTCACCGAAGTAAAGGGGCATGTGAATCCATGGAAAAGCGAAAAATCACTGTAGAAGATTTCACATCATTCAAACTGATCGGTTCACTTGCGGCTTCGCCAGATGGTCAACAGGTTATCTTCGAATATCAGACCGCCTCGCTGAAGGAAGATGGGTACCGCACACAGCTGATGTTGGCGGATGTACGGAGTCAGAAGACACGCTTACTCACCACGGCGGGAAAACGCAATCACAATGTACAGTGGTCGCCAGATGGCAAACAAATCGCCTTTATCAGCGACAGGGCAATGGGTTCCCAAATTTGGCTCATCCCAGCGGACGGCGGTGAAGCGGTTCAACTAACCCGTTTCCAAAACGGCGTACAGTCCCCGCGCTGGTCATCCGACGGCAGCACCATTTTCGCTTTGGTTCCGACACAGGCTGATGATGAGGTCCTTTGTTTTGCCGACGACACAAGCGAAACGGAAGCAAAAGATACAATGGACAAGGCGCAAAAAGAATGGGCAGAAAACCCAAAACGATTTGGCAAACTGCATTATAAAATGGATGGCTCCGGTTTATCCAAACATCTTTACCCGCAGTTGGTGGCCATTGATGTCGCTGACGGCACAGTCAAACAATTGACAAAGGGTCATGTTGGCATACGCAGCATCACACCTTCGCCAGATGGTCAGTACGTCTATTTTACGCAAGGGCATGAATCTGATTTAGAATGGTGGTACTCGGATTTATACCGCATCGCCGTCGACAGCGAACAAATAGAACGCCTGTCTGATGAATTGCTATTTCACGAAGTCAAATTTTCGCCAGATGGCAAAACATTGGCTGCCCTCGCGTATGATGACACCTACAATACATACAAGTCGGCAACCCACACAAAGTTGTATTTGTTGACGCCAGAAGGGCAGATGATTCGCCATCTCACTGCAGATTTTCCCGATGATTTGTCCAATTCCAACCTGACAGACTTGCGTGCGTCGGTCGGATCGACATATCTGCGCTTTGCAGAAGACAGCCAAGCGCTCTATTTGCTGTCGACACGTGAAGGCCAAAGCGAGATCTTGCGCTTCCAAACGGATGGCTCAACGCCGCAGGGAGAAGTTGTGCTCGGCGGGAAACGCGACATCTACGCTTACGATTTTGTGGGCGAATCCCAGTTTGTCTTCGCTTATGCCACTTCGACCAATCCTAGTCGCCTGGCAGTCGCCGAACTTGGCAATGGACCGTTTGCCACAAGAACATACCGCGGGCCGACAGAACCGATGAACCAAGTGGCTGCAACACCGTTTGCGCCGCAAAACGAGCAGTTGTTGTTCGCGCCAAACGAAGCGTTGGTCGAATCATTAAACCTGGTTGAACCAGAGCCATTTTGGTATCAATCGGCAAACAATTGGTGGGTGCAAGGTTGGGTGATGCGCCCGACAGATTTTCAAGCGGGGAATCAGTATCCAACCATTCTTGAAATCCATGGCGGCCCTCAATTGAACTACGGCTACGCCGTCTTCCACGAGATGCAGTGGTTGGCCGCGCAAGGCTACGCCATTGTATTGACCAATCCGCGCGGCGGCAAAAGCTATGGCCAGGATTTTGTCAATGCTGTGCGGCACCACTACGGAGAAGGCGACGCCGCAGATGTCCTCAATGGCTTGGAAGTCGCTTGTGAGCAGTTTGACTTCATCGATGCAAAGCGCGTCGCTGTCACTGGCGGCAGCTACGGCGGCTTCATGACCAACTGGCTTGTCGGACATACCAATCGCTTCTTTGCCGCTGTTTCGCAGCGCTCCATCTCCAATTGGATTTCCTTCTTCGGTTGTAGTGACATCGGCCCGTTGTTTGTGGAATCGCAGTTGGTGGAGGCCGCCAGCGGCAATTTGGATGCTTTGTGGCGGATGTCGCCACTAGCGTACGTAGAACAAGTTGAGACGCCGATTCTGATGCTCCACTCAGAGCAAGATTTGCGTTGCCCGATTGAGCAAGCTGAACAGTTTTACACCTGGTTGCGTCGGCGGGGCAAAGACACTGAATTGTTGCGGATTCCAAACGCCAGTCACGGCTTGTCGCGGGATGGCAAACCCAAACTGCGCGTGAAGCGCCTGGAAGCCATTTTCGGTTATATCAACGACCGCCTGCCGCAAGCATGACCGCCTGGTTGGCAGCGTAGCACTCAGATTCAACAAAGACGGATTCCAACTTACGAGCGCCCAATTGCATAGATTTGGGGACATGTGAAAATCCATCAATATTGAAACTTTTTTCACAAGTCCCCTAGGGCGCGTTTTCCTATCATTCACAAGGGAGTGTCAAACCAGATGAATATCGGACAATTGCACGCGGATATCATCGCCAAAAAGATTTCACCTGTCGAACTGGTTGAAGACGCCCTCGCGAAAGTGGAAGCCGACAATCAAAAGTACAATGCGTTTGTGACCGTTGCCAGAGAACAAGCCTTAGAAGCCGCCAGCGCCGCAGAACGCGAAATTCTCCGAGGAGACGTCCGCGGCTTTCTGCACGGTATCCCCATTGGCATCAAAGATATCATCTACACGGATGAAATGCGGACGACGATGGGGTCCGCTGTCTACCAGGACTTCGTCCCGCAGGAGGACGCGCTGGTTGTCGCTCGTCTCAAAGCGGCAGGGGCCATTATCCTTGGCAAGTTGCACACGCACGAATTTGCCTATGGTCCCACTGGAGACAGATCCTTTTGCGGCCCGGCCCGCAACCCTCATGATCCAGCGCGCGTGACAGGTGGTTCCAGCTCGGGCGCAGCAGCAGCCGTGGCACTGGATTGGATTGCCGCTGGCGTCGGTACGGATACAGGCGGTTCCATCCGCATTCCAGCAGCATGTTGCGGTGTCGTGGGGTTGAAACCCACATATGATCTCATCGCCAGAACCGGCGTCTATCCACTGTCTGCTTCGCTCGATCACGTGGGTCCGCTTGCACAGTCGGTCAGCGATTGCGCACACATGCTTGCGGCCATGGTGAGAAGTGACGAGACCAACACCGACAGCAAGTTCCATTTTACAGATCAATACCGCCAGACTTTGTACGACGGTGTGAGTGAGCTGCGGATCGGCGTTCCGCGCCAGTATTTCTGGGATATGCTTGAGCCTGAAATCAGGCAGCGAAATACGTGGGTGATTGAGCAATTAGAGGGGCAAGGCGCAGTCATCGTTCCAGTCGATTTGACGCACATCACGCAATTTGTCTCAGCCCATCAAGCCATTCAACGAAGTGAGGCCTATACTGTCCATACAGTGCACATCCGTGATTTTGCCGCCGTGATGGATGCAGAATTGCTTGACCGATTGAACCTGAGTATGAAAGTATTTGGCTATGAGTACGTTCAGGCCAAATCATTTCAGCAAGAAGCAAAAAGAATGGTAGATGAGTTATGGGCGAACGTGGATTGCATCCTCACGCCGACTTTGCCGATATTTGCGCCTTATATCGATGAACGCGACATCATCGTCGACGAAAAGCAAACTACTGTACGCGATGCGTTACTTCGCTGTACATCGCCGTTCAACTTGACTGGTCATCCAGCATTGTCTGTCCCTTGTGGCAGAGGACAAGCCGGATTGCCGATGGCTGTGCAAGTGGTCGGCCCCATGTACAACGAAGCAAGATTATTTCAGATCGGTTTTGCGATTGAACAAATGACAATGGTGTAAGATCTCCAGAATAGGAGCAAAAGATGAGTTCACTTGTCGACATACCTGGCATTAAAGTAGGGCATGCCCAAGATGCAGAAGCATTAACCGGTTGTACCGTGATACTGACCGAAAAAGGGGCCGTGTGCGGTGTCGATGTGCGCGGCGCGGCCCCAGGGACACGCGAGACTGATCTCCTGTCGCCGTTCAACCTCGTTCAGTATGTGCACGGCATCTGTTTGACTGGCGGAAGCGCCTACGGATTGGCAGCAGCCGACGGCGTGATGCGCTATTTGGAAGATAATGATTGTGGGTTAGATGTCGGTGTGGCCAAAGTGCCGATTGTTCCGGCCGCAGTATTGTTCGATTTAGGTGTGGGCAACGCGCAGGTGCGACCTGATGCGGAAATGGGCTATCTGGCAGCGACACAAGCAGCAACGACCCCCGTCGCCGAAGGGAACGTGGGGGCAGGCACAGGCGCGACAGTCGGCAAACTCGCGGGGATACACCGCGCGATGAAAGGCGGGATCGGCTCCACGTCCTATCGCCATCAAAGCGGGTTGATAGTGGGGGCGCTGGTGGCGGTCAACGCAGTGGGCAGTGTTTTTGATCCGCGCACAAACGTTCAGTTGGCTGGACCGCGTGATGCGCATGGCAGACTGATGAAAAACCACATTGATCTGCTTGCGCGCGCAGCGGAGCGACAGCTTCCTGGCACCAACACGACGATTGCTGTCGTCGCATGCAACGCGCGACTGAACAAAGCACAAGCTGGCAAAGTTGCGCAAATGGCGCATGATGGACTTGCGCGCAGCATTTACCCCATCCACACCATGCACGATGGGGATACGGTGTTTGCGCTCGCGACTGGCGAAATGGAATCAACGGTGGATTTGGTTGGCACACTGGCTGCCGATGTGCTCGCTGACGCAGTGGCGCGCGCCATCCGCGCAGCAACCAGTGTTCAAGGCATCCCGGCATATTGTGACATGTGACACGTCAGAAACCGAAATCATCAACTGTAAACATTGCAAACACGAAACACTATCCGCTATTTCACAATTTATATACGATTTTATGTATGCGCTTACTGATGGGAAATTTGCCTGCATGTGCAGTTTCAAAACTTGGGCGGATCGCAAATGGAGACACGCCAAGCTTCTTGGAAGCGGCGGGATGGAATATTTTAATGATGTGAACAACGAAGCAACAGTGCAAATCGGTACACGCGAAATTATCAGAGCGTTCGAACAGGGGGCGGCTTTGCATGACAAATGACCAGATTTTTCAAGATTTGACCAACGAAGTGCATAAACAAGTGATTGGACAGGATAAACCGCTGCGGCTCATTACAGCTGCTTTGTTTGCTTCCGGCCATGTGCTGCTGGAAGATGTGCCTGGTGTTGGGAAAACGACGTTGGCAAAGACACTGGCTGAAGCGCTTCGACTGGATTTTCGGCGTGTGCAGGCAACCCCCGACTTGCTGCCGCAGGATTTGCTGGGCGCGCTCATATACCGTCCGCAAACTGGAGATTTTGAATTGCGGCGCGGGCCGATTTTTACGCAGATCTTGCTGTTCGACGAGATCAATCGGGCCACACCAAGAACGGCGGCAGCGCTCTTGGAGGCAATGGCCGAGAACCAAGTCAGCATCGACGGCAACACGGATCCATTAAATCCGCCCTTTTTCGTCATGGCGACACAAAACCCGCTGGAATCCCAAGGTGTCTTTCCTCTGCCAGAAGCTCAGCTAGACCGCTTTCTCATCAAAGTGACACTGGGATATCCAACTTGGGACGAGGAGCAGTCCATCATTCGACGATTTCGCACTCCGCAGACAGCGCAAATACAACCGTCACAGCCGGTGCTCGATGCAAGCGACATCTTACAAATTCAACAAGCATGTCGGGACATCACCGTCCATCCTGACGTAGAGTCGTACATTCTGACCATCGTTCGCACCACGCGCACAAAAGCGGAATTTCTCATGGGCGCCAGCCCACGCGCCACATTGGCGCTCACGGCCATGGCGCAGGCGCTTGCGTTCATCGACGGCCGGAATTACGTCCTGCCAGATGATGTGAAAGAAGCGATGATTCCGGTCTTAGGCCATCGCGTGCAAATTGCGCCAGAACAGCGCGCGCTAGGAAAAACGGAAGCAGCAATGCTTGCCGCTTTGTTGGAGGAAGTGAGCGTACCCACAGAAATCACAGATTCGGTTTCCAATTAAGTTCCACACAAACGCTTAGAACCCAGTGTGAAAGAAGGCGGGCCAGGATGTGGCTTTTCCTAGCGGCTATTTTAATGGCAATCTGGATTTGGCCCCAATTTTGGGAGCGACTCGTCAAACCAAAAATTCGCTTGTCGGTCGAAATTCTAGATCCCATCGTCGACAAAGGGGCGCCCGTGAATGTGCGTTGCACCATCATCAACGAATCGTATCTGCCTTGTCCACGCGTCCATTGTTCCATCCGGTTGCCGCAGCAACTCGAAAGCAATCTGCCGGATCGAGTGGAGTTCGTCGAATTTTCGACCTACGTGTGGGCCCGTCAAAAAACAGATGTCACTTTTACATTAAAGAGTGTAAAGCGGGGCTATGGGAAAATTGTACAAGGGGATTTTATGTTTATCGACGGCTTTGGCCTGCGCAAGTTTTATCACACCATCCCACTTTCCGTCGGTGTCGTCGTTCGTCCGACGCCAGTAGCCCCGACGCAGACACCCATCCGACTGTTGGACTTACTGGGCGATGTGCGCACACAGCGATTTTACAATGAAGATCCCAGTTTGCTGCTGGGCATTCGCCCGTACCAAGCTGGAGACCCCTTCAAATATATCTCTTGGTTGACCACAGCACGCAGCCAGCAATTGATGGTGAAACAGTTCGGCTATACGACCACCGCGCGCTGTCTGATTATCCTATCTGGACAGTTTGACAATCCATTTTGGCTCGGCGTGAACGAAACGCTGTTCGACTTATTGTGCACACGGGTTTTACAAATGACAGAACAATTGTTGCAAGCCGGCATCGCCGTAGGCTTGTATACGAATATGTACGACAATATGTCACACACGCACTTTGAACCGCCAGCATCCGCAAATTGGCAATTGGAGAAAATTAGAACTCGCATGGGCGCGATTGAATTTCCGTCCTTTTCTCTGGCAGATGCGTTGCAGCACATTCCTCACTACACCTCCAATGGCGATCTCGTAATTCTCGTCACAGGGTACTGGGACGACGCTGTGGCAGCCAGATGCGCGCAACTGCAACAAAGCCGCCGCAGTTTACACGTATATTTATTGAATGATGCACATATCCACCCACATCAAATTTCTCAATTTCCAATATATGTTGAATCTCCGTCTCAAGTTTCCTATGAGTCGGTCTCTGTGAGGTGATGACAGATGTTACATACCTCGATGCGATTTTTTTTGGCGATGATTGAATGGTGCGTGTTGGTCACATATCTGGTGCAGTTTGCGGCGCTTTCAGATGATTTTGCAGGCATTCTCTCATGTGCCGGCATTGCTATGATACTCGCCTTGTTGGCCATCGTGTTTATCAGTTTAGCTGCCGCAAGAAGTACAAAGTGGGTTTGGAGTGTTGGCGGTGGCATCGCCCTCATCAGCACAGTTGTCAGCGCAATCGTGTTCCAAAATAATCCGTTCCTCTTATTAGGAATACCTATCTTTAGCTTTCTTTACTTGCAGCGGCTTCTTCTCTTTAAAGTTCGCTACGAATTTGAAGTAAGTGATGAAAAACATGCTTATCAAGAAGCAGGTTTGAGTAAATTTATCGTCTCCTTGTTTCGACTGGAATCGATGATCCTGCCGGTATTTATCATCTTCTCCCTGGTCGTGTTCCCGCACAGCTATCTCCCGCATGCATCAATGATGGTGGCGGCGGCCGCTTATCTTGGCCTTCGATTGATTTCTTTGCTCACCGTTCAACGTCTGGTCATGAAACGGGATCATTATCGACCAAATTGGTTCTCGCTGACCTTTTTGTCCATCATCGCGCTCTCGCTCTTGGCCATTGAGTTTATCCTTCCTTATTTGGCCTTATTCGGTGGAGCCGTTGGCTATGTGATTGGCTTTTTGATTCCGGCGCACGCCGTCACACCAAAACAAGCAGGCACCAAGCCGGTTGCATCCAACACGAGTACACGCGACAACACTGTACATCTCCTTCAAAGTAAGAGCCAGCATGCGACCATGACATTTCCATTTTGGCTCTGGCTCTTGATTTTGCTTGGCATCATTGCGATTTTATGGTTTGTCTACCGGATAGAACATCATGATTCGAAGGAAACGGAGGGGATGAAGGTCACTACTATACGGCAACGCTTGCAAACCTCGACAACTTTACAATTCGCCGAAACACAATCATTTGTGCGCGCAAAGTATCAGGGGCTTTTGCGTCTGATGACAGTGGAGGGAATGCCGCCGCGGCCGAGTGAAACTGCAGCCGAGTACGCTCGGCGCTTGCAACAAGACAATGCAAAACCACGCACAAAAACATTTAGCATGGCGGTTGATACACTGACAAAAGTGTACATGGCCGTGCGCTATACAAGACTTTCGGAATCTGATGAGCAAAGACGCCAAGCCGAACAAGGATTGAAAATATTAGAAGGTGAAATCAAAAAACAAGCGGAGAAGGCAGACCATTAGAAAAGGACGGCGTCAATGACATACATGACCGCTTGCATCATGTGCTCGATCCCGGTAGGCTATTCTGAGATAAATCGCCATAGGGTTGAATGTTATCAATTGCTCAATGACAAAACTTGCTTGTTTTGATATAAGAGAATTACGGTTAGGAAACGACTCCAATTGTCTCCACATGATGTGGTTTCAATCCGAATTCAATCTTTCCTCGTTATCTTATTCAAGAAGCAATTTTGAGCATAACAACCCACGGGATTTGATAAATAAAAGGAGGCTTTGCGGTCGATGTCTAGCGCCAATACAGCCTTAGCACATGATAAACCAAAGAAAAAACGGCCCTATCTACTGGAAATTGATTTGATGCGGGCATGTATTATGTTTTCCGTCGTCGCTGTTCATGTCAGTTCGTTTATCAATGCCAAAACGGCCAATCTCTCACATTTAAATTTGTCGCTTGAAGCAGCGCTTTCTTCTCTCCACTACACGCGTGAAGCTTTCATGTTCATCACGGGCATCGTGCTGTTCATTACGTACTACAACCGACCTACTTCCATTTTGGCTTTTTGGAAAAAACGGTTTGCGTTCATCGCAGTGCCTTATATCGGATGGACCATTCTCTATATTCTGTTTGAAGGTATGTACGTGCACAATTTTAATTGGAGTATTGGGCCGCTCTCACACAAAATTTTTCATGCGCTCATTACCGGCAATCAATTTTTCCTCTACTACGTATTGGTCACTATGCAATTGTACGTCGTTTTTCCAGCTTTGGTCGCGCTTTTGCGCAAGTTGGAACGCCATCACATGACATTGCTCATCGGCAGCTTCATCTTGCAAATCGCCATGATGGTGTTCAACAAAGAGGTATTGCAGGTCGTCGATGTATACAAGCTGCCAGGATGGATTGCCTGGTTAGATCACTATCGGGATCGATTCGTGCTGACTTATCAGTTCTGGTTTGTCGCTGGCGGCTTGCTTGCCATTCACTACGACAAAGTCAAAGCGTGGGTGGAAGCGCGGCGCCGCATGATCTTATACGTGTTCCTTGGCATGACCGCCATTCTATGGGGACATTTGCTATTGGACAGACTGGTTCTGCATGAAACGGACGACATGGCCATTTCCGTGTTGCAACCCATCATGATTCCATACAGCTTCATCACGGCTGTCCTTTTATGGCAAGTGGGGCGCATTTGGGTCGCCAATCAAGCGTCTGTGCCGTCATTTATCAACTATATACTCAAGTTTTTCAGCAAACATTCTTTTGGCATTTTTCTCTTGCATCCGTTTGGATTGCACTATGCGGAAATTGTCTTAAACAAGCTCCATTGGCCACATTGGGGACTCACACTTCTCATCCTGCCAACAGTAGTCGTCATTTATGCGTGCGCGGGATTGGTGGCCGCAGGACTTAGCAATCTGCCGGCGCTCTCTTACTTAGTCGGCAGACGCTATACACGCCGCAACAATTTACGTCTGGTGAACGCTTCAACATCTAAATCAGCGTGATGGAGGGAACAACGATGAACAAAGAATTTCAGGCAGAGAATTTGCTAACACGTTTGTCTCGCATTCCAATCACGCGCTCTATTGTCGGTGTCATCGCGCTCCTTTCACTTGTTTGGCTCGCTGAAGCTTTTGACATCGGGGTTCTTGGTCCAGTATTGACTTCTTTGCACACACACTGGCAGCTAGATAACACGCAAATGGGCTGGTTGAGTGTGATTTCCACCATCGGCGTCGTCATCGGCATGGCGCCTGCTGGCCTTTTGGCCGGTAAATTTGGTCGCCGCAAAGTCGTCCTTTTCGGCATCGCCCTGTTTGCTGTCGTCACGTTGGTGGGCGCGTTGGTGAACGATTTCGGCCAATTATTGTGTATTCGCCTCGTTGCTGGACTTGGCGAAGGCGCGGTTCTGCCAATGCCCTATTTGTTCCTGTCAGAGTTTGTCCACAATCGCCGCCGGGCTGTGAGTGTAGGTTACTCAAACGGCATTTTGACAGCTGCCTACCTGATTCCGAATTTGGCTTCCAGTTGGGCATTAAATACCTTCTCGGCCGACATCTCTTGGCGAGTGCCCTTTCTGCTCGGCGGCATTCCTTTGTTGATGTTGATTCCGCTGTTCCTGTGGTTGCCAGAATCGCCGCGTTATCTGCTGCAAAAAGGGCAATTCAACAAGGTGCAAACACTGGTGGAGCGTTTGGAAAAAGAGGCAAATCTCCCGCATGACACCAAGTTACACGATGTGCGGATACAAACAGCAAGGCGCGACGAGAAAGATACGCACCACATTTTTGCGCAATTGCGCAAACCGCCGTATCTACAGCGGACCATCTTCGTCATCGCGCAACTCACAGCCGCGCTGCTGCTGTTTTACGTCTTACAGGTGTACGGGCCAACTTTGCTCGTCGCACGAGGAATGGATGAGAGCCATGCGATTTTATATGCCGGACTGATGATGCTTTCGGCGGGGATCGGCTCACTTGTACAAGGGTATTTAGCCGAAAAATTTGGACGCAAACGCGTGCTTTGCATGTACGTGATTCTCTCTACCATTGGCTGTCTGTTGTTCGCGACACACATTTCGGTTGGGATTGCGATTCTGGCCGCATTTCTGGCTTCCTTTTTCGGACTTGGCATCTTCCCGGTCAGCAAACTGTGCGTTGCGGAACAATATCCGAACAGCTTGCGTGGGGAAGGGGTCTATATCAGTGAAATGACCGCACGCGCACTCAGTGGCTGTGTCACACTGTTTTTCATTCCGACTCTGATTGCGCATATTGGACCTGACCGCCTGTTCATCGGGATCGCCGCTGTATTCATCATTTTGGCAATGCCCTTTATCATCTGGGGAAGGGAAACGGCCAATATGTCTGTGGAAGAAGCAGGAACACGTTTGACACAACGTCAATTGGACAGGGTTGTCGGCGCAGCTTATTCAACAAAATAATATCGGACAATGAAATGCATTTTTAAGATAAAAATCCCATCCAGAGGTGACCACCATGTCAAAACTGATTCAAGATACGCTTGAACGTTTATCCACAAGCCATGACAACGCACGAATCTGGGACGATAGCCAAGGCCGCTGGTTCACACACAATGAGCTGCTGGTCCGCACCGGACAGTTGGCAACTTGGTTGGGAAAGGAGCACGTGCAGAAAGGTGAGCGCGTGTTAGTTGCTGGCAGCAACACATTCGCGTTTGTGACGGCATATCTGGGCGTGATATTGTCTGGTCGCGTGGCAGTGCCCGTTCATGCGGATGCCACACAACACGAATGGAGTCGTTTGATGGAACAAAGCGAAGCGAAAGCGGCCGTCGTGACTGTGGACACAGAGAATGGCGATGCCCTTTGCCGGGAAGCGTCTATGCATCATTTGCCTTATATTCGGGTCGGAGCCGACGGCGTGCTCCTCGGTTGTCCACTGATGGCGACATCCAAAAATTCCGGTTTTGCCTACGAAATAGACGACGAGGCAGCCGCCGTTATGCTCTTTACTTCCGGAACAACTGGGCGACCAAAAGGTGTTACATTGAGTCATCGGATTATGCGGGCAAACGCGGACAATGTCATTCGCAGCCATGCGCTGACCGATGCAGATACTGCGTATTGTTTTTTGCCGCTGTTTCATATCAATGCACAGGTGGTCGTGCTGTGGTCGACTTTGTTGTCTGGTGGTCAGCTGATTTTACAGCGCAAATTCAGCGCCCGCCGCTTCTGGTCCACGATTGCGGCAAACCAGATCACGTGGGTCTCAGCGGTTCCAGCCATCATCACCATTCTGCTGCAAACTTCAGGACCGGTTTCAACGACGACGTTGCGTTTTGTCAGGTCGGCTTCAGCGCCCCTGCCAGCGAACACCTTGCGGCAGTTTGAACAGCGTTTTGGCATTCCAGTGATTGAATCGTATGGCATGACGGAAGCCGCAAGCCAAATTTGCGTCAATCCGTTGCCACCGCAACCGCGCAAAGCAGGTTCTGTTGGCTTGCCATATGGCGTTGAATTGAAGGTGGTCAATGACCAGTTTGAAACATTGCCGCCAAACGAAACAGGGGAAATCGCCTTGCGTGGTCAATCTGTCATTTCGGAATACGCTGGTGGTGCAGGAGCAGATTCATTTGTCGATGGGTGGTTTTTAACTGGCGACATTGGGTATCGTGATAATGATGGGTACGTCTACCTTGTCGCACGCAAAAAAGAACTGATCAATCGAGCTGGTGAAAAAGTCAGTCCGCGGGAAATCGAGGAAGTCTTGTTGACGCACGCCAACGTGAAACAGGCCGCAGTCATCGGCGTTCCAGATGCAGTGCTCGGTGAGCGAATTGTCGCATATGTCACGGTGCATCAAGCAATGCTTGTATCCGACATGCGCGAATCGCTCAACAAAATTTGCTTGGAGTTATTAAGTAAATTCAAGCGACCATCCGAAATCTGCATTGTCGAACAATTGCCCACCGGGGCCACTGGTAAAATTCAACGCCTGCGCCTGCGGCAGGAAATACTCAAGCAACAGGACACGGAAAAGAATGTCCACACCATTTCCAGTACGTGATATACTGTGACGACAGGTAGTTGGTACCAGGGACTGTATTCTGCGCGCGTAAATTGGTTTGTTTAAATTCGTACAGCAGAACAGCCACTGAAGGGATGAGACAAGCTTTAACATGTTGGCTTCCACATATTTTAGACGCATAATCGGTTTTACTGTGATGTTTGCCATTTTGTTCATTCCTTGCCGCTTTCTTGTCGTCCATGCAGTTGTCAATCACGAGAAAATCCCGTCGCCGCAAGAGAACCAAGCAAAAGATATCACCGGCGGCGTATATGATGGTGTGCTCATGAAAATGTCGGATTTGGCATATGCCAATCTGGACAGTTATCAAAATGATACACTGCAGGCACTGGATACGCTGTCGGCAGAAAAAAAGGGACCAAGTGGCATTTATCACCAGGTCGCATATGTAAATAAACATGATTGGCATGTGTCATATTCCGATGCAAATCGCTATTTTTTCTCTGATCTGAACAATTGGCGAATCATCGCCATTGATGATTTACACAACAAAAATGGATTTTACGCGATCGCGTTCCAAAAAGGAAATACGGTGGTCGTGGCCTTCCGGGGCACGGATGACGCTGCAGATCTGGTCAATGACGCAGGCATTTATCTTGATATGCCCGATTGGATCAATCAACTCAAGCCTGCCAAGAATTTCGTGGAGCAAGTGCGGACCAGTTTGCCTAAAGGGCAGTATAATGTCGTCTTCACGGGCCATTCTTTGGGCGCATGGCTGTCACAGCGGATGTATCTCGCATACCATGCCAAATATACGGATTGGCATGTGCTTGGGGCAACGGTATTTGACTCGATTGGAACACATTTCCACAAGCAGGTCGCCGATGTCGCCGACGTAAAGGATTACCGTTATCAGGGAGATGTTTTTAGCCACTACGGTTCTTCGTTGGGGCAGGAAATCAGGATTCCGAATCCGATGCCGGATCAATCCGTTTATGACAAACATCAGATGTATGATTTTTATGCCTATTTTTATCCCAAAACCAGGTTGATGAAATCGGTCGACGCCAATTCACAGGAAACTAGGAAATCCATGTAAAGCGAGGTCTTACGCGCATGGAAGAAGAACGGTTTCAACTGCGAACGCCAGATGACACAATGCTCTATTGTCGTCACTGGCCATCGTCTGATTTGGTGCGCACAATGGGTGTCATTGTCATACTACACGGTATGGGTGAGCATATTGGCCGCTATGATGGGTTTGCTCGCGCGCTGGCATCCTCCGGTTATCACGTCGTGGGATATGACCAACGAGGGCATGGAGATACAGGTGGGCAAGAGGGGACTCGCGGGTATTTAGGAGTAGACGGATTTACACGTCTTGTCCAAGACACGCATTTGGTTGTTCAACATGTCCGAGCTCAGTATGGTAAAACACCTGTTGTGTTGTTCGGACACAGTATGGGATCTTTTGTAGCGCAAGCGTATCTGAATGAATTTGGCAAGCATCTGGATGCATGCATCTTATCCGGCACAACCGGATCTCAGGGGCCAATATTGCAGTTGGGACGCTTTATCGCCAAGTTGTACGCGCGGCAAAATGGCCCAATCGCTTCAAGTAAAATGCTCACAAGATTGACATTTGGCATGTACAATCGCCAATTTCGCCCCAATCAAACCGCATATGATTGGCTTTCGAGCGATGCGAACGAAATCCAGGCCTTTCTGGCGGATCCCCTCTGCGGCTTTCCCTTGTCTGCCGCCTCCATGTATGATCTGTTTACTGCTCTGCAAACCATTTACCGTCCACAGGCCTTGCGGCAGATTCCGTCACGTTTGCCGATTTTACTGATTTCCGGGGAAGAAGATCCATTGAGTCGGCGCGGCAAAGGTGTTCGCCGCTTGGTTCGCGCCTACGGGAAAGCTGGCCTAAAAAATATACATTATCAACTCTATGCAAAAGCGCGACATGAACTATTGCACGAAACGATTCGCGAACTGGTATATCAGGATGTCCTCAGCTGGCTGCGCAATGCCTTGGCGGGAACAGAGCACAAACGGAAATAATGCGAAATATTTGTCAGCTGAGGTGACGAAGAAACTGTTCGGGACGATTGAGAAAATCGCGCATCAGATTGACATGGTCCAAATCGTCGTAGGCGACCGAATGAATGGGCGGATCGTCAAAATTGTAAATTTGCGCACCGGGTATGGCCATCAGAATGGGCGAGTGCGTGGCAATGATAAATTGGCAGCCTTGCTTGGTCCAATCGACAATCATGGACAGCAAAGCAAGTTGTTTCATAGGGGAGAGTGGGGTCTCTGGCTCGTCCAGTAGATACAATCCATTCGGCCTGACTCGTGACTGAAACAGTGAAAGAAAGCTTTCCCCATGTGACATGTGTTCCAGACCATCCCCATGCGCCTGCTTCAGTTCAGAGAGTGATTTCAGCAATGGAAGCTTGGCTAGCGAAGCAGACAGCCCTTCTCTATCTTTGTATTCCTCAGTGACCTCCGCCAAGCGCGCTTCTAGATCTTTGCGCATCCAATCAATTTGTCGCGTATAGCCAATAAAGTCTTCAGCCCGCAAAAAAAACCCTGTCCGTGTTCGTTTGTTCCATACGAGTTTCAATGCATCCGCCAACGACTTAGCTGGCTCCATGTGCGCGTCGGTCTGCACGCTTTCCATGCCAACCGTGATGGACTGTGCTGCCACCGCAACAGATTCCAAAAGCGTAGATTTTCCCGTGCCGTTCTCTCCGACAAACAGCGTGACAGATTGATTGAGTGTCATTTCATGCAAAGGTGCAATAGAAGGAATGGTAAATGGGAACTGACAGCGTTCAGTATCAGTCGCTTGGATGGTGAGTGCGCGCAAATGCATTGCAACCGCCTCCTTTGTTTGCTCTATATCATTTCCAGTATTGCAGACTCACGCGCAAGCAGCAAATGATATCTATCTTTCACTTGGTATATGGGATCACAAGTTTATTTGCTAAGATTTAAGTATCCATTGCACATCTGCACATCGTCATTTTACAAAATGCAAACAAAAGGAGCACATCATATGCGTATGTACACACGAGGCGGAGACAAAGGACAGACCGCGCTCATTGGCGGAATACGGCGATATAAGAATGACAAAAGGGTGGAGGCCTATGGCACGGTTGATGAAGCTGGTGCAGTAATTGGTCTTGCCAGCAGCTATCTGGAACAGGAAGGGCAGACCGACATCGTCGATGTCTTAACCACAATCCAACAGACCTTGTGGGATGTCGGGGCGGATCTGGCAGCCATCAACGACGAAAAATATACCTTTCGCACAAAAGAAGAAGCTGCGGCTGAATTAGAACCTTGGATTGATCAGTTCCAAGCGGAAGCTGATAAAATACAGAAGTTCGTACTGCGTGGCGGAACGCTTGGCGCAGCCCACCTGCACGTCGCCTGTACAGTTGTGCGTCGAGCAGAGCGACGAACGGTGGCATTGATGCAGGTGGAGGAAATCCACACGCCGACGCTAAAATATTTAAACCGTCTATCCGACCTGCTTTTCGTCCTTGCTCGCGCGGTCAATGCAAGACATGTGCGAAAAGATGTGGCGTACCAAAACAGTACAGATGTATTCCGTTGATAGACCGCCATGCGTGATGGATCCGGACACACGGTCATTCGTGTGCCCGGTTTTTTACGCACGAAAATCAAAGCATGAAAACACATAATATTTCATATGTTTTCATGCTGAATTTTGTTTATAAACTAGACAAATGAGAAAGTGGGGCGTATAATATATAACAAATTTCAAACATACAACTGTTTAGGCGCAATCAAAGTAAGACTGGTAAAATCGACCTGGATTTTGACAATTCAATATTGTGGCTTATGTATCCCTCAACCAATATGGTCACGGGAACACATCTTTGTTTACACTGAACACCACAATTGGCAAATCCATTTCTTCTTTGAAGCAATCTCCTCACACTTTGCAGCACGACTTCCTTCTAAATACCTTTTCCGTACCGAATCCATTGGTTAGAGGGCGCAATCAGCCTTGTGTAACGCTCAACTGTGCATAGGCATTACCATTATTTCGTTTATAGAAATTTCCGAAACAAGAAATTGTAGACTCATCAATTCATCAATTTGATGGGGGTGTAATCATGAACAAGAAAGCGATTTCTGTCCCACTTTGTACCGTCGGTCTTTTAAGCCTGATCAGTGGATGTGGTTCCGAGCAAACATCATCATCTGCCAACCATGTCATCCAACTGACTGCGTGGTATGTAGAAGGATCCGCCACGGGCGACGAAACATTGAAATTGGTCAAAGAGTTTAATGAGACCCACAAAAATATTCATGTCAATGCCACGTATGTGGCCTCAAATGGCCAAAATGCGCAAAAACTGATTGCCGCCATCGCCGGAGGAAACCCGCCTGACGTGGCCGAAGTCGACAGTTTGACCATTCCTGAATACGCCTCCAAAGGCGCATTGGTCGATCTCGCTCCATACGCGAAAGCGGATGGTGTGAAAAAATCACAGTATATCCCTGCCGTGTGGGATTCCAACAGTTACAACGGCGACTTGTACGCCATGCCCTGGTATACAGATGTTCGCTTTTTATTTTGGAATAAGACACTCTTCCAAAAGGCTGGTCTCAACCCGAACGATCCGCCAAAAACCATCGCGCAACTGGACAAAGACGCGGCTAAGCTGACCAAAGTCAATCAGCAGGGAAACATCACACAAGCTGGCTTCGTTCCCTGGGAGAGCCAAGGTGCAAGCTATTACACCTGGGCATGGGCATTTGGCGCAAACTTTGTCAACAAGTCCGGGAAACTGAACTTGGCTTGTCCAAAAGGGGTGCAATCATTTGTCTGGCAGCAGCAGTTTGCCAAAAAATACGGCATTTCACGCCTCAACGCGTTTGTCAGTTCAGTTCCGCAAAGTATCGATCCGTTCAATGCCGGCAAGCTGGCGATGGAGATTAACGGAGAATTTGCCATCGCGACCTTGCGGCAACAGGCGCCCAATCTGAAATACGGTGTCGAGCCCATTCCAACCGTCGACGGCAAAGGGACAACCTGGTCAGGGGGCATTTCCTGGGCTGTTCCTACAGGATCAAAGCATCCAAAAGCGGCGTTTGAATTTATGAAGTGGTTGAATCAACCCAAGCAAGAGATGGAATTCAACAAGGTGAGCACTGAGTATCCGCCGCTCATCTCCATGGTTAAAAATCTGGGGAAGCCAGGTGACATCATTGTCAATCAGACGGTAGATAAACTGGCGGCAAAACTGCTCCCTGAAACCCACACGCGCCCTGTCACACCTTTTGGCGGCGAACTGTGGGATGACCTGTTGCAGGCGCAAAGCAATGTGACGAATGATCAGTCCGCCAATCCAAAATCTGTGTTGGAGGCCATCGACAACAAATTCAATGCGCAACAACAATAGCAACAACATGTGAAACAGCGCTTCGATGCCAACCACAGCACAGTTCTATCTGCTGCAAAAAGCACATGAGGGAGGCAGGGCACATGTCGCTATCAAATGCAACTACACAAAGTAATGTCACTAAGAAAAGCAAACGTCGCAAAAGCAGCAATCCATTGCGCCGCCAACAACAGACAGCTGGTTTTTTATTTTCACTTCCCTGGATGGTCGGTTTGCTTTTCTTGTTTATCGTCCCGATCATCGCTTCACTATATTTCAGTTTGACAGATTACAGTATCCTGAAACCCGGCAATTTCATCGGCCTCCAAAACTACAAGGCGCTGTTTCTGGATCCCACATTCTTAAAAAGCATGCGGGTGACTTTCTATTACACTGTGGTCTATGTGCCACTTTCCATCATTCTCGGCGTTTTAGTGTCCATGCTGTTGAACGTCAAATTTAAAGGACAGGCGTTGTTTCGCACCGCTGTATTTGTGCCAAGTCTGGTTCCAGTCATTGCCATCATGATCATCTGGAACTGGCTACTAAATCCGGAAATCGGCGTCGTCAACTGGTTTTTAGAATTGTTTGGCATCCACGGTCCCGGTTGGTTTTCGAGCGAAACCTGGGCGATGCCAGCCCTGGTGCTCGTCAGTTTGTGGACTGGCGTTGGCGGATCGACCGTGATTTATCTCGCTGGTTTAAAAGACGTGCCCAAGGAATTGTACGATGCGGCAGACGTGGACGGCGCTGGTCTATGGTATAAAGCGAAATATGTGACCTTGCCACTCCTGACACCCGTGATTTTCTTTCAACTCATCATGGGGATCATCGGCGCGTTCCAGCAGTTCAACTTGCCTTTCTTGGTCAGCGGCGGCAACGGCAATCCGAACGATTCTTTGATGTTTTTCGGCATGTACCAGTACAACACCGCCTTTTCCTATCTCAAGATGGGGTACGCATCTGCTCAAGCTTGGATCATGTTTATTGTCATCATGCTCATCACCCTGATCATTTTCCGCAGCCAAGCGCGCTGGGTGTTCTACCAAGGCAAAAAGGAACGATAGGGGGAACTTCCATGACGATCAGACCCGCTAAAATTGTTGGATATATCGCGGTCATCATCATTGCGATATTCAGTATCTTTCCGTTTGTCTGGATGATCTCGACTTCACTCAAACCGGATGCCCAATTGTCGGCGTCGCCACCGGTATGGATTCCGCATCCGTTCGTATGGAAAAATTGGCTCAACGCCGTTAGAGATATTCCGTTTCCACACTATCTGTGGAACACGTTTTATATCACTGGGTTGTCCACGCTTGGCGCCATGTTGGTCAATCCGATGGTCGCATACAGTTTGGCGCGCATTCAGTGGTTTGGGCAAAAATGGCTGTTTGGTTTGACGATTGCCGTCATGATGCTACCGGCCACCGTGACCATGATTCCCCTCTATGTGGAGTGGACAAAAGTCGGGTTGGTCGGCACACCATGGCCACTGATTCTCGGCAACTTCCTGGGGAGTCCATTTATGATCTTTCTCTTGCGCCAATTCTATTTAGGTCTGCCGACAGATCTCGAAGATGCCGGCCGAATTGACGGCTTGAGTGAGTACGGCATCTTTTTCCGAATCATGTTGCCACTTTCGATGCCTGGCGTCTTGACCGTCGGATTATTTCAGTTCATGGCCTCGTGGGGGGACTTTATGGGACCGCTGATTTATCTGAACAAAAACAGCCAGTACACCATCTCCATTGGCATGCAGCAGTTTCAGACACAGCACACAGTGATGATGCAGGAATTGATGGTTGTCGCGCTGCTCACGACGATTCCCATCATCGCCATTTACTTTTTCGTACAAAAACGTTTCATCGAAGGAATCACGTTTTCTGGCATCAAGGGCTAAAGCGCGGATAAACGCACCAGACTTTTCCATCTAAAACCCGCCCCGACAATTGGGGCGGGTTATTTTATAGTGAATATCCTCCTGTTGGAGACATGTAAAAAATCGCCTAGGAAATGTAGTTGCTTTTTTGCTTGTCAGCATATACGCTCCGAATCAGAGTGATGCGTATCACGCATGGATACGCTACGGAGGGGATTTGGGCCTTGATAAACATTCGTGATGCGCAAATCACAGATTTGCCGGATCTTTTGCGGATATACAACCAAGCGATTCTAACGACCACGGCCACTTTCGACATTGAAGTACAGACGCTGGCAGCACGAACAGAATGGTTCCATCATTACGGCGGACAATACCCGCTGATTGTGGCGGAAGAAAATGGCGAAATCAGAGGATATGCTTCCTTGTCTCGCTTCCGTGAAAAAGAAGCGTATGCGCGAACAGTGGAATCTTCTGTTTACATAGATGAACAGGCACACGGCAGGGGGATTGGCAAAGCACTGATGCAGGAACTGTTGCAGCGGGCAGTTGCCTTGCATCATCACGTGGTCATTGCCAGCATCACGAGCGGAAATGAGACAAGTGTGCGGTTACACACCAAACTGGGCTTTGAATTTGTCGGACGCCTCAAGGAAGTAGGGTATAAGTTCGACAAGTGGCAAGATGTTGATTATTACCAGATATTCTTGCCAAATTGTTGAATAGGCTGGGAGAGATGTCGAACCAGCGCATGGTAGAATCCTGTACAGAGCATTTTGTACAGGATTTTTTTGTTCAAGGTAACAAACAGAGGAAGCACTACGATATGCTCAACCATTGGAACTCATCTGGAAGAATTGAAAGGGGATGTGGCAATTGTGCTCAGCGAATTGACAAATGAAGATACCCCGCAAGTTGCAGTGTTAATCCGACAACACCTGGCAATGATTCCTCCGTTCATTATTCCAAGTCATGACGAAATCATATCCATCATCCGAGATCCCATGCATTATCACAGACTGTGGTATCCGGAAACTGTTCCAGATTCATATCGCACTCCTTGTTTTGTTGCAAAGACGAATGAAACGGTTGTCGCAGCGGTACAACTTCTTTTACCGGATGATACATCATCTCCAGCCGCCATGTTTTGGATGGTAGGGCTAGAGGAATATCAGGCACACGTCCTAGAATTTATCAATGAGGTCATTTCACTTCTACGCGAAGAAAATCGATCGTTGCTCCAATCAACGCGCAACCCGTTCGCTCCCGGATGGCAGGGTATTGCAGATTGTTGGACCCACTTGCTGACTCCATTCAACCAAGCGGATTGCAAGCTAACAAGCGAACAGTGGGTTATGTATTGGTGCAACGAGGACAAAATGACAGCATCTGAGCGTCCATATGACTACACACTCACCACAAAATCGCAGAACCAACGTGACTTTGAGCTTCTCATGAGCCGGGACAGTCAACAGGTAGCAGAAGCAGATATTTGGTTTCCCGCTCCTGCGTGTGGCTCACTTATGGAGGCTGGTGTTGCCGACCTGGAATATATCAAAGTCGACGGGGCGCATCGACGTAAAGGACTCGGTGGCGCGATGTTGACTGCTGCAATGCAAGAAGCTTGTAAGAGGAATTTCCGAACACTCATTTTATGGACAGAAGAAGACAATGAGGCGATGAAGAACCTCGCTGAGAAGTCCGGGTTCACAAGAGGGCCAGTTTTGAATTGGTTGACGCTCGATCTCGCAAACTGATTCGCAAATCGCCTGTGTAAACAAATACTTGAGCGATATGGGATGAAATGGGGCAGCATTTCTATAATGAAGCGAAATCTGAGACTTAAAGAAATAAGCGAAAATGCACCCTAGGAGGCTATATTTATGATAGATTTTTGCGAAATTACATGGGACAACTGGGAAGAATGCATCGGACTGCGAGTTACGGAAGAATAAGATGATTTTATTGCAGACAACATCTACAGTAATGCAGAGTCATATGTCGCTTTGCTAAATGATGAACTACCGCCAATGACATATGCTATCTATAATGATAACACGATGATGGTGACGAATTCTGCTATGGGATATGTCGATTTATGATTGATAAGCGCTTTCAAGGAAAGGGATATGGTAAGGCGGCGTTGATAAGAGCAATTGAGATGTTTAGGAGATCCCCACAAGGGGAAGCATCAACAGTTTACCTTTCCTATAATCCGGAGAACAATAGAGCGAGAAAACGATACAAAAGCTTCGGCTTTGTGGAAACAGGTGCAATAAAGAATGGTGAAGTTGTCGCGAAATTGGTCTTATGACTCTGAATGCAGGTTCCAAAGAAGTCCCTGCAGTGTAGGGATAAAGGGATAACAATTACCATAATGTCCAATAAATTTAAAAGCAACAGAAGAACAGGGAATATTATGCCGCATCAACTCAACCAATGGTAGAGTGTTTATAAACCTGTGGTTGAGAAGACGAGATGTGTCGCACGATCAGGCATTCAACCACTGGTCGATTGCTCGATGGAATTTGTCTGTGTCATGCTCCTAGCAAATAACCTCAAACTCGAATGAAGGGGAGAAAGACATGCTGGATCTAAACGCGTTGGGTGAACGCGTAAAACAGTTTCGCTTACACCTGGGAATGACACAGCAAGAACTTGGGGATCAGCTTGGGGTTTCCGCGCAGGCAGTATCGAAGTGGGAGAATGGATTGGCGGCGCCGGACATTACGCTACTGCCTGCGATGTCGGCGTGTTTTGGCATATCCATCGACACGCTACTCGGTGCGAATCCACCATTGAAGGCCGCTGAAGAATCGTCGCACACCGGGGAAGTGAATGAGATGCAAACCGGGGAAGTCACGCACGCAGAAGCATCCCCCGCAAATATCAGCCCGGACCTCCAAGCAGGCCAACGCATGGAGACTTTCCGTACCCAACTGGTTGCGGATCTTCGTACGGAAATTATGGAGGGGATGCGTGACGCATTGGTTGACCAGGTCCGCAACCGTGTCAAAGAAATTCCAACGCGAATCCGCTCCAAGGGATTCCGAGCTCTGTGGTACGGGAAGACGCGTACTGCGGCGACGCCGCCGAGGAATGATGCGGACTTAACCAATTCTGACCTCGAACCAAAGACGATGGATGACGAATGCGACCGCCATCACCTAGAACGTGACTCCAGCTACAACAAAGATGAGAGGAAGCGTACGAAGCATCAGGCCAACTATGATAAGGGCGAGAACCATTGTGCGGAGTGTCACACCAACTACGATATTGATGAGCATCACTGCATGGAATGTCATGCCAACTACGATGAGAGCGAGAACCATTGTGCGGAGTGTCATGCCAACTACGATAAGGACGAGAATCATTGCATGGAGTGTCATGCCAACTACGATGAGAGCGAGAACCATTGTGCGGAGTGTCATGCCAACTACGATAAGGACGAGAATCATTGCATGGAGTGTCATGCCAACTACGATGAGAGCGAGAACCATTGTGCGGAGTGTCACACCAACTACGATATTGATGAGCATCACTGCATGGCGTGCCATACCAACTACGATGAGAGCGAAAATCATTGTACGGAATGTCACACCAATTACGACAAGGACGAGAATCATTGCATGGAGTGTCATACTAACTACGATGAGAGCGAAAATCATTGTACGGAATGTCACACCAATTACGACAAGGACGAGAATCATTGCATGGAATGTCATACTAACTACGATGAGAGCGAAAATCATTGTACGGAATGTCACACCAATTACGACAAGGACGAGAATCATTGCATGGAGTGTCATACCAGCTATGATGAAGACGAGAACCACTGCATGGAATGTCACACCAACTACGATAAGGACGACGTGGATTGCCCCGGCTGTGTAGTGACACGGTAGGTTGATTCACTTGCGGTTTCATTGTGGGACTGACGGATCTTTTATAATATATCTGAAAATTAAGCAAAGGGAGGTGGATGAATGACAATACCACCGCTTCAAGAAATGCGAGTAGCATGTGAAACCCATTTGTTTCGGTCAGAGCAAGAGACGACCTCTAAAACGGTCACGAACGCTCGAACAATCGCACTGTAATTCCTGAATTATTCAGGTGGTATGATTCGATTTGCTGACCTTCGTTTAAGAACGTGAAACAAACACGACGATATTACTCTTGCGTCTTGCGTAGATCTTCTTGAACATTCGCGTGCGAATGTTCAAGGAGCATGTGCCGTATGACGAACGTGGTATATCGGAGTTCAACATTCATCGTCATAAAAACTACATACGCTTAGAAGACACAGTTTAGCGCTAATTCTATGTTTCGATGGGATTTGATTGAAGTGTATTCCGCTTTTTATCAGAAGCTCCGTAAACCCCATTGCTTTAGCTATGGGGACATAAGGCGCTCGCCGTTAGGCGAAATGTCTTTTAACGATCAACTAAACGTTAGATGACATAGTGGTATGCTACATGAATACATTGCGAATCAACGCAAGGATTACGCGCACAAAGTGTCTAGGAAATTGGTGAACAAGTATGGTCTGATCGCATTCGAGAACTTGAACACGCAGGGCATGGTCAAGAATCACCATCTGGCAAAGAGCATCGTTGATGCGTCTTGGAATCAACTCGTCAAATTCACCGCGTACAAAGCGGAAGAAGCTGGTCGTGGTGTTGTGCTGGTTGATCCCAAGAACACAAGTCAACTTTGCTCAAACTGCGGTGAAATGGTACCGAAGAAGCTCTCCGAACGTACCCATCATTGCGAACACTGCGGATACGTTCAGGACAGAGATATCAACGCCGCAAAAAACATTTTGAAGCGTGCAATATAGCGTTACTGGTTGGCTTGGACTGAGCCTTCAGGACATAACGTAGGCGGGTTGCGCCATGCGTGTTCTGAGAAGCCCCTGCCTTTAGGCATGGGGAGTTGGTCACGAAACATCATAAAAAGGGTTCTGAACGGTATTGGTTGAGGATACACTCCAAAAATCATATGTGTTCGCTGTCGGTTCGATTTCTCGTATGGCTTTGCGTAATTTATTACGTGCATCATGTGTGATTTCTGCATTTGTGTCGGAAATGAGTTGGTTTAAAATTTCCAATTCGATTCCGTATCGTTTTGCAAACTCCATTGGTTGTATTTCTTTTTCT
This sequence comes from Alicyclobacillus fodiniaquatilis, assembly GCF_042678105.1. NCBI lineage: Bacteria > Bacillati > Bacillota > Bacilli > Caryophanales > Alicyclobacillaceae > Alicyclobacillus > Alicyclobacillus fodiniaquatilis. Next base: position 146,066 of record NZ_JBHUCX010000020.1, read on the forward strand.
TCTAACCATTTACTGAATTGCGTTTTCATTCTGTTCCACTCCCAAATGCACTATGTTTTTAGACATTGTTCGACATATTTCGATATAAAATTCATTATACACGAATCTATCTGAATTTTATTTCAATAAATTTAATAGCTTGTGAACATATACTTAATTTTATGTAAAGCAATCGTTGATCACGGAAAATGAACTGGGAAATAGAGTTATATTATGCCCCGTAGAGACCTTGCATTGGGGTTATCAACATAAATTGGTGTGAAATGCATGTTGTCCCCAAGTCTCAATGGTAAACCGGGGAGTAACTTACTACATTAACGGTTACATTCATCAGGAGCAGGTTAATTCAAGAAGATACAGAATTTATCACTGTACGTTTTTCCATAGGGGGGCAGGATATTTGAGGCGAAACAATGTAACCTCACTTTTCGCATATGTGTTGATTGTGATTGCTACGTATATCATCTATCTAATCCCTAACTATTTTTTCAGATACAATCAACATTCCAAATGGCAACTTTTAATCATGATTCCATTGTCATTTATTGTTATGATATCTTTCATCTTTACTGGAAGATACATTTTGAAAGCAAAGGCGTCTCCAGTCAAAAACACGTGTTCTGTGCTATTACCCTTTGTTATTGGTATCCTCTGCGCAGTTGAAATAGTGAATACGTCGACAAATGATATTAACCTGCTGGGTATGTATTTTGCGTATAACGCACCATTCTTAGCGTCCATAGAATTGATTGATCCAAACTTTTGGCTTGGCGCTCCACTTCTATTCATATCTTCAATCATTCCGTCAATTTTCTTCCTGCTAGGAATGGAATGGCAAGCAAAACTCAAAAGGTAGTAACGATTTGAGTAAGAATTGAAACCAAAAATCTCTAGTGATGCCCTCAAGCAACTGCTGATATGTTCAGTGACGGGCAACATAGTGCTATAAATGATGTAATTGATTCACCCAACTTGCTATTCATTAAGCGCGATCACGAAAGAGGCCAACGAATACAGATAAGCCGCCTTAAGCGGCTTTTGTCTTACTGTATTTTAAATGATACCAGTAACTAGAATATCAAAGAGGGAACAAACACAGTGTTTAATTGGCAAGTTCAATTGCTAACGACACTTTGAGTTGAACTGATATATCTAGTCCGACTGTTTTAGCTGATCCGTACAGCAATCAACCTTCCACTTGTGACGGCATGTGTTCGACAGGTGCGAATGCAGCTTGAAGATCTTCGCGAATTGGCAGACAAAACGTCAGTCCGGAGAGAATGCTCATCGCCCCCATGCCGCAAAACACCGTCGTCAACGTCGTATGTGTCATGACAAAGCCTGCTATGGCCATGCCCACAGGCATCATCATGGAAAACAATGCACCGATGGCGCCGAAAGCCCGCCCGCGTAGAGACGCAGGTATAGATTGGATGACGACCGAGGAAAAGCCGCCATTGAGGGAACCAATTACAAAACCAATGCACACTGTGAGACAAGCGTCCCAAATCACACTCGCAAACAAGCCCATGCCCATGACGCATATCCCCGCAATCACAAGGCTGAACAGGAATAAATGACGCAGCGAGATCGACTTGATGATGCGTCCGAGGACCAATCCGCCTAAAATGACGCCGATGAAAAATGCTGCATTGACGATGCCAAGCTGTATCGGTGAACCGTGCATTGGCCCCTTCACCCAGGCGGTGAGCACAAGATCAAACGGCGCGGTCGCAAAATTGACGACCAGCGCTGCCACAAGTGTCAACAACAGAAAACGAGACTTCTGAAACATGACAATCCCACCGATGAACTCGCGGAAAAATGACCGTTTTTCATGAATCTCCACACTTTTTGCGGGATATTCTTTGACGCGAATCAGCAACAAACTGACCGTAGAAACGAGAAACGAGAACCCGTCAAAGAGAAAGAGCAGTGGCGCGCCAAGTAGCGTCAGCAACACACCGCCAGACAAGGTGCCCACCAATTGCGCCGTCGCAGAACCGGATTGTTCGATACCCATGGCCGTCGGGATGTCTTTTTCCGCCACAACCAGCGGTACAAACGCAGCTGCAGCCGGGCCAAAGAAACTGCCTACGCATTGCAAGAGAAACACAATCAGGACAATGGGCCACAAAGAAGCATGGACAACGCTGATGGCCATCAAGACCACACAGAGTACAACGCGTATGAAGTCAGCTGACAACATCGTCTTTCGCTTTGACCAACGGTCCACAAAAACGCCGGTAAACAGACTAGCCAAATTGGGCAATGATTGCGCGACACCAATCAAGGACAGATCTGCTTTTGATGCAGTGACGCTGTACACAAACCAAGGTAGAGCAATGCCAAACAGATTGTTGCCGAACGTTGAAACCAGTTGTCCTGTCAACAGTGTCACAAAGTGTCGATTCCTAAACACAAAAACGCCTCCGCCTGATGATCAAATCATTCTCCCATATCATACCGGAATGAAACGCATACAGAATCGGCCGTCAAGTACCCGCTCATCTCCGACTAAAGTCTGATCCCGGCTGCAACTCTATGTGGTTGTCATTCATCAAGAGAGCAGGTAGCATGAATCCACAAACATTTTAAAGAGGCGATAGAAAATGGGCCGTAATGCTGCGATTGGCAGCCTAGTTGTCATCATCGGAATTGTGTACTTGCTCATCCAAATGAATCTGATGCCCGTCAGCATCTCGTGGACTTCCGGCGCTGTATTGTGGCCGCTGTTGCTGGTGATCTTCGGCTGTTTCGGTTTAAACGAATTGGGCAGACGCCGCAAAATTCCCTGGGGTTCCTTGTTTATGATCGTGCTGGGGCTGGTGTACGCACTGAAAGGCACGGGGCAATTTCCGGGATTAAACCAGATAGGCTATTGGAGCTTGTTGTTCACACTAGCCGTCATCTTTATTGGTTTGTCATTCATCGTACCGCGGCGGCGAAAGCGTCGGGATGAACCATCCGTGCATAATGCAAACCAAGACGACGAGATGGAACTGTGGGAGGAATCGGAGGAGAACGACAGCAAAAAAAAAGATACAGACAGCACCAATGTGAAAACCGTTGAAGTGGTGGCTCGAAAAAAAGATAGAAATCAACGAAAAATGGAATGGCGGGTCATCGGCGATTTATCGCTTGGCAAATCAACTTGGGTGCTACACGATATGAATTTGTGGAACGGCATTGGCGATGTCCGCATCAATTTGGCCACAGCGCACATTGAGGACGGTTCGTACCAAATTGAGATCAGTGGATGGATAGGCGATGTCCGCGTGCTCGTGCCAGAAGATCTCCCTGTTTCCGTGGAAGCAGGCGTATCATTGGGAGACGTTGTGGTATTTGGCGACAGGAATTCTGGGACCGGCCGCTTCATTCAAGTGCAAGACGCGAATTTTGCCACTGCGTCCCGTCGCTGCCGCATCTTCATCGACTTGCGGATAGGGGACGTCGAAGTGGTCCGAGTATAGCCATGAACACCATTCGCATGCGTGTTGTCGCCACCTTTGTCACACTTGTTGCGTTGGCCTATCTCTGCGGGGTGCTGTTCACTCCGCTCATGCGCGAGTCAATCAGCAAACATCAGATGTATACTTGGTTGTTTGGCATCGGTATTGGATTGCTTCTGTTGACTGCCTTTGTCGGTTACCTGCTCGTTCAGACCATCCGCCGCCGCCTGTACGACCTCGAAGAGGCCGCCGTGCTCATTGCCGACGGCCGTTTGCACCATCGTGTGGTTTCGTTTGGCGGACAAGACGAGATCGACCATCTGGCCATTCAGTTTAATCGCATGGGCGAGCGCCTTGAACAACAGGTGGCTTTGTTGCAAAAAATGGCCGCCGAAAACGCCAGTTTAGCGCAAAGCGCAGAGCGGGCCGCGACGATGGAAGAACGCCAGCGCGTTGCCCGTGAACTGCACGATTCGGTCAGTCAACAGCTCTTTTCGCTGACTTTGCTTGCCGCAGCGGCACGCAATCAGAGCCAACAAGGTTCACCCCGATTGGCGGACACGGTGACACAGATTGAAAAGTTGGCCAATCAGGCCCAGCGAGAAATGCGGGCTTTGTTGCTGCACCTCCGGCCGATTGAATTGGAGGGCCGCTCACTCCTCGAAGCGGCGCCCGATTTTCTGCAAGCGGTCGCCGAGCGTCATGGTCTTGCTTGGACATTCGCCCATCATGGTGACGAAACGGTGCCTCAATCCATCGAGGAGCCGTTGTTCCGTATCCTGCAAGAATCTGTCGCCAACGTTTTAAAACATGCCGATGCAACCAGCGTCATGGTGCAACTGCTGGTGCAAACGAGCCGCTACGAACTGATCATCGCCGACGATGGCTGTGGCTTTGACAGTCAAGCGCAAATGGCTGGCGACACATATGGCATGACCGCCATGCGAGAGCGCGCGCTTCTGCTCGGTGGACGTTTGGAATTTTTGCCGCGCAATCCCGGCATGACTGTCAGGGTCATCATTCCGCGCGCCAGCGCGGTGGACCACCATGATGCGTAATGCGTCCCACACCAGCAGAAACACGCAATTCCCAGTCAATCAAGGCATCGCGAATGGCGCAGTACTAGGGTACCGCATTATTTTCAGGGTAGTGGAGGATGAATGATGATTCGCGTACTGATTGTGGACGATCACGATATTGTCCGCCTCGGCTTGACCAGCTATCTCGAAACGATAGCGGATATCGAAGTGGTCGGCGAAGCCGCAAATGGAGAGATGGCCGTACAGATGGCGATGCAGCTACAAGCGGACGTCATCTTGATGGATTTATTCATGCCCATCATGTCCGGCGTCGAAGCGATTATCGAGTTGAAGCGACGTGGCTGCTCAAGTCAGATTGTCGTGCTGACCAGTTCGGTGGAGGAACGCCTTGTGCTCGACGCGGTGCGTGCTGGCGCCTTGTCTTACATCCTGAAAACGAGCACGGCAGAGCAAGTTGGCACCGTGATTCGCCAGGCCGCCTCGGGGCAGCCCAATTTGGATGCTCAAGTGCAAAAAGCACTGATTGGACAAATGCAAGGACAGACGCAAAGCGCCTTGTGGGAAGAACTCACCGAGCGGGAACTGCAAGTGCTGCGCGCCATTGCCACGGGGCAGAACAATCAAGAAATCGCAGACAGTCTCGGCATCGGCATCAAAACCGTGAAAACGCATGTCAGCAACATCTTTATCAAGTTGGAGGTACAGGACCGGACCCAAGCGGCCATCTACGCCATCCGCCATCAGTTGGCATAGGTAGAAAAGCGGGCTTGCACTCGGGTTGACGTTGGACTATGATAAGTAAAAATTGCATATTCCTTCGGGGCAGGGTGAGGCTTTGGCCAATTCCCGATCGGTGGTGACGCATATGCGAAGTCCACGAGCCATTTGGCATGAACTGGTGAGAATCCAGTACCGACGGTATAGTCCGGATGAAAGAAGGAGACAGCTTGAGCGCTCTATTTGCAGTGTTCAGCTTGATTTGTCGCAACGTTTTGCAAAACGCTTGTCGATGACCGAAGCTGAAGCGCTGTCTGTGGAACGACTCTGGTTTTTGTCTATGATGATTGTGATGCCCCCTGTAATCTGCAGGGGGCTTTTTGATTGGAGGCATGCGCCGATGTCTGAAGACGAGCGCTGGATGCAAAAAGCACTGGAACTCGCAGAACTTGGACGCAATCAGACCTCGCCCAATCCACTTGTTGGCGCCGTCGTCGTGCGAAACGGCGAATTGGTGGGGCAAGGCGCTCATCTGAAGGCGGGTGGCCCACATGCGGAAGTGCACGCCCTGCGCATGGCGGGCGAGCAAGCAAGCGGATCGACCGTCTACGTGACGTTGGAACCCTGCAGCCACTATGGCCGCACGCCGCCTTGCGCGAAAGCGCTGATTGAAGCTGGCGTTGCGCGCGTGGTTGTGGCGATGGAAGATCCGAATCCACAGGTGCATGGACGCGGCATTCAACTGTTGCGCGAAGCGGGCATTGAAGTGCGAACAGGTGTCTTAAGCCAGCAAGCAGCGTTACAAAACGAATCGTTTTTGACCTGGGTCACGCAAAAACGTCCGTTTATCGTCTGGAAATGTGCGGCGACACTGGACGGATACATCGCGACAGAGACAGGGCACAGCTTTTACGTGACAGGGGAAGCGGCGCGTGCAGAGGTGCAGCACTTGCGCGAACGCATCCCTGCAATTGCGGTAGGCGTTGAGACGGTGCTCAAGGACAACCCGCGTTTGACTGTGCGATCCGCCACAGCAAAACGTCAACCGCTGCGCGTGATTTTTGATTCGCAGTTGCGCTTTACAGCAGACGCACAAATGCTGTCTGAACCGGGACGCACACTGATCTATACGACAGTGGCCGCGGCCACAACAGCCAACGCAACAGCTTTACAGCAGGCGAGCGGCACGCAACTTGAAGTTGCGCCAATGCCGACGGAGGCAAACGGTCGCGTTTCACTCACCGCAGCCTTGCAAGATCTGGCCGGTCGCGGCATCGACAGCCTGCTCGTGGAAGGCGGCGCTACACTCGCCAGTGCGCTGTTGCAGCAACAGTTGATTGACAAAGTGGTCTATTTTGTCGCGCCGAAGTTACTGGCGGGCGGCATGAACGCCCTGTTTGGCGCCAACCATATGCGTATGACCGAAGCGATACAGCTAAGAAATGTCACTTGGTCGCAAATCGGCGATGATTTGCGTTGCGAAGGTTATCCGCAATACGGATCATAACGCTTTGTAAAAAAGGGGGGGAACAACGGATGTTCACCGGTTTGGTTGAAGAAGTGGCCACAGTCCAGCGCATACATCAAGTTCAACATAGCGCCCATTTGGAAATCCGGGCGCAAACCATCATGGATGATATGCGACTTGGCGACAGCATCGCCGTCAACGGCGTCTGTCTGACCGTGGTGCAAAAAAGCAGTTCTGGGTTTACAGCCGATGCCGTTCCTGAAACGATGCGCCGGACAAATCTCGGCAGCCTCACCCCGGGCAGCCAAGTGAATGTGGAGCGCGCGCTCCAGGCCTCCAGTCGGTTGGGCGGTCATATCGTCTCCGGTCACGTCGATGGCGTTGGGCGGCTGCAAGCCATTGAGCAAGAAGGACTTGCGCGCATCTTGATTGTTCAAACGCCTTTGCCGCTGATGCGCTACATCACAGATAAAGGCTCCATCTGTCTGAACGGCGTCAGTCTGACCGTGATGGGCGTGACCGAAGACACCTTCTCGGTCTCCATCATTCCACATACAAGCGCCCATACCACCTTAATGCACGCCCGTCCCGGCGACATTTTGAACTTGGAATGCGATGTCATCGCCAAATACGTAGAAAAACTGTTGACGCCAAATCTCCGCTCGGAAAGAGACGCATCAGCAGATGAGGCGCCAAAGTCGGCCGTCAGTCTCGATTTTCTGGCGCAACACGGTTTTTTAAGTTAACGGAAAGAAGGAAGCCACCATGTTTGACAGCATACCGGATGCGCTGCAATCCCTCAAACAAGGACAAGTTGTCATTGTCGTAGATGACGAAGACCGGGAGAACGAAGGCGACTTTATCGCGCTTGGCACGCGTGCCAATGCCGCCGTCGTCAACTTTATGATCACCCACGGGCGCGGTCTCTTGTGTGTACCGCTCAGTGAAGCGAGATCGACACAGTTGAATTTGCCGGCGATGGTGGACCGCAACACAGATGCCCACGGCACCGCCTTTACCGTCTCGGTCGATCACGCTTCCACAACGACGGGCATTTCCGCTTTTGAACGCGCCCGCACGATTGCCGAATTGGTCAACCCGACGTCCACAGGCGCGGATTTCCGTCAACCCGGCCACATTTTTCCATTAGTCGCCAAGAAGGGCGGTGTCTTGCGCCGGGCGGGTCACACCGAGGCGGCTGTCGATCTCGCCAAACTATGCGGCGAGGAACCGGTTGGCGTCATCTGTGAAATTCTGAATGAGGATGGCTCAATGGCTCGTTTGCCGCAACTTGAAGCGCTCGCCGAACGCTTTCAACTGAAACTGATTTCCATCGCAGATCTGATTGCCTACAGAAAACAGGCGGAGAAGTTGGTCAAACGCGAGGCGACGGCAACGCTCCCAACCGTGTACGGCACATTTCAGATGCATGTCTACTCCAACGAGGTGGACAACAAAGAGCATGTCGCTTTGGTGATGGGGGAGATTGACGAAAACCCGACGCTCGTTCGCGTCCATTCCGAGTGCCTGACTGGCGACGCCTTTGGCTCACTGCGTTGCGACTGCGGTCCCCAACTGCATGCGGCGTTGAGGCAAATCGCCGAAAACGGGCGCGGTGTCTTGCTCTACTTGCGCCAGGAAGGCCGTGGCATTGGCTTACTGAACAAAATTCGCGCCTATGCCTTGCAAGACGAAGGTGCAGACACGGTGGAAGCCAATCGCAAACTGGGCTTTGCCGACGACTTGCGCGATTACGGCATTGGCGCCCAGATGCTTTCCGATCTCGGTGTGCGCAAAATGCGCCTCTTGACGAACAATCCGCGGAAGGTCAAGGGGATTGAAGGACACGGTATCTCTGTCGTCGAACGGGTGCCGCTGGAAGTGGATAGGAATCCGTACAACGAGCAGTATTTGCAGACGAAAAAAAGCAAACTTGGCCACATGCTCACGCTTTGAATGTAGCCATGCGTGACATGTAGGTGGCTTTGCCACCAGAAATCATCATTTTTGTTTATCTTTTAGGAGGAATACGAAATGGCAGTACGCGTATTGGAAGGACATTTACTTGGGCAAGGGCTCAAATTTGGCATCGTGATCGCCCGCTTTAATGAATTTATCACCTCGAAGCTGTTGTCAGGCGCGCTTGATGCACTCAAGCGGCATGGTGTTGAGGAAGCGAATGTGGACGTTGCCTGGGTGCCTGGCGCGTTTGAGATTCCCTTTGCCGCCAAACAGCTGAGCCACTCTGGGCGTTATGATGCTGTGATTACGCTTGGCGCGGTGATTCGTGGATCTACACCGCACTTTGACTATGTGTCTGGCGAAGTGGCAAAAGGCGTTGCGAACATCTCTTTGACATCCGACACGCCGGCCATCTTCGGCGTCCTGACGACCGATACCATTGAACAAGCGATTGAACGCGCCGGTACAAAAGCGGGGAACAAGGGATGGGAAGCGGCGGTCACAGCCATTGAAATGGCCAATTTGGCGAAGCACATGAAATAACAGTGCAAGGGGTAGGGCGTGGGGATGCCTGCAGTTGACTGTGGGTATCCTCAAGGCTCCCTATAAAGTTAAGTACCACCTTATTTCTTAGCTACGATGGCCACTTCTCTTGGAAGCTGCGATAAAGATGTTGAATGATCATCTACCTGTTCTTCAACCATTTGTTGTATACAAAATCCTGCTTTTGCACTCGCATTGATAATATCTGATAGCGTATGGTGGAAGTTAACGGCTGGTAAGCTCATATTTTTCTAAATTCCATTATCCGTCCTCACCTTCGCGAAATATTCTCAAAATATCATTTTATAAAATGCTTCCAACACCCAAACAGGTCAACAAAGACATGCCATTCATCTCCTTCAAACCGAGCTGAAAAAAGCTAACATATTTTTCTTATTCGACGTTGTGGCTTCATATTCCTTGCCATCCAAATAGCGGAACAAAATAAGGATAGACTTGTGTGAAATATGAAAAAACAAGTTCAGATTACACATACTCCACCTACTTGTTACCGAATAAAATAAAAAAGAGAAGTGCTCAAATCTCAATTTTTAAGGATGTGATGGGATTTCTATGCAGACGATGGCCGCAAACACAGTTTCCCTACAACAGGTTCGCATTCAAGACGCGTTCTGGTCCAAGTACGAAACGTTGATTCGAGATACGGTTCTGCCATATCAATGGAAAGCGCTGAATGACGAATTGCCCGACACAGAACCAAGCTACGCCATCCACAATTTCCAAGTCGCGGCAGGCCTCAAAGAGGGCGAGTTTGGCGGCATGGTTTTTCAGGATAGCGACTTGGCCAAGTGGCTGGAAGCTGTCGCGTATTCACTTGCCACGCATCCAGACGCCGCCCTGGAGCAGCTTGCGGATGAAGCGATAGACTTGATTGTCCGAGCACAGCAGCCAGACGGTTACCTCAATACTTATTTCACCATCAAAGAACCAGACAAGCGGTGGACAAACATTCAGGACTGCCACGAATTGTACTGCGCCGGCCACATGATGGAGGCGGCGGTCGCCTACTATCAAGCGACAGGCAAGCGCGCATTGCTCGACGCCATGTGCAAATTTGCCGACTACATTGACACGGTCTTTGGACCAGAAGCAGGTAAAATCCAGGGATACCCAGGACATCAAGAGATAGAACTTGCGCTGGTCAAACTTTATCATGTCACCGGCGAAACGCGCTATTTGCAATTGAGCGCATACTTTATCAATCAGCGCGGACAATCCCCGTCGTTTTTCATCGAAGAGTGGACACAACGAGGCGGCGTTTCCCATTGGTCAAAAGGCCCTACACCCAAGCCAGATCTGAAATACAACCAAAGTCACCTGCCAGTGCGCGAACAAAGCGAAGCGGTTGGGCATGCTGTGCGGGCAGTCTATATGTACACGGCAATGGCGGATCTAGCCCGTTTGACAGGTGACCAATCACTGCTAGATGCCTGTCGGCGGCTCTGGGACGACATCAGCAAAAGGCAAATGTACATCACCGGCGGCATTGGATCGACCCATCATGGCGAAGCGTTTTCCTTTGCTTACGATCTCCCGAATGACACCGTTTACGCCGAAACCTGCGCGTCCGTCGGCCTGATTTTTTTCGCTTTTCGCATGTTGCAAATGGAAGCCAAACGCGAATATGCCGATGTCATTGAAAGGGCGCTATACAATTTGATCATCGGCAGCATGACGTTGGATGGCCAACGCTATTTCTATGTGAATCCACTGGAGGTTTGGCCGGAAGCAAGTGAGAAAAACCCAGGCAGGCGCCATGTCCGGCCTGTGCGGCAGAAATGGTTTGGCTGCTCGTGTTGCCCGCCCAATTTGGCGCGGCTGATTGCGTCACTTGGCCAGTACATCTACACCGTGGACAAGCGCACATTGTACACGCACCTCTTCATCGGCAGTGAGATTCGCGCGACATTGGACGATGTCGAAGTGCATCTCAAACAGACATCTCTCCTCCCATGGGACGGACAAGTTCAGTTCACGCTTTCCCTGGCCGCGCCGAAGTGTTTTGCGCTAGCGTGGCGCATCCCAGGATGGTGCGCGAACGCCCAACTGCAGGTCAACGGGGAAGCGTATCCGCTTGATGGGCAACTGCAAAACGGATATGTCATCATCGACAGAGTGTGGCAGAATGGCGACCGCATAGAACTGAATTTCCCGATGACTGCCCAGCTCATTCAAGCGAATCCGCAAATTCGCGCGGATGCTGGCAAGGTCGCCATCCAGCGCGGGCCGCTCGTCTACTGCTTTGAAGAAGCGGATAACGGAGACTTGATCGCTGCGCTCGCTTTATCCCGCAAAGCAGAGCTGCAGGCCCGATTTGACGCGAGTGTACTCGGCGGAACGGTCGTGATCGAAGGGGAAGGATGGCGGGAGGATGTGTCTGCTTGGCATGACGAACTGTATCGACCGATCACGCAGCAACCAAAGCCGGTCCATATCCGAGCGATTCCTTATCATCTTTGGGGCAATCGAGGTTCCGGCGAGATGGCCGTTTGGCTTCCTGTTCAGTGACATCCTGTCGACTAAAAGATGAAATCCGTCCACAGCAACTGCTCCATACAACGCTGACGCCCTTTTGCCTGCAGAATCTGGCCTGCACGATAAGGGCGTCTGCGTCCCAGCATGTACAACCTTGATTTTACTCCGGTCGTGATGGGGCAAATTCGTCATTGCAAAACCGCGAAAAACGTCTCAATCCAACATGCGTTTGGCGACATCGACCATGAATTGCGCCATGACTTCAACGAAACTATTTGTATGCCATTTTTGGTTTGAACGCATGGCAAAACGCTGGTTGGCAAACAGACTGACAAAAAGGAGGTGGACAACATCAAACAGCGTGGTGTGACCGTTTGGTTTACAGGGCTCAGCGGTGCGGGCAAGACCACCATCAGCCAAGCGCTTGCACAACAACTGCGCCAAAGCGGTTATCAAGTAGAGGTGCTGGACGGCGATATCATCCGTGAGAATTTATCGAAAGACCTCGGATTCAGCAGGGAGGATCGCTGTGAAAATGTGCGGCGCATCGGTTTTGTTGCCCAACTGCTGAGCAGACATGGCGTCATCGTGCTGGTATCGGCCATTTCTCCTTACAAATCATCCCGTGAAGAAGTGAGACAACAAATCGGCGATTTTATTGAAGTCTACGTCAATGCGCCGCTTGATCTTTGTGAACAGAGAGATGTCAAGGGTTTGTATCAACGTGTCCGCAATGGAGAAATTCAACATTACACCGGGATCGATGACCCATACGAACCCCCGCAACATCCGGAAGTAGAGTGCCTGACGGAAAGCGAAAGCGTCGACGAGAGCGTGGCCAAGGTTTTGACCACTTTAACACAATGTGGTTATATCGAGGGCATTTTTCAGCTTGCCGAATGATGCCTGCTTAGGCATTCAAGCGTACAGGACGGATCTAAAACAAAGGTTCATTTACGTAGTTCTATCCATAAATGCAATCCTTTTGCGCGCTCTAAGGAAAGCGCTTCCAACATCAACGCATGCAAAACCCATTCAGCTTGGTAAGACCATCCATCCTCGGTGGATGACAAACTTATTTTATTCTGAAGGCGGGTGAAACACGTTGAGAAAAACAAGACACCAATGGATAACCATCAGCCTGTGCAGCGCACTGCTGATGGCAGGTGGTTGCGCAACCCCCGCAAACAAGCAAACTCATCACGATGACAGCACAAGTTCAACCACAGGCAACCAGACGAGCAAGCAGGGAAGCGGCAAAGCGGTGAGCGCCCAGAAAGTTGTCATAGACATGGACGCCCAAGGTTATACGCCAGTCAAACCGACGGCGGACAATCCACACCCGAGCACACTGCTCGGCACAATGGCAAAGCAGTACGAGAAACTGCATCCGAACGTCACCATCAACTTTCTGCCTGTCGCCATGACCGGCACGCTCGGTTCTCCCGGTGGCCTCGTCGCCAAAGCAAACGCTGGAGAAGCGCCGGACATCGTGTGGGCGCAGGAAAACCAAGTGAACAGCGGCGCTTATCCCGCAGGTTTGTTTGTCAACTTAAAGCCGTATCTAGAACAGCCAAACCCCTATATCCCCGGCAACAAGCACTGGATAGACGCGTTCGATCCCGCCATCATCCGCGACGTGACAGCCCCAAACGGGGATATCTACGTTGATTCAGCCGAACTGGTTGGGGCGGCTGTCTTCTATAACAAACAGGTGTTTCAAGAAGCAGGCATCAAAACGCCGCCAAAAAACCTGACGGAATTGATGGATGACGCCAAGACCTTGCGCGCGCATGGTTTTTGGCCGTTTGGCTTGGCGCTTGGCCCTGGCGAACAGGATGGCGCACCAAGCTGGTTTGAACGCTATGCCATGAGTTCTTTCTTCCAATCAGATTTAAGCGAGTTCGATGTCGATCACAACAAGTTTGAAACAGGCAGTCTCGACTATGCTGTCGCGGTCAAAAAAGGCTTGTTCACCATGAAAGATCCGCGCTATGCCGAAGTGTTTAAACTCCTCAAGCAATTCTCCCAGGTTTGGGAACCGAACGCCGTCGACTACACGAGTGGCCCAAATGGCCAGAATTTGGCTTCCACTTGGCTTTTGACACCGTTCATGAACAACAAACTGGCGATGGTCTTTTTGACCAGTGGAGCGTTTGCCCAGTTGAAACAATTGGGATGGACGTCGAAACAGTATGGCGTCATTCCGTTCCCCAACATCACCAAGGCGTCGACACCCTATGCGGGAAACACGGTCATCAGCTATGTCGTCAATGCCCCAACCTCAGATTGGCAGTACTATGTTTCGACGCCAAAAGCGGATCACAGTATGACACCGACCAAACTGAAGTGGACCATCGATTGGTTGAAGTACATCACGACACCCAAGCACAGTCAGGCCATCATCAATCAACGGGGGACGACTGTTCCGACGATGAAGGGCACCAAAGCGGTGACCCAAAGTCTGAAGACAGCCATCGAGGCGCCCGACACGCTCAAACCACCTGTCATTGTCGATGGCATTCTCGACAACACGCTCACCCCGACAGCAGCCAATCAAGGATATAAAATTCTGACTGCCTACTTGACCAATCAGCTTTCTTTTTCCCAGTTTGCCAAGCAGTGGGACGCGCTCATCGAACAACAAACAAATGCCTGGGCAGCGCAAAACAACGTAGATCTGTCCAAATACCTGAAATAACAGATCACTTCTCTGCCAGATTTACGCAAGATGGCGTACATTCCCGCGCAAAGGAGGACTTTCCCGGTGGAAAAAAACGCTGTGATCCCTGAGCATACCGCTTTCGAAGCGCTCACCGAAAAACCAAAGAAGCAAAAAACAAAGCGTGGTTGGCATCAGGTGCCATGGTGGATGATGATTCCATCTTTCATTCTGATCATCATTCTCTATTACTACCCGACCGTAAGCACCTTGTTTTATTCTTTCTTCCATTGGAACGGCTTTAGCAAACCCAGTTTTGCCGGCCTGTCCAATTACGCGACCTATCTCAAAGCGAACACCACACCGCTCGAATGGCTGCATCAGGGCATCATGACAGTCGGTATGGTGCTGGTGGCGCTCGTGGTGCCACTGGCGGCAGCCGTGGCGGTCAACGGCATCCAACATCGCAGACTTTCCTACATCATCAAGGTCTTACTGGTGCTGCCCATGGCCATTCCTTTTATTGTGAACATTTCGATATGGGCGTTCATTTTCAATCCATATCTCGGACCGCTCAATAAAATTCTCAACGCCGTGGGGCTGAGCGCATTGGCCAACGGCTGGCTTAGTTCTCCCCATGTCGCCATCTACGCGCTGATTGGCGTCGGATTTCCCTGGGTGGCCGGCCTGCCATTTCTGATTTACCTGGCTGGGCTGCAAGGTGTGAGCCAAGAACTCTACGACGCGTTTGCCACGGACAGCAACAGCTCCTGGCGACGGTTTTTTCATGTCGATCTCCCTGCCATTCGCGGTCAAATCAAGCTGGTCATCATTCTCTCGGTCATCGGTTCCATGCAGAATTTCATCATGATTCTGCTGCTCACCAATGGCGGACCCGGCTATGCCACATCAGTGCCTGGGCTATCGATGTACACCGAAGCGTTCAACAACGACGAGTACGGCCTCGGCGCCGCCATTGGCACCATTCTGTTCATTGTCATCGCCGTGATTACATTGGTTTACATGATGATTGACAGGAGGCGGGAAGATGCGGCATAGCAGATGGAAGACAAGAGGGCGGTACTTGTTCATCCTTGTCATCATGATTCCGACCTATTATCCAATGTTTATCATGCTCGAAAATTCACTCAAGAGCACGACTGATTATGTAAAAGATCCACTGGGCTGGCCGAGCAAGCTCATGTGGCACAACTATGCGGCGGCCTGGAGCGGCATTCACCAGTACTTTTGGAATACGCTCTTTGTTGGCGTCATCGCCGTGCTCATTGGCATTGCCGCCGCGGCGATGAGCGCGTACGTATTTGCCCGTTATAAGTTCCCTGGTAAGGAAATCTTCTTTGCGCTCTATCTCGGCCTCTTGATGATTCCAGGCATCATGACGCTCATTGGACAGTTTTTAGAAATCAAAGACTTGGGCCTGCTCAACACATGGTGGTCGCTGATTCTGCCGTACGCCGCCGGATCGCAGGCATTGGGTGTGTTTATCCTGCGCACGTTCTTCGCAACCATTCCCGAAGAACTCTTTGAGGCGGCGCGGGTCGATGGGGCGACCAACGGCTATCTGTTTCTGCGAATTGCCGTACCACTGGCCATTCCCAGCCTGGGAACCGTTTCAATTCTCGGCATCCTCAACGTTTGGGGGGATTATCTGTGGCCTACGCTGGCGCTCAGCACCGCCAACAAGTACACCATCTCTGCAGGCATCATGCAATATGCTGGCAGTTTTAGCACACTGGTGCCACAAGGGAACATATTTGCTTCCTATGTGATTGCCGCCGTACCTGTGATGGTGTTGATTGGCGTCACGATGCGTTACTATCTCGCTGGCATTCTGGGCGGTTCACTGAAGTTATAATCGGCGCAGCTGTACGACGTCGATCCCGCTCCAATTCCACAGACCATCATACTTCACTGCTCTGCTGTTTGAATTGGGTCGGTGTCAGTCCGGTGACTGCCTTAAAATTGCGACAGAAATAGTGAACGCTGGTATAGCCCAGTTGTTCAGCCGCCTCTTGTGTGGTTTCCGTTTGCAGGAGCACATCTTTGGCTTTCTGGATGCGTTCAAGAATTTGATAGTGTTTTGGTGATCGCCCGGTCACTTCCTTAAACAACGATGTGAAGTACGTGGGGTGATAGCCACAGAGTGCAGCCAGTTGCTGAACTGACCAATTTTCCTGCGGCGATTGATGGATGGCCGCGAGCGCTGGCGCAATTCTGTCGGCTTCGCCAACTGCCGTGGTGTACTTGACGTGATGGCGGACGATGACCACCAGCAATTGCAAAAGCAACGCCCGCAACATGACAGCATGGCCATATGGATTGGTGCGGTATTCCTCCACAATGCGCATGAACATGTCTTCCAGATTGGCTATGCTGCAATAATGCGGGAAATCCACTTGGCCGTAGCCATCGACGTCGATGGTGTATGTGGACGGCGGCATGTTTAAATCTTCTGCCGTACAATCCCGTATCCCAGTGATGGGGTGCACCGCTTCCAAAGACGCACTTTTCCAGTTGTAATGAATGCTGGTGAATGAAAATGGATCCTGATGGGATGACACAATCTGGTGCGGGTTCGAGGAACCGTAAAAAATACAATCCCCAGAGCTCAACATCCGTTTCTCGTTGCCAATATACAGCATAGCGCTCCCTTCCAAGACATATAGCAGTTGACAATCCGGAATGATTCTTGGTCCCCAGATTTGGCCAGGACTACTTTTCATCCGGTTGGCAAAGTTGACGGTGGGACTCAATTCAGAAAGTCGGCCTACGTGAATGAACGCGTCAGTTTCCCAATTCTTATCCATGTATATTAGGTTCGACACGCTGGCGTAAAACCCTGTGAAAAGTGCAATAGTTCCGGTGAAAATGCTAACGACTTCAAATGAATCCCGATTTATATTGGGTATATCAAATTTATTCGATGCGCAAGTGACCTTGCCATTCGGACAATATGCCATTCAAGGCACATTTGCGCACCAAGAGAGACATCGACACACGAATCACGATGACACAGACCAGAAGACATCAACTGATTTAGAGGAGGAAAAAGTATGCTAACCAAGGCGCAACTTGACGAATTTGAAAAAAATGGATTCCTCAAAGGCGATGTGATCCTAAGTGACGAGGAAGTCGAACTGCTTCGCACAGATTTGGATCTCGTCATGGCGGGAAAATCGGTGAAAAAGCCGGTTTTAAACCGCAACATGTTGGACGATGGCGGACCGCACGGCATGTCGATGACACAAAAGCCAACTGTCATTCAAATCGTGAATATGTGGATGACCAGTGATGCATTCCTGCGCCATGCTGGAAATCCGACTCTTTGCGAAGAAGTGGCCCAGCTCTGTGATACAGATGAACTGCGCATCTGGCACGATCAAGTGCAATACAAGCCACCTGTGACTGGCGGACCTGGCGGCTGGCATCAGGATCACCCAGCATGGCCCATCATTCAACCAGCAGACTTGGTGAGCGCATGGGTCGCGCTTGATGATGCGACGGTAGAAAACGGTTGCATGTGGATGGTGCCCGGAAGCCACAAATGGGGAGACCAGAGCCAATATATCGGAGACACGGAAGATTTCAAAGCCTATCACAAAGACCCTTCCCAACTGCCTGAAGGGGCAAAAATTGAATGTGTCCCGTTTGAAATCAAGAAAGGGCAGGTGGGCTACCACCATTGTCTGACATGGCATGGCAGTGGACCGAATCTCAGTCAGCGAAAACGCCGGGCCATTGCTGTGCACTACATGCCCAAACACATTCGCTTCGAGCCGACCGGCCATCACCCGATGGAGGACTATATCCAAGTGCGCGAAGGCGAACTCCTGACAGGCGATGGATTCCCGTTGGTTTATGAAAAAGCAAGAGCGCAATTGTGATCGAGAGCGATAGTGTTACATCACATTGACACAGAAGGCCGGTTGCTCGGCCTTCTGTGAATCAGCGTGAAGCTCGACTTGCACACCCAGCTGGTTTAGCGCGATGGGCGGTAGGGAGCACTGCTTGTATGTGTTCCTTTATTTTTCGATGAGACGCCGCCCAATCGCTCTGAGGATTGTCGATTTGAAGGACATTCGTCGGGAGATTTGCCAATATATCGAGTTCAAGGGATCGCCTTGTCGCCAAAACCTCGACATATCCATCCATACCATTCAATCCGCGTGTCCGCCCATATCCTTGATGCGTATGATACCAAACGACAAACGCTAACCACTCACTTGACCGCTCCTTGCTTACCTTGTTTATCGTTTCGTTTACGTCTAACGGATTGAGATAAACCAGAATGGGGTGGAGTCTTTCAATCGTTCGACTCAAATTGAGGATGTGGTGCGAGATGTATTCCTTGTCTTCACCATTTCTAATGAATAGGTGTGTTAAAGCATTTTGTAGATAACAACATTCAAAAATGACGACCGTGTTTCTTTCGGCTTGGTATGCAGAAAATGCGCCCCACCGCTGCAGAATGACATCACAATATTTGTCTGATGGAAGTTCGTAAACATCAAACTTACGGATTGCTGTGATGAGCTCTTCTGGCAGATCAGATTCTACTGCTAACTTCCCGTAGGATAAAAAGCGATTTTCCCCATGCGCTAAAACGGTGGAACGAAGAATGGCTTCGTACCTGATGTATGTCGCAATGAGTTCATCGAATTGCTCACGTGTAAAGCATGCCATTGATTCGCAGTCAGCGGGGTGATCGAAATTCCCTTCGCAAAACAATTCGCATTGGACCCCTTGGCTCTGAAGATGTTCTGCAATGAAACCCGCCGTCGCGCTTTTACCAGAACCCGGTATACCTTCAACGATGATTAATTTTGTATTCATTTCGCCTCCAGAAACGCCATTGCTGCATTTTTATTCAGTGACAATACCGACATTTCGTTCTAACGTTACAGAATCCCTGTGTCTTTGAGGATCAGCGTACTTCCTCGATGATTTCCCGAATGGCTCCAACCACGATTTCCGGATTATCCAAGTGGATATGGTGACCGCTAAGCGGATCCAATATGAGTTTGCCTCTTCCTGAGAGCGCCGCAAGATCCTGTTTCTCGATCCTTTTCTCAGCGAGGAGGCCCTTCCATTCTTCGGTATCCACGCCATGCGATGCCTCATGTTGACGCGCACTGGCAATAACAACGAGCGGAAGGTCTCCGAGTGTTTGTGTGTTCACTTGGCGCTCCTCATAAATAGCCTGTAGTTCATTTGGCAAGTAATCATCTAATGATACATACTCTGGTTTTGGGCGGAGTGCCCAAAGTCGAAGGGCATGAACGTGCTCTGGTAATTGCGTATATGGAGGGCGAATAGATGGATACAGTTTTGCCTGCCGGATATTGTCTGGCAGTGCGTCGAACTTGCGCTGCCACTCCGATGCATCTTCTAACCTTGGAGGGCTGGACTGTATCGTTTGCACCGACGGCACTTGACCAGCATGTGAAAGTTCGCGCACTCGGACGATCCTACCCTGATAACCGAGCTTCGTGTTTTCGTGTGTTGGATCAACGAGCACCATACCAGCGACTGATTCCGGGTGAGCAGTTGCATATAAGCGGACTATCAGACCACCGATGGAATGGCCGACAAGTACATACGGTGGAGGTACACAGGCCGCTTGAAGCAAAAGGTGTAGTTCGTAAGCGTCTTGCTTCATGGTGCGTGGATACGGCCCAGGATCACTCCACGCTTGGCCAGCACGGTCATAACTGCAAACGCGCGTAAATTTGGCGGCCTCTGGCTGCACGAGCGACCAATCAAAAGAAAAATCGCCACCGCCCGCCACGAGGACGACCGTAGGCGAGCCACGACCGGTTTCGTGGAGATGTAGCGCATAGCCGCCTATATCTATTAACCGACCTAGCGGCATTGGGCTCTCCCTATCTAGAAACCCCATGGCTTATTTCTCCCCTCATTACCATTTCAACATATTTCCACAGTTGTTATATGGCTTTCCTGCTCGACAAACCCATAACGCAGGGAGATGTATATACCCATATGATGTAGGCGTCGAAATCGGGGTCCGCAGCGAAAATGTAATATGTTCCATAATCAAAAACAGCGTATTTATCACTAACTATAGTATACCACAAAACCCAATTAAATTACAGACTATTCCAAAATCATTATAGCGTTATGATTAGAGTCGTACACGCCATGTAGGAAGGAATATGGAGTGTGGTATAACCCGATCACTCGCTTTATAAGGTAACGATTCGCGGTCCCTATCAGTATGTAGAAAAATTGCGAGGAGCCATGAGAGATGTCTTTTTCTTCACTGCGCGATTTCTTACATGTACCTGAGATCTTGACAGGAAAAGGTGTCCGTATTGCAATTGTCGATGGTGATTTTCCTACACATCCCGATATTACTACGAACAGCGAACGCGAAGTTTTCCTCGTGAGAGCGTCTGACCCAGATCCCAGTCCTGTATTGTTTCAATCGACTGAAGGTCAATGGCGTAATGGAGCACATGGACTTTGTGCGGCTGCAGCAGCTGCGGGATCTGGTGAGCTTTGTAATGGTCTATACCAAGGCGTCGCCCCACAAGCAGATCTCTTCCTGGTGGCAGGCTGGTCGCCTGGGGGAGGAACGGACTCAAAAAAGAACACCGAATGTGCATTACGCTGGATTAAAATGAATTGGCAACATTACGAAATTCGGGGTGTACTTGTCGCCGTCAGAACTGGGTACGATGCAGGTTTGCTTCCTTGGCAGACGGATTCCATACAGATATTATGCGAAGAATTGACTCACGCAGGGCTATTCGTGGTGTCAGGCACCGGGAACAATCATGATTTGACGGCCATGACACAAGCAGCTTCTCCGTCCGTGTTGTCGGTTGGTGGTGTGATTGTTCCACCTGACGGCGATCCGAGAAAAGCTTTGGCATACCACGGATATCGTGGTGTGACGTTTGAAGGGAAACATGTACCTGAAATACTAGCTCCTGCAGAGAACCTTGTACTTCCATTGGGAACCGACGCTGAACTGCTAAACCATCTGTATGCCGGAGTTGACGTACTTCCAACAGGCTACGCGCGTATAGAAGGCACCTCATATGCGGGACCAATGCTTCTTGGTGCCGCGGCATGTGTCTGGCAGGCTCATCGTAATTGGGGGGCGCAACAGGTCCGTTCGGCGCTTACTCATACATCTCTCACCGTACCAGGCTCTGAATCATTGGGTGCTGGACTGGTTTGGATCAAAGATGCAATTGTATCTTCTCCCGACGACAGTGGATCATCAGAAAGCGCTTTTGCGACTTGGAATGCATGGCGCAACACATCGGTTCAAGATCGACTTTCCGGTCTGGAAATGGCGGAAGCGGATGTAATAGAGCAGATACTCTTATCCTTTCTGCCAGATCCGCTACCTGCAAATGCCATCGAAACTGTACGTGGCCAGCTATCTCACCCTTGGGATCATGTACGGGCGGCGGCACTATGTGCTTTGGCCTCTCGCGTCTCCACGCTGTCAAGCACTGAGGTATTTCCGATGTTGCGAGATATTTCTCCATTGGTACGCATGGCAGCTATTGAGGCGATACAGGTTTCCCACTACTTATGGGAAGACTCGAGTCCAGTTTTAAAGGACTTATTCATGGACGCCAATTTCAATGTTCGCTACGCGTCTCTTCACTTAGCTTCCTTAATTAAACAGCCAAGCCTAATTCCTTATATCATTGAGGGATTAGAAGAGGATGCACAACAAGGGAGGGTCTCAAACTTTGGTCAACGTGTCATTGCACTCAAATCGATAACGGGAAAAGAGATGTCTTGGGAGACTCCTTATCAGTTAGGAGAATGCCATTACTCGGAGCATTGTAGGAACGAGCGGATACAAGTAGCGCGGAGGTGGCAGACTTGGTGGAACCAAGAGCGTAAAAATCAGTAAAGTTCAATTTACGTCTTGGCATGATATTCGTGCCAAGCTTTTTTATGCAAGATGAGGATAATTCATGGAATGAACAGTTGGTCTGTGAAGTTGATAATGGGAGAAAATTGGTGCTTCGTTCCCTCATGACGCAGGTGACAAGGCAGATGATCCCGAATTTTTTGTCAAAGCTATCTGGAAGCATCAACTGTCGCGTGTTTTGGTTCTGATATAATCTGTGCCACTTTGTAAATCGATAAATATAAGGAGGCAAAAGACATTGGATCTATCTGTAATTGGTCAGTATCGAATCGAATATATTGAATGGGCCGTTTTGCCTGGTGAGAGGGCTAGGTCAGCAGGATGCAACGCTAGGCTTGGCGTACACGGAAGGAATGTACCACAACCATTTGCGCGCATTGCGGTGGCGGATCAAATCGGATTCGGTTGGAGCCGTGTTACGCGGGAGCAAGCCGACCGCATTGTGGGAAAAAGCATCAGTTCTCTGTTTTTAGATAGTGGTTTAATTAAGCCAGAATATCGATGTATTGAATTTCCTTTGTTGGACTGTGTTGGGCGTTTACTAAATAAACCAGTGTATTCACTTGTTCAGAACCCCAATCGAAAGAGTGAAAACAAGCAGTTAAGGGTTCCGTGTTACGACACATCTTTATACTTCGACGAGTTAAATATACCTGATTCAACAAAAGCCATTGAGCTTATGAAGACAGAGGTGTTGGAGGGCTTACACAATGGACACCTAAACTTCAAAGTTAAAGTAGGCCGTGGCGCGAAGCACATGGGACTCCTAGAAGGGTTAAAAAGAGATATTGAAGTAATAATGGCAGTTCGAGAGGTGGCCGGTCCTCCTGGAAAATTAATGATCGATGCAAACAATGGTTACAACCTGAACCTAACGAAAGAGGTGCTCAGTGCCACTAAAGCAGCAGAAATCTTCTGGATAGAAGAACCCTTCCACGAGGATCCAGTACTTTTGGGTGACTTAAAGGAGTGGATGGCTGCCGAAAACTTGAAATGTCTGATTGGAGACGGTGAGGGATTGGCGGCGCCACATTTGATGGACTGGGCGAAGAAAGGCCTAGTTGATGTTCTTCAATACGATTTAAGAGATTATGGATTTTGCTCTTGGCTGGAACTAGGACAGTTATTGGATCGTCATAACGTGAAGTCTGCCCCCCATAACTATGGCGGGCCCTATGGAAACTACGCTATGGCGCACTTATTGACTGCTATTGAAGGGTTTCTGTTTGTCGAATGGGATGACGTGAAGGTAGCCGGCCTCGAGTGTGACGGTTACCGTATTCAGCAAGGCGCCTTGGTTGTCCCTGAAACTCCAGGTTTTGGATTACAATTAGAAGAAGGGTACTACAAATCACATGTAATGGAAAATGGCTGGTCAGTAAAAGTTTAAATTCCACATGTTAAGGAGTGGAAAACTGAACATTAGATATGTGTAGCATCCAGATGAAGCTAACGCTTGTGATACAGAACGGATACGAAGTGAAAGTGAATTTCTCGAGTAGCTACATTGCGGCCGATATCACACACAGTAGTGTGAAACTCTGAAAATCTAAAGGAGGATCCACCAATGCCAAAAAGCACTGCCTCCATGACCATCGATCCGACCTTCAAACGCGACCATTGACGATCGCTTTCATCGAACACCTCGATCGCGCTGTGTAAGGCGGAATATACGAACCCGGCCACCTGACCGCAGAGAGAATAAGTTCCGTGGATACGTAATGGACATGAATAACCTCCAAGTTCTGAAACAAGCTAAGTGTTAGTTTAATTTCGGCTTGGAGGGGTGGCAGTGAACATGAGACATCAAAGGAACTTGATATCCTCCACTTTTTGTATATTCTGGTTTCTGGCTGCTTTCATCATGTTCGTTGAAAGATTGGAGCTCCATAAACTGGTTGGTTTCGACCTTTGTATCATTGAGCTTGTACAGAAGAAAATCGACAACGTACATACGCGTTGGATGAAAGTTTTTACCTTCCTAGGTTCTCCCACTTGTATATCTGCGTTTGTAGCAATAGCGTCAGTTATGTTTTATCGGCGAGGGCTGAAGCAAGAAGCGCTTGGCATGTTGGCAGCGAATGCTACGGGTAGCGGATTTAACGAAGGCTTAAAATATCTTTTTCGTCGACGTCGTCCCGATATCCACCGGATTGTGCCCGCACATGGATACAGTTTCCCAAGTGGACATTCGATGGGATCAGTAATGTTCTACGGCACACTAAGTTATTTCATTTGTCGTCACTCGACATCACTGATTGGCAAATTCCTTGTCGGTGCCTTCAGCACGTTTATGGTAGGTATGACGGGGCTAAGCAGAATTTATCTAGGTGTTCATTATCCGAGCGATGTATTTGCTGGATATGCGGCAGGTGGCACGTGGTTAAATAGTTCCATTAAAGCCTTAAACACTTTATTACCGAGGAGAACGAATGGAGCTCTTTTCAAACGAACTAAATGACGGCTCTGGCCGTCATTTCTTATCAAGCAGGTGTGGCGCTCTGGGAAGTGGGAAGCTTATTCGGGTCGCTCACTCGATTGGACACTTCCCACTCGTAAACAAGATATCCAATGTATCTCAACAACTGGCGATCAGACGAACAGCCTTGGTGATGGCCTCCCTTGTCTCTTCTGGAATCTTCACTGCCTCTGGGTCGTGTGACGGCCCGAACGGATGTGTCGGTGTCCAAGCGGTGGCCAAGGCCATAATTGCAGTCATCAGAAAGCCTGGGGTGAACGTCGTTCCTATCAGACCATTGTTTTGTGCATCCATTATCGCTTTTAATTTCTTGTCGCGGACAGAGGTACGCTCGGTTATATTGTCTACCTTCTGCTCCAAACTGTACCAAGTCATTAACCGTACGATATGTGGATGTGTCATCGCCCAATCGAATACTTTTACTGCATAACCGGGAAGATCCTCAGGTGTAAAGGAAATTTCCTCATAAACACGCATTAAGTGTTTCTCGAGAACAGTTGTAAAAAGCGTTTCTTTATTCTCAAAGTAAATGTAGATCATATTCTTGTTGCATCCAGCATTCTTCGCGATGCGATCGACACGCGCACCCGCAATGCCGTAAGAGGAGAACTCCTCTGTAGCTGCTTCCAAAATTCGTTCTTTTGTTGCTTCCGCGTTTCTCAAAGGGTGTCCCACCTTATTCCAAGCGTTATTGATTATTTTTAATATATCACACCCAAAATGCAGTTGACTAAATGGTTAGTTTTTAATAATATCTAAACAACCAGTTAGTTATAATTTAGGTTACATGGTCAGTTGGTTAAACTATCTGGCGACGCTTATGAAGAATACACAGTGACACACGCCCACGTGATGTTCAAAACACAGACTTATACAGAAGGAGAATCTCGATGAAACTTTCAGGAAATACAATACTCATTACGGGTGGCAGTACGGGCATTGGACTTGCTTTTGCAGAACGCTTTATCAACGCTGGCAATACGGTCATTGTCTGTGGAAGACGTGAAAGTGTCCTTCAGAATGCAAAGGATAAGTTCCCAAATCTGATTACTCGCGTGTGTGACGTTGGACGTGAATCCGACCGTACAGCGCTGTTTGACTGGGTGACAACGAATTATCCAAAGGTCAACGTATTAGTGAACAATGCAGGGATTCAACAACGCTTTCATGTGTTGAAAGCAAACGCGAAAGACAACTGGAGTTATTACAATAACGAAATCACGGTCAACATTGAAGCGCCTATTCATCTATCCATGTTGTTCGCTCCATTTTTTGCAAAAAAAGAACATGCAGCGATTGTGAATGTGACATCTGGGTTGGCTTTCACGCCTATGGCAATTGCCCCCGTTTATTCGGCGACCAAAGCGGCGCTACACTCATTTACGATGAGTCTCAGACACCAACTGGGAAATACTTCTGTAGAAGTGATTGAAGTAGCGCCCCCGGCAGTGAACACCGATTTGGGTGGAGCAGACCTGCATACGTTTGGAGAGCCCTTAGACGCGTTTGCGGATGGTATCTTTCAAGGATTTGAAGAAGGAAAACAGGAGATTGGCTATGGCTCATCCGTGAGTCGCCTGCGCATGTCACGTGACGAAATTGACATATACGCAGAAAATATGTATCAAGCGATGAAAAGCGCCATTGAATAATTCTTGATCAGCAGAAGGTGGCATCGGAATAGATGCCACTATCTTTTATATAGCGTGCCCAATGGTGTTCATTCCATATGAAAGTCCGAACTGAGGTACCGCCAGCACCCACCTAAGAACCCTTTCTTCGTTTGGAATTCTGTAGCCTCAGTCAAATAGAGCGCATTCCAGACGCTAATCTCATTAATCAAGATATGTAATGCGATGATTAGCGTTGGAGCTGAACCTGTAAGTCTCTCTCACGAAGTACAGTAGCCAAACGATTTTGCCCCGAGAGCATGAACCAAGTTTCCCCATCACGAGTGATACCGAGACGGTGCCTTCTCAAATTGAGTGTGCCAACCGCAGCACATCGTCGTAATTTTCTCGAATAACTTTCGTGTTGATTTGACGGCGCAACAGTTTCGTTCAAAAGACACTCTAAATTATAATGAAACAAATTAGAGGGAGGGAATGTTTCGTGAATCAATTCAGAAGCCAATACGAGTGGGTGCGGCGGACTAGAGAAGCCCTACTTGCCTATTGCGAAGAGTTTTCATCTGCCGACTACATTCAACAAGTCGACATCGCTACGGGAGATTCCATTCGAAACTTACATTTTCATGTCGCTGACTGTTATGAGACTTGGTTGGGCAGGCGTGCACTTAAAAAACAAATTCGCAAAATAAATCCCGAGCAAATCACAGATGCTAAAGAAATGCGCCATGTCTTCCAGGATGTAAACGACTTGGTGGACGAATTTATTGGTGCATTCGAACATGATTGGGAGAATCCAATTCAGGTGCAGTGGAACAACCATAGTCTCACCCCTACTCCTTTGTGGCTCTTTACACACACAGTCACCCATGAATTCCACCATAAAGGGCAAATCGTGAAAATGGGTCGACAGTTGGGTTACATCCCACCCGATACGGATCTCATTTTTCCTTAATTTTGTAAAAAATCCAAAATTGGATATGATCTCATTTCTGAGGCTGCGTTTATTATTTCTAAATACAGTTTAGGCAAGGTTACAGATGGTGAGGAAAAACTGGAGATGATGCTGTGCTGGATCTGAAGTTTAAAGATGAACATTCACCAATTTTGAACAATCGGCAGTGGAACTCAAAGTGGTTGCTGCGTTCGGGGTACGCTGTTTGTCTTTGGTCCATTGCCTATATGATTCCACACGTGTATTGGGCTTTAGGCGGGACAGCGGGGCTCTCCTTGTTAAAACCCAGCGTGTCTGTATCTACCTCTTTTAAATTGATTAATTGGGTGGCACTACCGTTCTTCATTGTTCCGACACTCGCTGGTCTGGGTTTTATTTATTTTCACAAAAGTAAAATCATTCGCTCATTGCTCCTTTTCGTATCTGTGTTGGGGTGTTCGATAGCCACTTCTCATGGCATCTATGGAATTGTCTATCGTGGCTTGCAAATTACCAATGTGATTGGTTTGGGGAATGGTACGTTTCATATTCATGAAGATGCCTACGTGTTGTGGGACATGGTCATCTTTGAACCATGGTTTTTGCTCGAGGGTATTTTGCTCGCCACAGTGGGATGGTTTTTTTTGGGTGAAGCTCGGACCAGAAAAATTTGGCTAACGACTTGCATACTCGGTATTATCGTCGGTTTAACCACAGGGATTATGGGGGTTCGATTTGCATAGTGAATTAAAATTGGGTACTCAAGTTGGCACGGAACGCGGTATATTCATTAACCGCGTTTCTTAATGTTTGCGTGGGTTTTGTGTCATTTTGTCGGCGGTACCCCGAACGCGGCAAATGCCAAGAAACTCAAGCGTAGAAGCGTCGCGACAAAAGTTCCAATCAGAGCATAGGCGAACAAAATGTCTCTACCCGAGTATCCTGTGGCACAATCATCCTATTTATGCCGCCTTTTATCACTTTCGCAACTGTTATGAAAGACTATATCTAGTTGATTGTTATATCCAATTTATATATCATGCTGATATATCGGTGCGATGTAAACAATGATGAAAACGAGAGGGGAGAACGCCTTGTACGAACTGTTCATTCTTGGAGAGCTGAAAGAAGAGCCGATGCATGGCTATTTGCTGCATCGCATTTGGTCCTCCATGATTGGGCCGCTGCGCCAAGTGAGCTGGGGCACTTTGTATTCCGTTTTGCGCAAAATGGAGACAGATGGTTACATTCGCCAGGTGATCAAAGACAGTGATACCCAAGGTCGCGTGAAAAAACTCTACGAATTGACCGTCGAAGGGGACGCCCATTTTGAACGCTTGATGCGGCAGCCTTTTGAACACAACTGCGATGTGGAGGATATTTTCAAAGTCAAATTGAGCAACTTTCACCACATTGAAAAAGACATGCAGCTTGAAATCCTGCGCCAGTACAGAACGGTCCTGGAAGTGCTGCTTGGCGCCATTGAAGTCAATGAGCAATCCGTACGCAACAACTCGGGCATTCCCGCAAACGAATTGCCAGATATTCAGAGTGTTATCGATTATGAACGAAGTGTGCACGAAACCAAACTTACCTGGGTAGAAGCGAAGATCACCCAAATGTCGGAGGAAAACACATGAATTCAGAACTTAATGCCCAACAAGTGATGGCGGAGAGGGCCACTGATCACGGGCAGAGCCGACGATGGTGGGCGCTCGCCGCCATATGTTTTGGATTGTTCATGGCTTTGCTCGACGTGACAATCGTCAACGTGGCGCTGCCGACGATTCAGAATGATTTGAACGAGTCGTATTCGACGCTGGAATGGGTCTTAAACGCCTATACGCTTGTGCTCGCCGTTTTGTTGGTGACATCCAGTCGGCTCGGCGATATTTTTGGCCGCAAGGGCATTTTTATGCTCGGTATGGGCGTGTTCACGCTCGGCTCCTTGTTGTGCGCGCTGTCAGGCGACATCCGTATCGGCTCGCTGTCACACGCAGACATCTTGAACCTTTCGCGCGCTTTTCAAGGATTGGGCGGTTCTGCGATGATTCCATTGTCACTTTCGCTGATATCAAACACTTTTCACGGGCGTGAACGCGGAACGGCATTCGGCATCTGGGGCGGCGTGAATGGGTTGGCCGTGGCCATCGGACCGCTGCTTGGTGGGGTGCTTGTCTCAAAATTCAATTGGCAGTCTATCTTCTATATCAACTTGCCGGTTGGCGTGATAGGATTGTTGGTAGCGGCTTGGGCCATCGCGCCATCGCGCGATGAGCATGCGCCACGGCGCATTGATGTCTTTGGGCTCGTGACCATCACCATCGCGATGTTCTGTCTCATTCTCGCTTTGATGCAAGGCAGCAGCAAAGGCTGGTCGTCTGCATTCATCCTGACGCTGTTCATCGTCGCAGGTGTGAGCCTGTTGGCCTTCATCATCGGCGAACTGCGCCTGAAACATCCAATGGTCGATCCGCGCCTGTTTCGCATCCCGAGCTTTACTGGCACCGCAATCACAGCCTTCACTTTGCACGGCGGCCTCTATGCGCTCCTTTTCACACTCAGTCTTTACGTGCAAAATTTGCTTGGATTTGATGCCCTGCAGGCTGGTCTGCGCTTTTTGCCACTTTCCTTGCTGTCCTTCATCGGTGCGCCCATCGCAGGTCGTCTATCAGACAAGATCGGCCCAAAATGGATTCTTGCTGTAGGCATGGTTTGTGTGTGCGTGGGCACATATCTCATGGCGCGGCTTGGAGGCGCGAGCCAACCACAAGCGTGGACCGTGTTGCTGCCTGGATTTATCGTCGCAGGCATTGGCAGCGGTATGGTCAATCCACCGATGTCTGTCATCGCCATGGGCGTGGTCGAACCGAGAAAATCAGGCATGGCATCCGGTACCGCAAACACCTGCCGCCAAACAGGCATGGCGTTCGGTATCGCTTTGCTCGGCGCATTCCTGTCAAATCGATACAGCAGCCTCATCAGCGCGAAAGTCGCCGCGTTGCACAACGCGCAGCTCACCGGAGCAATGCGGCGTGAAATCGTGTCTGGGCTGCAACAGGCTGGCCCGATTCCCGGCAGTCTCGGCTTGACCGACTTGGGCGGCAAAGCGAATTCGTACGCACATTCGCCACTCTTTCCCACACTGCAACATGCAGCGCGCGCCGCGTTTTTGAGCGCGACACAGGATGTCGTGGTATTGGCTGGCAGCATGCTTGTGCTTGGCGTGCTGGCCGCAGTGCTGCTCGTTCGCCCGCGGGACATCCACGGACATTAAGTCGCTTTTCAGGGCAAGTCAACCGTCTGGCGCCATGGACTTGCGCAGTGACCGCCGCGCACATGGCGGCGGCGGGTGGAGCATATCCATTGAAACCGCCATTCGGCGACCGAACAATGCAAAATTCATCAGTCGAAAGGAACGCTTCATCACATGCAAAAAACAACCAACCGCAAAATGGTCACCGTGGCCATGCTTGTTGCTGTTTTGCTGGTCGCCATTGACGTGACAGTCGTCAGTACCGCCATGCCAAAAATCGTCAGCCAATTGAGCGGCCTGAGTTTATACAGTTGGGTGTTCGCCATCTATACACTCACCACATGCGTCACGACGCCCATCTATGGCAAACTGGCAGACTTGTTTGGCCGCAAGAAAATTTTCTGCCTTGGCGTCATTCTGTTTGTGCTCGGCTCGATGTTGTCCGGCGCAGCACACAGCATGACCCAATTGATTTGGTTCCGCGCATTCCAAGGCATTGGCGCTGGCGCCGTCATGCCGCTCACGTTTACCATCATCGGAGATCTGTTTCCAGGCGAGCAGCGCGCCAAAATGCAAGGTGTGTTCAGCGCGGTGTGGGGGATTGCCGGTCTGTTAGGCCCCCTTGTCGGCGGATTATTTGTCGATCACATCTCCTGGCGGTGGATTTTCTACATCAACCTGCCTGTAGGTGTCATTTCGCTCATTTTGGTTATTGCCTTTTTACATGAGAACTTTGAAAAGAAAGCGAAGCACATCGATTATTTCGGCGCGATCACGTTTACCATCGCCATCTCTTCATTGCTCTACGCACTTTTAAACGGCGGTGACAATTACGCATGGGACTCAGTGGTCATCATCACATTGTTTATTCTAGCTGCCGTATTTATCGCGTTGTTTATCTTGATTGAAGCAAAGGTCAAAGAGCCTATGTTGCCGTTGAGTCTGTTTAAAATTCCGGTGATTGCAGTGTCCAACGTGATTGCCTTCCTCGTCAGCTTTGTGCTAATTGGCATCAACGTGTACCTGCCGATGTGGATTCAAACCATCCTGGATCACAGCGCAACCGGCTCTGGTTTGACATTGATGCCTATGTCCATCGCTTGGCCGCTTGGTTCTACTTTTGCGGGGCGTTACATGTACCGCATTGGCGCAAAGACCACCACATTCTTCGGTGCGATTCTCGTCGTCGCTGGTTCCGTTTGGCTCCTGGCCATCGAACTCGGCTCTCCGTACTGGTACTTTGTCGGCCTGATGGTCGTCATTGGCTTGGGCATGGGGTATGTGGTCACGCCGACGACGGTGCTGGTGCAGTCGGCTGTTGGGTGGCAAATGCGCGGCGCAGCAACCGCCTCCAACACGTTTGTCCGCTCACTCGGCCAAACGGTCGGGGTTACCATTTTTGGCACGCTGTTTAACAGTGGCGTCACGCGCTATGCCAAAGCGCATTTCCAAGGCTCCGGACAAATGAGCAATATCAACAACTTTCTCAGCACCAATGGGACAAACACAGCCAACATACCAGCAAAACTTGCGCCGATGGTGCACGAAATGTTGGCATCGAGCATTCACGCCGTGTTTATCGTCATTTTCGCCATTGCCATCGCCAGCTTCGTGGCAACCGCATTTTTGCCTTCCCACCGCAAGGTGATGGAGCACCAGAAGCAAGTCGCAAGTTAACGCATGTCATGTTGATGGGGAATACGATTCATTGACAAAAAGCTGTCCGAAGTCGTTTTTAGCGATCATCGGACAGCTTTTTTATGCGTGCTTATTCTGAAAACAAAGTAGATACCCCTACATGCGCCAACCGCGCCGCCTTGATTGATTTCTATTTTCGTGGCGCGATTGGCGCGTGTTATGTACGCATGGTGGTCTAGATAAAAAACGGGTGGCTGGACATACATAATTGTGTTGTCATCTTGCATTCAGACAGTTACTATTTGTGTAGTGACTATAGAATTGCCGCACGATAAATAGACCGCCGGTGCCGCTATATCAACCGGACGATGGAGAACAATCATGCTTGTACCAAAGAAGGCCTCGGACAACAAAGCGATTCATTTTCAGGAGGGATCATCAATGCCAAGCAGGATATTGGCGAATTTCTTAAACGAGAATCTAGAAGCGCTCAAAAAACAAGGATTGTACAACGTGATCGATCCGCTCGAAGGCGCAAACGGCCCCGTCATTCAGATTGCTGGGAAACCGTTCATCAACCTGTCTTCCAACAACTATCTGGGTCTGGCGACAGATAAACGCTTGATTGAGGCCAGCATCGAAGCGACCAAAAAATATGGGGTCGGCGCAGGGGCGGTTAGAACCATCAATGGCACGCAGACGGCCCACGTCGAGTTGGAGGAGAAACTTGCGGAGTTTAAGCACACCGAAGCTGCAATTGCCTTCCAATCTGGATTCAATTGCAACATGGGCGCCATTTCTGCCGTAATGGACCAACACGACGCCATCTTGTCCGACGAATTGAATCACGCCTCCATCATTGATGGCTGCAGATTGTCGAGAGCCAAAGTCATTCGCTACAACCACTCGGACATGGCGGATTTGCGCCACAAGGCCCAAGAAGCAAAAGCGTCGGGATTGTATCAGAAAATCATGGTCATCACCGATGGGGTGTTCTCCATGGACGGAGATATTGCGAAGCTCCCTGAGATTGTCAAAATCGCCGAAGCGTTCGATCTCATCACATATGTCGATGACGCGCATGGCTCTGGTGTCCTTGGGGAAGGCGCGGGCACGGTGAAACATTTTGGCTTGTCGGATCGGATTGACTTCCAAATTGGCACACTGTCCAAAGCGATTGGGGTCGTCGGTGGTTACGTGGCAGGCAAGCGCGATTTGGTGGACTGGCTCAAAGTTCGCAGTCGGCCGTTTCTGTTCTCGACCTCACTGACACCAGGCTCGGCGGCAGCCTGTGTCAAGGCCATTGAGATTTTGCTGGAGAGCAACGAACTGCAGAAACGCCTGTGGGAAAATGGAGATTACCTCAAAAATGGTTTGAAACAGCTCGGCTTCAACATCGGCCAAAGCGAGACGCCCATCACACCTTGCATCATTGGGGAAGAGGTGCTCACGCAAAACTTCAGTAAGCAACTGTATGCAGACGGCGTTTATGCCAAAGCGATTGTATTTCCCACGGTGCCGAAAGGAACTGGCCGCATTCGCAATATGCCGACGGCGGCGCATACGCGCGAAATGCTGGACGAGGCATTATCCGTATATGAAAAAGTGGGTAAAGCGCTGAAGATCATCTAAACATCATGTTGTGGCGGGATAAGTGTGCGCCTTGTATTCATCCCGCCACATGACCTGATACTCCGTTGCGACATCTGGAGGGAACACACATGAAAAAAATATTAGTCACGGGCGCCCTTGGCCAAATTGGTACAGAACTCGTCCTCAAACTGCGGGACATCTACGGCCAAGACCAGGTCATCTCCACCGATATTCGCAAAGATACGACACATATGCTCGTACAGTCTGGCCCATTTGAAACTTTGGATGTCACAGTAGCACAAGACGTGTTCGACATCGTCAAACGCCATCAAGTGGATACCATCATCCACTTGGCTGCGCTTTTATCGGCTTCCGCTGAAAAAAAACCGCTCCTGGCTTGGCATTTGAACATGGAGGGATTGCTCAACACGTTGGAAGCGGCACGAGAACAGAAATGTCAGTTTTTCACGCCCAGTTCCATTGGCGCATTTGGTCCGACCACCCCGTCCGATCAGACGCCGCAAGACACCATCCAACGGCCCATCACCATGTATGGCATCAACAAGGTCGCTGGGGAATTGTTGTGTGATTACTATTTTCTCAAGTATGGCGTCGATACGCGCGGCGTTCGCTTTCCAGGCCTGATTTCGTACCAAGCGCCGCCAGGTGGGGGAACGACAGATTATGCGGTCGAGATCTATCACGAGGCCATTCGACAGGGAAAATACACCTCGCCCATTGCCGCCGGAACATACATGGATATGATGTACATGCCAGACGCGCTTGACGCGATTGTCACATTGATGGAAGCGGAAGCAAGCAAACTCACACACCGCAATGCCTACAACATCACGGCGATGAGTTTCGAACCCGAACAGATTTCCGCAGCCATTCGTCAACACATCCCGTCATTTACCTTGGACTATGATGTCGATCCGATGAAACAGGAGATTGCAGACAGTTGGCCCAACTGCATTGACCCAAGTTGCGCGAGGGATGATTGGGGTTTTGCGGCAAAATACGACTTGGCTGCAATGACCGAAGACATGTTGACAAAATTACGCAACAATCCAGCATTGATTTAAGCCAGGTAAACAGAGATGCGGCTCGTGTCGAACTTTTGCGTCGTCTACGAGCCTTTTCCTGTCATATTATTTCATATTTAGAAGAAAAACAGAGGAAACACGAGCTGCGCTATCAATCTGTTATGTCAAAAAATCGAGCTCGCTCCGGCAGTATCCAGCCATCGAGCTGTTCTTCGCCTCCTTGTTGGACCAAGCGATTGACCAGCACGTCGTGCCAAATGTAGTCTTCCAGCAAATAGAGATGAACGGGATCATCGGTGTAAAAAGCGTTGCCATTTGCCTCGACCGAATGGCCATACAGCAGTTCCTTGCCGTCAATGGCCAGAATAAACCACGGCTTGTCAATCGAATACATGTACTCGTTCATGCGATGGGCATACAAATCGCCGATGGGCTCATCCACGCCGATCACGATGCCTTTGATGGAACAGCCGGTTTGATGAATCGCCTGTAACTCCGGCAACAAACGGTTGTACATGGGCCGCCACATCGATAACAGAACACGCGCTTTGGCCCGTTTTAACAGCATTCTGCAAAATGACAAGACATTCTGCTCTCCGCGCACAGTGGCCACGTAGACATCTGACGTTGGATCACAACTTTCAAGCTGTTTCAACTCGCTGCCTGCCTTGTCAAAGGCGGACTCCCACTGCCGTTGGACCCTGTCCAAAAACACATCGACAGGCAAGGGGAGATAGGCCTTGTTTCCTTCGTCATCTTCCTCCAACATGACAATGCCGCGATCGACCAAGCTGTTCAACACGTCATACACACGGGCGCGCGGCACACCCGACGCTTTGCTCAACTGATAAGCGGACGATTTGCCGAGCTGGACGGCCGCCACATAGGTGCGCGCCTCGTATTGTGACAAGCCAAAGACTTGCAATCGTTCCCAAAGTTCTGCCATATTTGTTTCCTTCCCAACCATTCTAGCTTGCAAATTATATTGTCACCTTGCTGCAACGCCATCCGCGCTGCCTTGATTGATTCACATTTTCATGATGTTGCTGGTGCAAAAAGCATCACACATGGCGGTTTATCCTTTTGCAAATCTATGCAACATCTGGACGCATGTCAATGATCACAGCAAAAGAAAGGCGTCATTCAGCTTGTTGCTCGCTGTCTGGCGCCTTTCTTTTGCGCTTTTATATCATGCACTAAATGATTCAGACGAATGAGGGCATTGGACAATTGGCCTGTTCATATGCGGCGATTTTTGCTTCGTGCTGCAAGGTTACGCCGATGTCATCCAGTCCCAGGAGCAGATACTTGCGCCGATATGCCTCCAGTGTAAAGTTCAACTGATGGCCGTGAGTGTCTGCGATGATGTTCTTCTCCAAATCCACCGTCAGGGTGTAGCCTTCATGGGCCTCTGTCAACTTGAACAGCGTTTCCACCTCATCTTCCGGCAGACAAATGGGCAAAATTCCGTTTTTAAAGCAGTTGTTATAAAAGATATCGGCGAATGATGGTGCGATGATCACGCGAAATCCGTCATCTCCGATGGCCCACGGCGCATGTTCGCGCGACGAACCACAACCAAAATTGTTGCGGCCAAGCAAGATGGATGCTTCGCCATAGCGCGGTTGATTGAGCACAAAATCGGGATTCAATTCACCATTTTCGCGAAACCGCCACTCGTAAAACAGAAACTGGCCGTAGCCCGTACGTTCAATTCGTTTCATAAATGTCTTGGGGATAATGGCGTCTGTATCCACATTCACTCTGTCCAGCGGTGCGACAACCCCTGTATGTTTCGTAAATGGTTGCATCTTCATCATCCTCTACCTTGAAAATGAATTGGCATTTTGGTGTACACCATCCGAGATGCCTGATGAACTGATATTTTCACGGTTCTGTTGGTGCGAAAGCATCACGCATGGCGGTCTCTTACGCATAAGCTGGCAATTCGCGCACATCGACAAAGCGTCCGGCGATGGCAGCGGCGGCTGCCATGGCAGGGGAGACCAGATGTGTGCGCCCGCCTCGGCCTTGGCGTCCCTCAAAGTTGCGGTTGGAGGTTGCGGCGCACCGTTCACCCCGCGCGAGGATATCCGGATTCATGCCCAGACACATGCTGCAACCCGCATGCCGCCATTCAAACCCCGCTTCGGCAAAAAGTTTGTCCAGCCCTTCTCGTTCAGCCGCTTGTTTGACCTGAGTGGAGCCGGGCACAACGATGGCTTTTACAGAAGGGGACACGCGTTTGCCTTTGACGATGGCCGCAGCAGCGCGCAGATCTTCCAACCGTCCATTCGTGCAGGAACCGATGAACACTCTATCCACCGGAATGTCCGTCATCCGCGTGCCCGGTTCCAGCCCCATATATGCGAGCGCCTGATGCGCCGCTTTACGCTCGTTCTCACTGGCAAACTGGTCGGGGTGTGGCACGCTGTCCGTGATGTCCGTGGTCATCCATGGACTCGTTCCCCAGGTCACCTGTGGCACCAGGTCGTCAACATCAAACTCGACTCGATGGTCATACACCGCGCCTGCGTCACTTTTCAGTTCCCGCCAAAGCGCAACTTTTTCCTCAAACGCCGCGCCTTGAGGCGCGTAGGGCCGATTGCGCAAATAGGCAAACGTCACGTCATCCGGCGCAACAAGCCCTGCCCTGGCGCCTGCTTCAATCGACATGTTGCAGAGTGTCATGCGCTCTTCCATGGTCAACTGCGAAACCGCCTTGCCGGTGTATTCCATCACATACCCAGTGCCAAAATCTGTGCCATACTTGGCAATCAAGCCTAAGATCATATCTTTGGCTGTGATGCCTGGACGAAGTTCGCCGCGAAACGCCACTTCCAGCGTCTTGGGTTTGGTCTGTGGCAGACACTGTGTCGCCAGCACATGTTCCACTTCACTTGTGCCAATGCCAAAGGCCAACGCGCCAAACGCGCCGTGGGTAGACGTGTGACTGTCGCCGCACACGATGGTCTTTCCGGGTGTGGTCAACCCCTGTTCCGGGCCAACCACATGTACGACACCTTGGTCATTAGTCCCCAAATCAAACAAGGTGACACCAAAGTTGGCGCAATTTTGCTGTAGGGCGTCAATCTGCGCTTTCGCCACCGCATCTGCAATGTGGAATGGATTGTCCGTGGGGACGACGTGATCGATGGTGGCAAACGTCAAGTCGGGGCGTCGCACAGGGCGGCCGGCCAGTTGCAAGCCTGCAAACGCCTGCGCGGATGTGACTTCGTGCACCAGATGTAAATCCACATAGATGACAGCGGGTTCCCCCGCGGCTTCGTGGACGACATGCGCATCCCAGATCTTTTCAAACAGTGTTTTTTTCCTCACATACGCTCCTCCTCGTGATGGGGTATCGCCAAAAAGCCTACACCCAAAATCCCGAACACGATTGGCAATCACTCGTGGGTATACGTACACAATAAAACCTGTTTGATCATTGATCCAATATATAAAATCTATCATCTCAATAGGTTCATCCTATTGCACAGGCGTGTCAATGCGCAGATGCGCATCTACGGGCCATCAACTTGTCCGATTAAACACCGTCAGAAAGTGTCTGACATAGCTTTGCAGCTCCGCTTTTTCCTCTAAGGCATAGAGAATGGGGCGGATGAGAAACATCCTCGGGGCTTGTTCGGCAATCTCGTTTTGCAAAAAGATCAGCATTTGCGTCAATTCCTGGCGTGCGCTGTTGGTCATGGGGAGTTCCTCTGCGATGGAGCGCATGGTGTTGACCATCTCTTGTAACGCCTCTAACGATGTTGGCAAATATGCGCCGCCATCTTCGCCCAGCGCACTGTGAATCAGCGGAGCAGGCTTAGCGCTGAGTAAATCTGCGACGATGACATCCATGCGGTCCACAATGAAGCGTGCGACATCTTTAAGCGCCAGGGGATGGATGGCTTGTACGACATAGTGTAGATATTGCTTAAAAATACCGGTAAAGATGGTCAAAATGTCTTCGAGGTAGGGAAGAGACGGTTCCCCATAAGCGTGCAACAGACATTCCCTGCGCCAATTCCGAACTTGGGCAATGGCGCGCTCTTTGAGTGGCTCGAAGCGTTCATTGTCGCGGATCGGCAAATCCGTGATTTCCAACATGATAAACGAATTCTCCATAAAGAAACCGAGTTGAAATTCAATGGATGTGCTCAACTTCTCTTTGGGCGATAACGCATCGTCACCGTTGATTTTGTAAGCTTGTTGCATCATTTCATTGTGACAAGCGTCGAAAATTTCGAGAAACAGTTCTTCCTTCGACTGAAAATACTTATATATGCTGCCTTTGGCAATCCCACAGTCTTCCGCGATTTCTTGCATAGAAGTTGCGTAGTAGCCTTTATGAGCAAACAAATGCACGGAGGAATCCATAATTTGTTTTTTGGTGATGTTCATGCATCCTCGTTCCTTTCATCGCTATGTTGACACCAGATGGACGCGCAGTCAATAATAAAACGGAGGTCGTGACTTTCGGGTCATATTTTGACTCGTCGTTATTGCAGCCGTGATCGTCGTCCCATCTATTATGCATACAAGGGAGGTGCGCCAAAGCGTCATGAGTGCGCTTTGGTCTCAAACCAAATGAAAATTGCCAACGGAGTAGAAATGCTCGAACTTGAGATGTCCATCATGGGCCAAACCAGCATGATTCACCCTACACTCTTATACGATGATACAACAGCCATTCTTGTGGATGTCGGCATTCCTGGGCAACTGAAAGAAATCCAAGCGGCGATGGACAAAGCAGGCGTCCCGTTCGCCAATCTCCAAGCCGTGATTTTGACCCACCAGGATATCGATCACGTCGGGAGCATCGAAGAAGTCTTGGATGTCAAGGGCGGCAATATCGACGTCTATGCGCACGCCGAGGACAAGCCGTACATCGAAGGCGACAAAGAGCCGATTAAGCTCAACCGCGCCCAAGTGGAGCAGATGCTCGCGAACATGCCCGCAGAGATGCGCAAACAGGCGGAAGCGATGCTCTTAAATCGCCCGACTGCCAAAGTGACGCAAGTGGTCGAAGATGGTACGATTCTCCCGTTTTTCGGCGGCATCACGGTCATTTTTACGCCTGGGCACACACCGGGACACATCAGCCTGTATCTTCAAGCGAGCAAGACGCTCATCACCGGAGACGCGCTGGTCAGTGAAAACGGCAAAGTGCTTGGTCCGAATGCGCAAGCGACACCTGATATGGGGGAAGCCATCGCATCTATGCAGAAATTTTTGAACTTCGATATCGAAAAAGTGATTTGCTATCACGGGGGATTGTGTGCCGACAACGTCAACCAACAGTTGCGTGAATTGGCGCAAACATTGACACAATAAACCGTCAAAATGGATGGGTACAGGCTCGAAACAGCGGCCTGTACCCATTTGATTTGGAAAATAAGTATGCACACTGCAAAAGAAGGAATGGGCTAGGTGAAATTAAGTCGCCAACACGCAGCGCACGACACACAACTTGGGCCGCTATTTATCGCGGCCATCTTGATCTGCGTCATTTTAAATCCACTCAATTCTTCGACCATATCGGTTGCGCTGCCAACCTTGCTCCATCATTTCCACACGAACGCCGCAGGCATCACCTGGATTGTTTCGGGATACTATCTTGGCAGCGCCATCGCCCAACCCGTGATGGGGAAACTGGGGGATGAGTGGGGGCGTCGCTTTTTTGTCTACATTGGACTGTGCCTGATGGTGCTCACCGCACTATTGGCACCGTTGTCCAGTTCATTGGTGGTGTTTGTCCTTTGGCGAGTCGTCCAGGCCATCGGCACCTCGATGATTTTTCCCAATGCCATCGGCCTTTTGCGCGAACATCGCGCCAAAGATCTGGGCAAAGTGCTCGGTTGGATTGGCATGGCAGGGGGCATCGCCGTGGCCATGGGGCCAACGATTGGCGGTTTTTTGGTTGACTGGCTGTCATGGCATGCCATCTTTTGGCTCAACATTCCATTTGCCTTGGCGGGTGGACTCATTTTATGGCGCGTGCTGCCCAAACAGCAAAAGCGCACAACCCGGCCAACAAAAGCCACAGTCAATCGCACAGACTGGCTGGGGATCTCGCTTTTCGCCGTCGCCATCACTTCTTGGCTCTTGTGGTCAAATCTCAAACATCCGTTTGTTTCCACGGCCTTATTGATGTTTGTGCTCAGCTTGCTCTTTACCGCAGGACTGCTTTTCGTCGAGTGGAAAAAAGAAATGCCAATCATCCCTGTGCGTTGGTTCCGCCACCGCCAATTCACATTTAGCAGCAGCATTACCGTTATCGCCAATCTCATCATGTACTCGATTCTCTACGGACTTCCTGTATTTCTCCAGACCGTTCGCCACTTTAGCGCCGCTGACAGCGGGATATTCCTCTTGGTGTATGCTGGCGTCATGAGTGTAAACTCACCTTTAGGCGGCTATTTTGCCCAAGGAAGCAGTCGGAAACTGCCGCTCTTCCTGGCAGGCGCGCTCTTAGCCGCAGGCGTAGGTTTGATATGGTGGGGACTTGTAATGCCGCTTTTCATCATGATCATCGGGTTGGTGTTGCTTGGCGTCAGTTTCGCCATCAGCAATGTGGTCATTCAGCAGATTTTTCTCGAATCTGTGCCACCGACAGAAGCAGGGCAGGCATCAGGCGTCTACACCATGTTCCGCTACCTGGGAACCATTGTGTCATCCGCACTCATTGGGGGAAGTATCAATACAGCCAGTGGTGCGCATCATTTGTTTATGCTGTTGTTCATTGGCGGGGTGTTGACCATCATCCTCACATGGGGATTGCGCGATGCACGACAAAAGACGGGTTGAGGCGTTTGCGCATGTGCCGTCACAGCAAAGCCCCATCCCTCCAGCGACGACACTGGTGTCATCATGAAAATCGAAGCTACCGGGGCAGTCAAATGGGGGATGGAGGTCAGGCACGGGATTTCACTTTATCCTTCTGGCGCAAACGCAAAGCGGACCATGTGGCATCAATTGAAACATTGCTCACGACCCTGAATTCCGTCTCATCTTGAATCATGTTCGCCAGGATATCCCGATTGATGTCCGTTTTGATGCCAGAACTTTGCTTGGGGTACGTCAGCCAGAAGACGCCGTCCACATCAAGCAATGTGAGCAAATGCGGTATTTCTGCACGCACATTCTCCGCACTCGTGACGAACACCTGAATGAACGGATAGCGCCCAGCGGCTTCACCTGCGTCTTCTTCCCCCAGGGAATACCCCTCGGGCGCATGAACCAGCAATATACGCCCACCTTTGTACTTTAGCTTCTTTAAAAGTTCGGACTCCGCCATAGGGCAAACCTCCCGTACTGTCGTGGTCAGCACGACTACTACACATCATTTAATGTCCCCCGGAACTAGCGCGATCTCGCCGCCTGTGATTGGACAACTTTCACCAAGTCCTCCAAAACAGCGCTCGCCGTCGGATATGCCCCCGCACCTGGCCCGGTGAGCGTGATGTCGCCGACAATATCCCCTTCGAGACAAATGGCATTCAACACGCCATCCACGTGAAAAAGCGGATCGGAAGCATCGAGGCGTTGCGGCCTGACATCGCAGTGTACAACATCTCGCTCTGCGTCCCATTTGGCGGTCACCACATGCTTCACTTTGGCGTTTTCCTGTGTGGCCTGATACACGTCCAGCGGCGAAATGCCGCGAATACCTGTCGCTGACGGCCCGACACGCTTGGCTTGTGGCACAGCAAGACTATCCAAAATGATTTGGAGCTTATACCAAGCATCAATGCCATCGACGTCCATGGACGGATCCGCTTCTGCGTACCCCAACACCTGTGCATGATTCAGCGCTTCTTCAAACGACAAACCATCCTGATGCATACTCGTGAGGATGAAATTGGAAGTCCCGTTGAAAATGCCTCGCAGCCCGCGAATCTGATTCATCGCAAAGTAGGTTTCCAATGTGCTTAAAACGGGAATGCCACCGAGCACGCTCGCCTCGTGGCGCACGAAAGCACCATGCTGAGCAGCTGTTTGGCGAATCTCATCGCCAAAGCGCGCCATCAGTTCCTTGTTCGCGGTGATGACCGATTTTCCATGCCGCAACGCCGTGAGCACCGCATCTTTTGCCACGGTTGCGCCGCCGATGACCTCAATGACAATATCCACATCTTCGGCCGTACAGACATCAGACCAATGCAGACACAATTTTTGCTTATCTACAATCGGATGCCGTTCCCGCAGAACATCGCGCACCGCAATCCGTTGAATTTGAAACTGGACGCCCAATCGCTGTCCAATGTACTCCTTTTTTGCTTCGATCACTTCAATTACACCGGTCCCCACCACACCGCAACCGAGTAAGCCAATGCGTATCTCTTTCAACATGTCTTTTGCTCCTCATCCGCCAACATACTTTTGCCGCCACGATTTTTGCCATTGTAAACCTGAAAAAGGACACCCCCGCGAGGGGGGTGTCCTGCAACTGCAAGATCCGTTCCCTCTTATCT
Source organism: Alicyclobacillus fodiniaquatilis (assembly GCF_042678105.1). NCBI lineage: Bacteria > Bacillati > Bacillota > Bacilli > Caryophanales > Alicyclobacillaceae > Alicyclobacillus > Alicyclobacillus fodiniaquatilis. The sequence goes on from NZ_JBHUCX010000020.1 coordinate 189,402, forward strand.
CGCAGAACACTGTCCTGCAGGAATTGGCACCACTCCGAATAAAATTCGGTGGTTGCCGGGCTTCATCGGGCCAGTCCCTCCGCCGCTCTTGATAAGAGAATCCATGAATATGTAACGTGTCGTCGCTCAACTTATCAGATATCACGTACCTTTGTCAACGATTTTTGTCCGACGTCTCGTTCCATATCTGTATATGCCAAATCCACGCAAGATGCGTTCGCTTTTTCCAATCTATATTAAATCAAGTAGCCACCTGTCGTGATCGACCTAGGAATCTTGACCAGCGGAAAATAAAGCACACATCGCTACGCAAATGGACTATGTTACAATGAGCCATGACCGATTACGATGGAGGGGAACACAGACAAATGACCATACTCGTAACTGGCGGGGCAGGGTATATCGGCAGCCATACATGCGTCGTGCTGCTGAATGCTGGCTACGACATCGCCGTGCTTGACAGTTTCCCGAACAGTAAACCAAAATCACTGCAGCGCGTGCGTGAGATAACAGGAAAAGACTTTCCCGTCTATGCCGTCGATTTACTGGATAGACAAGGCGTTGAACAAGTCTTTGTGGAAAATCAGATAGAAGCCGTCATCCATTTTGCAGCCTTGAAAGCAGTGGGTGAATCCGTGGCTAAACCGCTGACCTATTACCACAACAACCTGACAGGAACCCTGATTCTCTGTCAAGTGATGCAACAATACAACGTCCGTCGTTTTGTCTTCAGCTCTTCAGCCGCCGTGTATGGCGCGCAAGAACGCGTCCCCATCACAGAGGACATGCCACTGGCGCCCATCAATCCATACGGGCAGACAAAAGTGATGATCGAGCAAATTCTACAGGACATTTGCACTGCCGATCCCAGTTGGAGCGTGGCGCTTTTGCGCTACTTCAACCCCGTCGGCGCACACCCAAGCGGTCGCATCGGCGAAGATCCAAATGGCATTCCCAATAACCTGGTGCCCTATGTCACACAGGTTGCCGTCGGCAAACTGAAGGAACTGCGCATTTTTGGAGATGACTACCCGACACCAGACGGCACTGGCATTCGCGACTATATCCATGTGATGGACCTGGCCAATGGCCATCTGAAGGCGTTGGAGTGGGTCAAGGAGAGAACAGGGGCTGAGACGTTTAATCTCGGCACCGGTGAGGGGTATAGCGTGCTGGATATCATCCATGCCTTTGAGCGGGCAACAGGGGTCCCGATCCCCTATCAGGTGGTTGCACGCCGACCTGGGGATGCGGCGGTCAGTTATGCGGATCCGTCAAAAGCAAAAAAGCTGTTGGGTTGGCAGGCCGAAAAACAGCTGATCGAAATGTGCGCCGACGCGTGGCGCTGGCAGCAAAACAACCCAAATGGCTATATAGAATAAGAATAGGGACGTCCTCATTGCCGCAGCGGGATCATGCGAAGTTTGCTCGCTGCATTGCAATCGGCAATGCGTAAACGCAGCCAGTTGTATGACAGACTCGCCATACAAACTGGCTGTCGTCAAGCTCCTCGCAGCCGTTGTTCCGACCATCACGCCAATGGGTATTCACGATAATCCCGCACCGGGTGATAACCAATATTCATGTAGATGCGGTTGGAAGTCGGATTGGTGAGGTCCGTAAACAAAGAGCAAAATTCGTATCCCTCGTCCAGCATCCGCGCACTCACCGCGGCCACACAAGCGGTTGCGTAACCGCGCTTGCGGTACTGCGGCGGGGTGTACACGCCGTTCAAGACAATACCGCGCTTGGTCGGTCTCGTCTTACACGCCATGGACACAGCTTCTCCGTCCGCTTCCCAGAGAAAAACGCGCCCAGCCGCAATTTTGCTTTGTGCGCCCAGCCGTGCCTCCGTCTCACTCATGGGGCTATCCATCGCTTCCTGCGCCATCTCCATGTGCCATCGCGCGACAAGCTCTTCCTCATCCGCATTTGCCAGCCGCATGTGGCCGTGGATGGAGTCGGGCTGATGCACATTTCGCAATTCGTAGAGTCGCATATGCATGCCCGGATTGTGCAAAATCCCGGTCTGATTGCGCCAGACGTCTGCAAAAGCGTGCGCCACCCGTTCTGGCGCCACCAGTTTATCAATCGCCCCCCTGTATTCATCCAGGAAGCCCATGCTGAATTGAGGACTGCGCACATCGCTTTGCCAATCCAGGATATCCGCGCTCACAAGGGCAAACGCTTCTTCTGGCACATCATCCGCCGCATAGACGCACAAGGGCAAGCGATATCCCATGACGGCTGCGAGCAGAATTGCACCTTGCTGCTGCACCAGCGCCAAATAGAAAGGCTGATCGAATGACGGAGGCGTCTCCTGCAAGCGATAGGCATTGGACAAAATCAAATTTGTAGCGGGATCGTGCAAATCTAAAAAATCTTCTGCCACTTTGAGGAATTCACGGCCATCCTCAAACCGTTCACAGTGCATAAGCTTCACCCTTTCTCCAATAAATTCCTGACATTATACACGAAATCACACAACGAATGGCGATAATTGATAGAAAATATATTTCGTAAAATACGAACATCTATCGTCGAACTGGAAGTGGATGTCGTATGATAAGATGAGAGATTTGAGAAATCTGGAAGACAAAATATCAGATAACTAAGTGGTAGACTGAAAATATAACGAGGTGAGTGTATGACAAAACCGTCGCGCTATCGACTCCGGTATCATTTAATGCCACCCGTAGGTTGGATGAACGACCCCAACGGGCTCTCTTACTTCAAGGGGAAGTATCACGCATTTTATCAACATTACCCCTATGACGCAAAATGGGGACCGATGCACTGGGGACATGCGGTAAGCGCAGATTTGATAGCGTGGGAAGCAGTGCCTATCGCCTTGACGCCCGGCGAGACCTATGACCGAGGCGGTTGCTTTTCCGGCAGCGCTGTGGCAAGCGACGACAAACTGTATCTGTACTACACTGGCCATGTGGACGATGCCCACCCGAAAGAGGTGCAATGTCTGGCCACCAGCGAGGATGGCATTCACTTCGAGAAATATGCGCAAAATCCCGTCATTGCCGGACCGCCAGCCGATGGCTCCGAAGATTTCCGCGATCCGAAGGTGTGGCGCCATCAAGGTCTCTGGTATATGGTCGTGGGCAGCGGCAAGAATGGCCGTGGCAAGGTCCTTTTTTATCAATCAGAAGATGGGGTAACGTGGTCCTATCGCGGTGTTTTGCTGCAAGCAGATTCACCGAACGAGGGCGAGATTTGGGAATGTCCTGACGTCTTTCACCTCGATGGCAAAGACGTGCTCATCGTTTCCAGCATTGTCAAAACAGGACAGGTCGTGCTGTACTATGTCGGCCAAATGGATTACGCCACAGGTCGGTTCGTGCCAGAGACGGCAGGACGGCGATTGGATGAGGGCAGTCATTTTTACGCGCCACAAACCTTTGTGAATGCAGAGGGGAAGCGCGTGCTCATCGGCTGGATGGACCTTTGGGGCGTGCAGATGCCCTCACAGCAAGAAGGTTGGGCGGGTGCGATGACCGTGCCGCGTGTACTGCAACTGGCCAGTGATGGCCACACGCTTTGCGCTCGTCCCATCGAAGCTTTGGCGCAGTATGGTGATGACCCGTCACTGTGGACAGCGCACGACGCTTTGCCGATTGAAACGTGGTTGGCACTACGGAATCAACAACATGACCTCAAATCTTACACGCTCGATCTCACCTGTAAACAGAAAGCGGTTTCTTCAGCAACCGAGGTGATATTGTCCGTGTGTGCCTCAGAGGCAGCAGGCGAGGAGACGACGGTTGGGATCGACCTAACGGAAGGGGTCGTTTGGACAGACACGCGTCGCTCCAGCGTCGAAGTGGAAGGAAAGCGAGTTGTCGCAGCCATTCCAGGTTGGCAGCGAGAAGACGAAGTGCAGTTGCAAATCCTCGTTGATGTGTCGAGCATCGAAGTGTTTGTCAATCAAGGGGCACTGACTTTTTCACATCGCATCTACCCCGGTGAGAACAGTCGCGCCATTGCTGTACACGGGGCGGACGCGATTGTGAAGATGGCTTTCGCAGGCATTTCAGCAAGGGAGTGAGCGCAATGGCGCAGTACACGGATTGGTAAGATAGAAAGCACGAGGTGATACAAATTAGCATTCCTGCGCCTGCAAAACGCAGTGGTGTCACCCGGACGACCATCTGGACCTGGCGCGTGGTTTGGCGAACCGCGCCCGGTCCGGCGTTGGGGTTACTCGTCATCAACTTGATAGAAGGGCTTGGGCCAGCCGTCGGCATCTGGGCGATACGCGGGCTCATCAATGCGGTCACGGACGCTCTACAAAGCGGAAATCGCCACTTTTCCGTCGCACTGCCTTGGCTCATCGCTTTTCTCATTTCACTCATTGCCTCGCCGCAAGTGATTTGGTATATCCGCGAGCTGTTTGATATCCGCCTGCAACAAGATCTCCGACATGAACTGGAGCGCAGACGCATGCGGACTTCATTCAGCCTGCCGCTTTTTGCCTTGGAGGAAAGCGCTTGGCTGAATCGGCTACAGCGCAGCGCCGAACCCGGCAAGAAGCTTTATCGCATGTACTTCTATTCCCTTATCTTTCTGCAAGGCATTGTGCAATCGCTAGCGGTGACCTTCTTATTTTGGAAGGCGTCTCCCTGGCTGACGTTCGCTCTACTTGCCACATTGTTGCCCTATGGCTGGCTCATGGGCTACACCGGTCGCCTTTGGATAGAACATGCCTATGGCCAAACAGAACGAAATCGGCGCGCAGAATATATCGCAGTGTTGCTGACTGGACGAAGAGAACAAAAAGAATTGCGCATTTACGGGTTGCATGATTTTCTCGCAGACCGTTGGCGCAGATGGCGGGCTTCAGCCCACCAGGAGTCCATCGCGATCAAGCAGCGTGTGGAGCGCCTCGGCGCCATTCCCGTTCTCATTCAATTCGTGATGAATGCTGGTATCGCGGTCGTTTTGGCGTTTTTGCTGGCTCGAAACCAGTTGACCATTGGACTGTTTGTCGCCTTGTTTCAAGGCGTCACGCAAATGGAATCCGTTTCAACTCGACTGTCAGCGGGCATTCGGGAGTTGAGCCCCATGGCGACCGACGCGATGGCCGTGCGCGATTTTTTCGATCACGCCGCACCGTTGATCCCCGCGCCGAATACGGGTGTTGCCTTTCCTCAGCCGATGCAAGAAGGCATTCGCTTTGAACATGTGACATTTACCTATCCATCACAACCGCGACCGATTTTACGCGATTTGAATTTTCACCTGCGGCCGGGCGAGCGCGTGGCCATCGTCGGAGCTAATGGCGCAGGCAAAAGCACCTTGGTCAAACTGTTGCTTGGCCTGTACGAACCGACAAGTGGCAGCATCACGGTCGATGGTATACGCTACGACGCAATGGATAGGGAACAATTTCAGCAAGCTGTGTCCGTGGTGTTTCAGGACTTCTACAATTTCGAATTGGCAGCGGCCGAGAGCATCGGATTGGGCAGGCCAGACTTTCCACTCGATGGATCCGCGCACACGACAGATGATGTGGACGCCGTTCGCAAAGCGGCGTTGCTTGGCGGAGCAGATGACTTTGCGCAAAGTCTGCCGCGAGGTTACGCAACGCCGCTTGGCTATACGATGGATGACGCCGTTGAACTCTCTGGCGGCCAATGGCAACGGGTGGCCATCAGCCGCGCATATATGCGTGAGGACGCGGCGCTGTGGATATTGGACGAACCGACCGCCGCGTTGGATCCCAGCGCGGAAGCTGAACTATATGCCCAATTCGCAGCCGCCCTGGCTGGGCGAACCGCTTTGCTCATCAGTCACCGTTTAGGCTCTGCGCGCATGGCGGATCGCATTGTTGTGCTCGAACAGGGACAGATAGTGGAAGAGGGCACGCACAATGAGCTCCTCAATCTGGGTGGCACGTACAAACGCATGTGGGAGGCGCAAGCAAAATGGTACAAGTAAAACAGCGCATTTTACAGCATTCGCGCTGGCCCATTCATTTGCGATTCATCATCTGGACACTGGTAACGGGGAAAACGCGTTCCATCGTTTATGCCGCACTGATGGTGATCTCTGGCCTCTTCCCAGCGGCTGGCGTGTGGGTGGCCATGCACGTGTTCACAGCGGCGCTGCACATCCATGCTGTGCACATCCGCGTTTTGTTGCGCTGGATTGCCGCCTGGGCGGGCATCGCCCTCGTTTCGAGCCTCATCTGGTCTGTCTACCAAGTCGTAGAGGAAGCGTTAAAGCTGACGCTTGAAGCGGAAATGGAGCGGAGTCTACAGCAAAAGACCGCCCGTCTTGCGCTCGAAACGTTTGAGCGCGGCGACTTTCACGACATGCTCGAACGCGCGAGAGAGATGACCAAACCAGGTGAATTGATGAATCTGTTGGCTGAATCCTGGTTCATTGGTCAATCTGTCGTGACGACCATTGCCATTGCAGGGGTCATTGCCACTTGGAATGCGTGGATGCTCACGGCTGTCATCGTCGTTGCGGCCTTAGATGTGTTGGCCCAACTTGGCCAAGCGCGCGAGGCGCATGCGCTCAAACACGCACTGGCACCCAATCAACGATTGCGACGCTATATCCAAGACGTATTGACGACACCCGCATCAGCCAAAGAGGTTCGCACATTTGCAGCGGGAGAGCGGCTGTTGACGCGTTGGGCCAGTTTGCATTGTGAAGATATGGCCAGAGAGTGGCGAGTCCAGCGGCGACATGAACTCGTGCGCAGCGCGTTGGCCATCGGCGGTGTGCTGGGCGTCGTCCTCGGCATCGCCATCGTTTGTTTCCAGACCATCTCAGGCGCATTGTCCGCGGCGGAGTTCGCGGCCATTCTATATGGCTTGCAGCAATTTCACACTGGCGTCAACGAAGCGATAGGCCGCGTAGGCTACCTGCGGCAATATCTGTTGCGCATTGGCGATCTCTTCACCTATTTGACACTGGAACCTGAAATTCGGGACAAAACGGATACAGACATTCAACCTGGACCCCTTGAAGTGCGCAGCGTCTCCTTTTGCTACCCACGCGCAAAAGAAAAAGCGCTGTCAGACATCTCTTTGACGGTGCCATTTGGTCAACGCGTTGCGGTAGTGGGCGAGAATGGGGCGGGCAAAAGCACCCTGGTACGCTTGTTGCTGGGGTTGTATGAACCGACCACAGGCGCCATCCAGCTTGGCGGCAAGGACATCCAAACCCTGCGCGCTGACCGTCGAGCGAGCATCTCGTCCGTGGTGTTTCAGGACTTCATCAAGTATGCCTTCACCTTGCGCGAAAACATCGGCCTGGGCAACTATGACAAGATGGACGATGAACAGGCGATTGTGGCCGCCGCCAAAGCGGGTGGGGCTGATGAGGTTGCCAGTGCGCTTTCTGCAGGCTATGAGACATTGCTCACCACGCGGTTTGCAGACGGAACGGATCTCTCGGGCGGGCAGTGGCAAAAAGTCGCCATTTCACGGGCATTCATGCGCAATCCAATGATAGTGGCCTTGGACGAGCCGACATCTGCGCTGGATCCGCAAATGGAAACAGAAGTGCTGGAGCGTTTTTTGTCGATCAGCGGCGAGCGGACCGCCATCATTGTCTCGCATCGGTTGGGGATTGCCCGATTGTGTGACCGCATCTTGGTCATGTCCAATGGCCGGTTGGTGGAGGAGGGGACACACGAAGATCTACTGCAGCTTGGCGGAGAATATGCTCGCATGTGGAACTTGCAGGCGCAGCGGTATAGAACGCCGTCACAGCCATCTGGGGATTGACCGCATCCCTGCAGATATGATATATAAAGATTTAACATTTTCAGATGTAACGTGCCGTTGAAGAGCATCCAACTCGGAGGCGTTTTCGTCAAGACACACCAGACTTATGGTGTGCTCCTAAGTCAACCGGGCCCGCCCGATATCGCGGAACCAAGCGGATCGAATGACATTGTGTTCGGTCAAGTTGGGTGGCACCGCGAGCAAAGCGCTCCTCGTCCCAATCAGACGATGGAGCGCTTTTTGTCTTGAAAGGGGCTTACACCATGCTGGATATCAAATTCATTCGCGAAAACGCCGACGCCATTCAACAGGTCGCGCTGGCAAAAGGCCTGAACGTCTCTGTCACTGAATTGCTGGAGGTGGACGCAACACGTCTGACACTGCTTCGCCAGATAGAGACCCTTCGCCACCGACGCAAGACCCATTCGGCGCAAATTGAGCAATTGCTGCAGGCGAAACAACAAGCGGAGGCAAACCGACACAAAGCGCAGGTTCGTCAAATCAACGAGGAACTCGCGCGCTTGGAAGCGCAGTTTGCCAAAACGGTTCAACGCTATACGGAATTGATGCTGCTCATCCCCAACATCATATCGCCAGACACGCCGTTTGGCGCATCGGATGCGGACAATGTTGAAATCATGCGCGTGGGGGAGCCCACTGTCTTTGCGTTTCCAGCAAAGGACCACGTCACATTGGCGGAAAACCTCGGCATGCTCGATTTTCCGCGCGGTGTCAAAGTCGCTGGGACACGGGGCTACTTCTTGAAAAATGCGGGCTTGTATCTCCACAGAGCTGTCCAGCAACTTGCGCTCGACGTTCTGTACGCGCGTGGGTTTACCGCGATGGACGTCCCGTTGCTCGTACGGGAAACAGCCATGGAAAACACCGGCGGCTTCCCGACGGGACGGGATCAAACATACCACCTGCCTATGGACCAGAAGTGGCTGGTCGGCACGTCGGAAGTGCCGCTTGTGTCTTACCATGCAAATGAGATTGTCGATATAGAAGAACCGATTCGCTTGGCGGCCATCTCTAACTGTTTCCGCCGAGAGGCAGGATCTGCGGGCAGGGATGTCCACGGCTTATATCGCGTGCACCAGTTTGCCAAAGTGGAACAAGTGGTCCTGTGTAAAAATGATCTCGATACATCGTTGCAATTGTTTGAGGAGATCACCAAAAACGCCCAGGATATCCTGGCCATGCTGGAGTTGCCGTATCGGATGGTCGCCGTTTGCACAGGGGATTTGTCGCAAAAAAATTACAAACAGTACGACATCGAGACTTGGATGCCAAGCCGAAACAGCTACGGGGAAACACATTCTTCGTCGATTTTGCTCGATTTTCAGACACGCCGGACAAACATCAGATACCGGGACAAAGACGGCGCACTCCAATTTTGCCACAGCTTGAACAACACCGCCGTGGCGACGCCGCGGATTTTGATCCCGCTGTTGGAAAATCACCAACGTCCCGACGGGTCAATCTACATGCCCAAGGCGTTGCGCAAGTACATGAACGGACTTGAGGAACTGAAGATGCCGCTTGTCCACAACCTGTAATCGCCCAATCTCAGCTCATGCAAGACGGTAAACCAGACACATATATCGTGTTTGACAATGACTCAAACACGATATATGTTCGGCTTTTTGCGACCCATAGGCCCCTTGTCACAGTTATCCCTGCGCCTTTTTTCCACTGATGCGCACCAGGTACGCTGTAACTGCCATAATCGCGATTCCGTTTAGCGGATGCAACGCGGCAATGAATGGTTGGTGCAGGTGCACAAGCATGTTTTGCAGTATCATCAGAACAAACAGGAGTACAGAAAAGCCAATCCGCTTTTTCCCCAGAACACCAATCAGAGACAACAGCAACACGGCCAGGGAAGCGTACGTAATGAATTCGCCGATGGTCTTGTGCGCAGCAAAGCTCGTGGCGTGGAATACACCCATGCCGGCAAAGAGAAATTCAGAGATGACTGCGACTAATGTGGCGATACATAGGACAAAGTGAATGGTGGATACAACTTTCTTCATAAAAATAGATACCTCCAAATCTCAGTGCTTCAAAAGATCTTTTAATTTGTTGTATTCCGCTTCACCAATGTCGCCGCTGGCCAACCGGCGTTTTAAAATGGCTTCTGCTTCGGCCCCATCACGCCAGATTGGCCCCGCGCAACTGCGATTGAAATTGCGGAAAATGCAAAAACGAATCACGATGAATACCAGAAACGGCACGAAAAAGAACAGACCGAATGGAAAAAACCAGAATCCATGACCACACCACATAAAACATTCCTCCATGAACAATCAAATTTGAAACCAAGCGATTCGCCGGTTGTTGAGGCCATCCGTCGAATGACATGTGACCAGCTTAGAGGCAAGATGTCTCAACCCCGTGGATAAAAACATCACGAAATGATCAACAACACATCACAGATGTGTACAACAATTGGGATCGCGGCCAATTTGTCACGCTATCGTGGTAAACTGACGTTGATTTGGAGTAGGGCCTGCACAAGAAGGCCATGAAAACGGGGGATTCCTAGTGAATATCATCAGAACAGTTCTGGTGGTCGACGATGATGAATCCATCGTGGAACTGATGCGAGATTTTCTCGAAAATGAAGGATTTTGCGTGGAGTCCGCCACAAACGCGACTACGGCATTGGCGGTGCTGCGCCGTACATCCATCGACTGCATGCTGCTTGACGTCATGATGCCAGGACAAAGCGGATTTGAATTGTGCCGAGAAATCCGTGCGGAGTCGGAGATCCCGATTCTCTTCTTGAGCGCGCGCGATGACGATGTCAACAAGATTCGCGGGTTGGGACTGGGTGGAGACGACTATATCGTCAAAACCGCCTCTCCCGCCGAAGTGATCGCACGAGTGAAGGCTGTCCTGCGCCGTTATGGGAGAGAGGAGCGACCGCGACAGACGTTGCTGGACTACGGCAGACTGACATTCGATTTCACAGCGCACGATGTAAAGGTGGACGGTCAATCTGTGCCGCTGACACCCAAAGAGTACGATTTACTCTGTTTGTTTGCTGAGCACCCACGCCAGGTGTTTACGTACGATTATCTGTTGGAAAACTTCTGGGACGGGATTGGCGACAAGCACACCATACGTGTGCATATCGCCCGCATCCGCGAAAAAATTGAACGGGATTTAAATCATCCGGAGTTCATTGTCAATGTGTGGGGCGTTGGATACCGCTTTGAGGGGATACCAAGATGAGAATCCGAAAATTTATGGTGATCGGCGTGCTGTTCATCGTGATTTTCCCTTGGTTTGTCTACTTCTTCGTCCACATGCTCGACACCCACCTGTTCCGGTCAATGGCTCCAACCCAAAGCCAGCAACAAACGGCGATGACCCAAATGACGCACCTGATGATTCAGCATGAACAGAAGTGGACAGACCCGTCCTGGCAACATCAGCTTCAAACTGAATTGGCAGCCAAAGGAATCAACGCAGTGATCTTATCTCCATCCAACCAAGTGATCTTTGGCGACAACCATCATCATGGTTGGATGCCCAGTCAGCAGATGCTGGTTGTGCAAAATGGGCAAATCGCAGGGACCATTCAATGGTATGCAGCAGGGCATGGGGACACCATTGCGGCCATCGCTGCGGTGGTTGCCCTCGTTCTGGGGATCACGTTAGTCGGATTCCAAATCCGCCGCAATGTGATTCGGCCGCTTGAAGCGATGAGTCGCGCCGCGCGGCAAATCGCCGAAGGAGACCTCGACTTTGCCCTCCCAGTGTCGCGCGTGACGGAAATTACGCAAGTGCGCACCGCTTTCCAAGTCATGGTCAAAGGTCTGCGGGCAGCCTTTGATCAACAGGCAAAACTGGAGGAGGAGCGACGATTTTTCATCGGCGCCATCGCGCATGACTTGCGAACCCCGTTATTTTCATTGCGAGGTTATTTGGATGGGCTGGCCCAAGGCATCGCTGCGACGCCCGCCAAAATTGCCAAATACGTGGCTGTATGTAAGGAGAAAGCCAATCACTTGGATAGGCTCGTATCTGATCTCTTCGCGTTTACCAAGCTCGAATATATGGAGCAGACAGTCCATCGGGATCGACTCCATATGGCAAAGGTCGTGAAACGCGTTGCAGAAAGCCTGCAGCCATTGGCGGACGCGAAGGACATTCAACTGCATCTGACCGTGCCCGACAAGGACTTTTTGGTTACGGGAGACGCCCACCTGCTGGAGCGCGCCTTGACGAACCTGTTGGACAACGCCTTGCGCCACACGCCTCAAGGCGGGGATATTTTTGTCCAGTTGCGCCAAGATCCAGACAAAACCATGCTCACGGTGCGGGATACAGGACCTGGTTTTTCTGATGAAGAGTTGGCGCATGTATTTGAACCGATGTATCGCGGAGACGCATCGAGAAATCTCGCAACCGGTGGAGCCGGACTCGGCCTCACAATCGCCAAGCGCATTTTCAAGTCACACCAAGGGGAATTGCTGGCGGCCAACCACGCTGACGGCGGCGCTGTATTGACCTGTTGGATTGCCAACGAGTAACCGGTCGATCCGGCGCTTCTTGGTTGAAGATTCCACCAAACAAGGGAGATGGCACGGAATGACTTCTCCTTCAGCTGAGCATGAGATGTCTACGGCGTTGGGATGACCCTGGGCACCCATAAACGACAGCCTTGCGAGCTATTGGAATACACCGGACATCATAAAATATTTTTCATATCTTCCTATCCGATTCCCCTATTGACATATACGTATGACTTAAACTATAGTCCGATCGTGCGCCTGTCCTGGTTATTATTAACAATCAGGACTTAGCCACACTATTAAGAGGAGGAATTTTACAATGAGTCTTCGTGACATCAAAGGGTACGATATGGTGATGGCGATCAATCAAAAAACTTTGAATAATCAATTTCAGCTAATGTTTTCTATGAATCAATTGCCAACGTGGGATCTTAATTTGGCAGATGATGGTTCAAAGATCACAGCTGAGCTTGGCGTTCCAAGCATTGATTTAAATGTACCAGTTACACGAGGGGCAGCAATTGTGATTCCCATCGTTTCAGGAAGCTACACTTATTATAAAATTCAGTTTCAAAACGGCCAGCCTGTTGCCGTACCAGCAAAACAAGACTTGAGCGGCAAGTCCGTACGACTAGTTAGTTCGCTCAAAATGTTACATAAATCAGACTTCCATTCCTCTGATTTTACGATTCAGCAGATATTTTTGGATTTGTCTGATCCACACATGATTACAAATCTGGACGTCGAATTAGAGGGCCAAGCATTAGTCGCATTAAGTACGTTGCTTCAGCAATACCTTGATAACTTGCACCAACAGCAATACGAAACATTCCTATTCGGAAGTGTGAAAGTTCCTCATTTGCCAGACACACTAGGTCCACTAGCCCCCACAGGTGCTGATTTTTCCATCACAATTGACGCCTCAAATCCGGATAACAATTGTTTAAATTTCTTGCTGTTGACGGATCATCACGACTCGCCAAATGCGGATCCAGCTTCAGGATTATTCCAATACCCGTTGGTTTCTAACGGAGAGGCAGCATTTATCGTTTCTGACTATAAAATCATTAGTTCGTTCATTGTGCCCACTATCGTTGCATCTATGAAGGTAAAAGATAGCGGCACAAACCTCAAAGAAGAGAATTTCGACTACGCTCATAACCCTTGTATAGTTAAGTTGAAAGATCAATTCGATTTTCAAGGTTGTCGTTTTACGAAATGGGACATTTATTTTGACAACAACGAAGTACGGATGGACCTCGAATACCGTAAATCAAAAGACATTGGACCGGCGATCACCATTACAGGCATCGGAAACCTATCGGGATTTATTAGCATTAAGGTGAACAATGGGGAACTAGAATACAGTTCCAGACAAACCGATGTACAAGTTTCCTCAGACCAAGGTGACCTCGCGACAAGAATTATTTTGGATATTCTCACCCTTGGATTTTTAGAAATTGGTTATAAAGTGGTGACTGATGCTGTAACTGGCGCAATTTCTGATTTGGCGAAAGACAATAATCTAGCCACAACGCTCAACAATGCAGTTCATTGTATTGAACTTCCGGCTAAGACACTGTTTGTCTACGATCACTTGGAAATGCCAAAAGAGCAAAACATGCGCCTTGATGTAAAAATCACAAATTGACAGTGAGGGATACTTATATGAATACAAATGTTTCATATCGATCCAAATTAATCGAGCACTATAGTTATACGACGCCCGTATCACGCGATACTAAAATCTTTGCATTTGTTGATGATCAGAACCAATCAAAGGTATTTTCGATTGCGAGTAACGGTCACCTGTTCATGTTAGAGAAAGCAAATGGATGGAGTCAGTTGGATCTCAACTACAATGGATCGCAATTGACATTCAATAAACAAATTCACGAAATCGCTGTGGCGAATGATTTTTCTGGGAAGACACATCTGGTAGCCGTGGTCACTGGCGAAACTGGTGTGGCCAATGAACTTTATTATGTGAATAACTTTGAAGCCGAGCCTGAACTGGAACGTTGGATATATTGTGGTCGAGCGGAAAATACCCAGATATCTAAGGTGAATCTGGGATTTGATACGAACAATAAGCCTTTTGTAATGATGATCACGACCAAAACGAGTCCTGCAGGAGAAGAAATTGACGCTTTACAGATGGTCGATATGAGCAGTAATAAGCGCCCTTATCCATGGAACACTTTTGATTTCACAACGACTCCAAGTAAAATTTTAGATGTTGGTTTTGGGAGAATTGAAGCATTAGGTGAGGGCGTTTTTGTATCCTATATCAACCAATCCGGAGTATCTTACTTAGAATTTAACGGATTAAGCGCATTTCATCGAGTCATCGAGTCAGGAAAGAATACGTACTCGGATCTTTATGCGCTGACAACCTCATCTGGTTCATCTAAATTGTTTACGACAACGGATAAAGACCTCTTCTTGCTAGATGAAAATTTAGGATTGACGAAGATTGGGGAATTTGATTCAAATCTTGAACAATTTTTTGCGATTATGAACGAAAGCGATAGCAGCCATCCCCACTATTATGCCAAAACCAAAACTGGTGTAGTGTACCACGGCGTGGCAGGGTTATATGATCCTAAACCGTTACTCAAAGATATCTCCTATGTTTCAGTGGATAGCCAGGAGACTTTATATTGCGTTGATATGAATAGCAAGTTGTTTGAGCTGATTGAAAATCCGAGAACAGGTGGATGGATTACCAATGAAGTGATGTTGCAGGATACAGGACAGTTGGAATCTGTAAAATCGTATTCAACCAGCGTCACACTCAAAGATGAGTCTGGCGAAGTGTGCATTGATGCATCGGTTCAACTGACCAGTTCCGTTGATGTCATAGCAGAGGTAAATGGGCAATTATATCGCGTTAATTCATCTCCGTTAACTTGTGCAACAAATGCACAAGGCGAAATTTATATCGCTTATTCTACGAGTCAACTTGCTGCAGTGCATTTTTATTTGACCGGAGATGTGATTGGTAAAAATCAAAGATATGAAATCCAACCAAATGAAGATATTCAAAGCGCTTTAGAGAATATCACGGCTGATCAGCTGTTGAATGCGAAACGACAGGATGGCACGCCTCTTCTGACAGGGGATTATCGTGATTCACAAGTGGCTGATGCAATTGCACAGACACTTAACAAGACAATGTCACTCGGTAGAACCCAACCTACCACAAATAATGAGCATCCAGAGCGTGCGGTTCGATTGAATACCTCGAATGCGTTAATTCGACAAGCCGATATGAGTCATCAGTTGAATTTTTCTGACATTGAAGAACAACATTGGTCAATTGACTTCACAAGCGGAAAACCTCAATTTGAAAGTCACACTGCAAAGTCGATTTCCCCATTCGTGACATCAGCAAAGGCGATGGCGTCCACCCCCTTGACAACGAGCACAGCAAACATCATGTCGTCTTCATCATTCGGGTTTTCCTGGGGGGATTTGTGGGAATCTGTGAAAAACGGATTCATCGAGCTAGGAAACCTATTTGTCAGCACCATTGTCGATCCGGCGACAAAATTCGTAAAAAGTGTCCTTGTGAAAATAAAGGATATTGCCGGGAAAGTTCTATGGGACGGAGCTGTGAATTTTGTTGATCAAGTTTTCGATATTGCGGAAGGAATATTCAATACAGTCAAGATCTTTTTTAAAGACTTGTTCGATTATCTAGGCTTCCTGTTTAAATGGGACGATATTTTACGCACACATGAAGTAATCAAAAACTTGGTCAACAGTGGGCTGGACTACCAAATTGAGGCAGTCCACTTGGTTCAAACTAAAGTAAACGATGCTTTGGATCGATTGACAGACAACATCGAAGACACATTCGACCGTGCGATTCAACAAGTGGTGGGCACGAAATCACTCAAGGTCATGCAAGGTGATGTGAATCAAGCCCAAGGATCGAATTTTATGAAAGACCACCTTCCCCCCATGCAGGTTCAGTCGCAGTTAATGTCATTTATGTCTGCAGATAAGGAGAACGGCTCAAATTCAATTTCACCCGGTTTGACATCTCAATACAGTTCATTCATCACCACCTTACAAAATTATGTAAATAATCTAAAGTCGAAGTCCGCTTTTGAAGATGCCATTGAACAATTTAAAGCCGCATTGGCCAGTCCTGATCAATTTCTTCAATCCACATTTGCTGGATTTCTGAATATCACGAAAGGATTGGCGCTATTGACCGCAGAAGGATTCCAGTTGGTTACAAACGCCATGTTTGGTGTGGTGCAATCTATCATTCAGGAATTCAAAAACATCTTAAACCAGGAGATACAAATTCCGCTGATTACAGATTTGTATCATTGGGCGACAAACGGTAGTCCCCTTACCTTATTGGACACGATTTCGTTAGTCGTAGCGATTCCGACAACAATTTTGTACAAAGTTATTTTCAACGAAAATCCCTTCAGAGATTCTGATGCTGTCACAGCATTCGGGGACAAAACGAGTAAAGCGAAGCTGCTCGAAACCACACGCCAAGCATTAGCAGGAAACCATCAACAACAGCCTAGAGTAGCAGTACAGTCCAGCACAGAAGGCGACGACGAACAACGTCTGTTAGGAGATGTTGTTTGGAGAGTGGCTTATATTTCCTCAATCGTTGTCGAGGGGATTGAATATTTTGCTGATGCCCTGCTTGATCTGATTCCTATGGACGCAGAAAAAGTAACTGCAAGATTCACAAAAGTTAAATCGTGGATACTGATGGGGATCAAATGGACAAGCGTCTCGGTAGGTTGTCCATTCTTTAGTATGAAAACTAAAGATTTCTATGATCCAAAAGGCTATGTGATAACGGGTTATATTAGGTGGGGAGCAGATATTATAGAACAATTCTATGAAACAATTTGGCTTGCAGCCGAAGGGAAACTAGCCCGATATAATCGAGCAGGCATATTTGGGCACGTAGCTTTTGGCGTTTTTGGTGAAATGGTTGCTGTCACACTAGCTGTGACAGGAGGAATTGAGTCAGAAGGGAATGCCTGGGAATACGTAGAAAATTTCTTGGACCCTATTCCTGATTTGGCGAAACCGTTAAAGTTAGCAGAGGGTGACGGAGATTTGGCGCTTTGTGGAGTTGATGCTTTTGTTACGCTGATCAAAATTGCAGTCAGTTCCGCTTCCAAGATCCCTGAGCTTGCAAACGGCTGATCATATCTTTCTGTTCCTATAAGATCTTCAAACTAGACGTACAACCGTGTACGTCTAGTTTGAAGTAAGCTATCCTGAATGCGTATTCCGAACGAGGGGGATCTCCATGGATGATTTAGTGGTTAGACCAGCGCAACATGGCGACATAGACGAGTTGACGGAGCTGATGTACGCGTACATCGTAGATTTCTATCAACGGCCAAAACCGCCTGTAGAAAAACTGCACGCCTTGATTGGCATGTTGCTTTTCAAACAACAGGGTATCCAGTTTGTCGCCTGGCAAAATGGTAAACTTGTCGGGTTTGCGACACTGTACTTCACATTCAGCACACTTCGCCCCGACAAAATTGCCGTGATGAATGACTTGTATGTGGCGGAAGAAGTGAGAGGTACAGGCGTTGCCGCATCCCTATTTGAGGCATGTCATACCTACGCTACGGAAAATGGGTATGCGCATATGTCTTGGGTGACTGCGGACGACAATCGACGAGCACAGCGGTTTTACGCAAAAATGGGTGGTCAAGCGGCCGACTGGATAAATTACTCGATACCAACGACGAACAAACACTGACAACCATTGACAATGAAAATAAGGTATGAGATGCTCAGCGTGATCGAAAATGAATAAACCATTCATTCACGGAGTGACAAGGCAATGGCAACTTCTGAAATCACGCATGGAGACGGGCGAGAAACGCAACGCCTCAACATTCTCTCTGGCGCGCGCAGCGTGTTTGCGCGCAAAGGGTGGTCCGCCACGATGGCGGACATCGCCGCGGCGGCAAATGTCAGTCAGGGGCTTGCATATCGCTATTTTCCTTCGAAAGAGGCGATTTACGCGGAATTGCTGACCCACGCAAGCCGCCTCAAAGCGTTTGAACAAGTGCGGACAATGAGCGGGACGGCGATGGAGCGGCTGCGCTTTCTCATTGACCATTTGCTCGATCTCGACGATACCCATATCGAATTTTTCCGCTTATCTGTGCTGACGCTGCACGACGACGCATTGCCATCGGCGCTTCGCGCCCAACTCGAAGAACAGACGGAAGCGTTCCGTTCGTTGCTTCAATCACTGATTGCAGAAGGGCAACAAACTGGAGTTATCGTGGCGGGAGATCCGGATCAACTCCTGATGGCACTGCTCGCTTTTCTCGATGGGCTCTGCATCATGGGCATCCAAGGCAGTGACAAGGCCAAACAGCATTTTCCAGATGCCGACATCGTGTTGCGCATTTTGCAGCCGCCTGCAAATCCCTGATGTATCGTCGGCAACAGTCAAAAGCCACCGTTCCAATGACCTTTCGCACACAAGGAGGAAAGTTCACATGAATTCAAAGAACAATGAGCATGGTGATGTCGATGGGGCATTAGCAAATACGTCAAATGCCCAGCATTTCATGGCTGGCTTTGTCCGCACCGCGCTTCGCACCCGCGAGCAACGGTTGAACCCGTTTCCCTGGTACAGGACCTGTCTGTCACAGGGGACTGTGCTGCGGGACGAAACCAGTCAGTCGTGGGATGTGTTTGGCTACGAAGAAGCACAGTTCATCCTGCGCAATCACGCGCATTTTTCCTCCGAACGAACAGCGCGCGGGCAAGGCGGGCCAGGAAACTATGCGCCAAGTATTCTCAATCTGGACCCGCCGCGCCACACCCAATTGCGGCGCCTCATCAATCTCGCGTTTACACCAAAAGCCATCGCCGCTTTTCAGCCACACATTGAAGCCATCACTGCCAGTTTACTGGACGACATCGTGAAAGAGACTGGGGGCAAAGCGGGCGAGATCGATCTCGTCGACGCCCTCGCATACCCGCTTCCAGTCATCGTCATCGCCGAGATGCTTGGCGTCCCTGCGGCGGATCGGGAAAAATTCAAGCGGTGGTCCGATTTGCTCGTGGAAGGACCAGCCGACTTGCGCGCGGAAACGCTCGCAGATCTGGTGGCGCGCAGGGCCGCTGGCCGCAAGGAACTCGATGATTACTTTCGCGACATTGTCGATGTCCATCGCCAAAAAGACGACAATACGCTGATTGGCGCCTTGATTGCGGCGCAAATTGAAAATGAGTCGCTTTCGCTGGAAGAGTTGATCAGTTTCTGCGTGCTATTGCTCGCGGCCGGAAATGAGACGACAACCAACCTTATCGTGGGCGCGTGGAGATGTCTGCTCGAACATCCGGAAACGATGGCCATGCTGCGCGAGAATCCGGCGTTGGTGGATGGGGTCATTGAAGAAACACTGCGCTACTACTCACCTGTACAAGCGACGAGCCGCATCGTGACACAGGATATCGAAGTAGGGGGACAGCAGTTTGCCAAAGGGGACCGCGTTGTTGTGTGGCTTGGCGCCGCCAACCGCGATGCGCGCGTTTTTGAAGATCCCGACCAATTCATCCCGACCCGCTCACCGAACCATCACATGGCGTTTGGACATGGCATACACTTCTGTCTCGGCGCACCGCTGGCGAAACTGGAAGCAAGGGCCGCCATTTTGGCGATGCTTTCACGCATGGAGGACATTTCTGCTGTGGAGACAGTGCTTGCGCCAATCGTGAGTGGTTTTGTCTACGGAGTTAAATCGTTTCCAATAGAAGTCGCTTGGGTTGCGCATTGATCTCCCATAAAATCGCCGCATTGAGCAACGTTCGCCAACGATTCCGTAAAAACCACGAGGCAATCCGTGGCTTTTACGGAATCAACAGCATATACTTATAGATCATACCGATGATTGGTTGGCACCGTCACTTACTTAAATCCATTTCATAAGGAGGTGCTGCTCGTGCTAAAAGACATTTTATGGGCAGTGGTCGCTATCGCCGTCATCGCGTTCACGGTCTATCGAGCGTACAAACAGCATAAGCAGAAAAAGATGAATCTCCCCGTTTATCATGAAAAAACGGATCGCGAGAAAGAAAGCGAGACTGAAATTGCCATTGAAAGAGAAAGAAGTCGTCGAACACCGGGTGGAGGTCCGTTTGGCGGCGGATGGCTTCAATAAAACCCGTTTGTCGATTGCATCGTAAGCCACCTTCCCCGAAAGGGAGGGTGGCTTAACTGCGTCGTGTCCGTGATGTGGCGTGATTCGCAGACAACCGCTTATTTTTCCAAGACCAATTCTGGACGAAACCACCGTCCAAAAAACCAAACAATGACCAGTGATCCAATCAATCCCACTAGGAGTGCAATCATCGACATGTCTGTCAAATTGAGACCGGGGCGAAGTGGAATCAGGATGAAAAACGCAAACGATGGAATCATGGACAACAATTGCGCCAAATTGTTTGTGCCCCCGGTGCGAACCTTTACTGCACGCGGGAACAAAAGGGATATGAATAACGAAATTAGGGCTGAACACATAGACAGAGCGAACGGCATCAGCAAAATGAACACGATATCATTGGGCGACCAAGGAACCGCAATGCCAGCGCCGAGCATAAACCCCACAGCGATGCCATAGGTGCAGATGGCGATGATGAGACACATGGAAAAGGTCAAAAAGAGAGACGACAGCAAAATGCCAGCAAAAATCTCTGAAGCGCGATAGGGTGCGCTAAAGAGCAATTCCAGACTTCCTTGCGCCGCTTCTGTCGCAAAGCTGCCTTGCGCATTGGACGATGCCATGTTGGACATCAAGAGCGCAATCAGGTATGGCCCCATCCCAAACAGTGACGCCGCAAACAACGCTTCCCGCCCGCCATGCACGCCTAAAGACAAATTCGCCATCTGTTCTAACCGAGGAATGGTCTGTGGCGTGACGAGGCCAGGGGCGTAAAGCACACTCAAAGGAATCATGAGCAAGATCCCGATGATGAGAAGCGGCGTGATCAACAACCGTTTGCGTTGTCCACGCACATTTCGCCAAAACAAACCGGTTCCTAAGCGCCATGCACTTTTCACATTCATTTTTTCGCTTCCTCCTCAAGTTGAAGGAGGAGTTCCTCCAACGGATTGTCCATCTCGCGCAATTCTAGGACGGTGATTTTAGCCGATACGAGAGACTCGACAATTCGCCCAGTTTCCTCTTCGTTGCTCGTTTCAAAAACCCAGTGGGATCCGTCAAACTGCGCGTTGACTTGCAATGAAGCAAAAATGGGAGTGGGATCACCCTTCACACGCAGTCCTACACGGTGCGCTAATTGTTTCTGCCGTCGCAATTCTTCGATGGAACCCTGCGCGACAACGCGCCCTTTGGTTAAAAAGGTGATATCCTGCGCGAGCTCAGTCGCTTCATATAGGTTGTGTGTGGAGTAGATAATGGTTCTATCTTTGGTGATGTCCCGCAAGAGCTGGCGTAAAGTGCGCGCCGCTGCAGGATCAAGCCCAGTCGTCGGCTCGTCCAGGAAAAGCAGTTTCGGGTCGGTCAAGAGCACTTGGGCCAACGCTGATCTCTGTAATTGCCCCCGGCTCAATGTGCGCACTCGTTTGCCAAGAATGTCTGACAGATGGAGCCTATCTATAGAATTTTCTATGCTTTGGCGCAAGCGGACGCCACGAATCCCTTGAATTTTACCCCAAAACAACAGGTTCTCCTCAACCGTCAAATTTGGCGATAACCCCAGGTTATGGGATAGATAGCCGACTTGCTGTTTCACCAGCGGCGCGTGAAGGGGATCTTGACCTAAAATTTTAATTTGGCCCGCTTTGGGTGGCAGTATCCCAGCCGCTACGCGAAATAACGTGGTCTTGCCTGAACCATTTGGCCCAAGAATCACATGAAAACCCGCGGAGAATTCGAGATCAATTTGTGTTAAGACCACAGCAGAACCATAACCAGCAGTAACGGACTGAATTTGCAACAATGGATTCACCTCAAGACGAATGTTTGTCGATGATGATCATCACGATGAGGACAAGGACGACAAGGGCGATGAACATCCCCACAATGGAGCCAAAATTGACAGTGATGCCGATCCCGCTTCTGCGCGGGACGATGATTCGTTTGTCGGCGGGGTTGAAATATATCCACCGAAAAAACCATCCTTTATTTGGGTCTTTATTTGACATGGTGTGAATCACCTCGCATTGTTTGTCAGATATATTTGTTATATGTGATGTATAATAAATGACAAAATGAAATGTGTCAAAGGGAAGAGGCGTTTACATGTCGGTATGTAAAACATGGAGATAGAAAGTAACATCCCAGAGGGGAGGAGGCGCGCAATGATGGTCTATCACAAGCTTGTCCGAGATAGAATTCCTGAAATCATCCGCAGCAACGGCGAAACGTGACGAGAGAGGGGGTTTTGATGAAAAAATCCTGCTCATGAGCACGACCGATTGACAACTGAGACCGGCGTAGGCGCACAGTTAACTACTCAAAAAAGGAAAAAAGCTGCTTTCTATCTTAGAGAGCAGCTTTTATATCGCAAACGTATGTTCGTTTTGTGATGCAATCAAAACAAAATCGCCTAATTTCGATTTTCATATTATGAGTTTAAATCCAGCAAAAATATAAGTCTATACTTGATATTTAAATCAATTTATGATAAGTGAACGCGCGCGGGAAAACATGAAGGAGTGCATACAAATACATGGATAAATTTGCGCTATTACAACCATTGAGAACTTCCCGTTCATTCACTGCACTATGGGGCGGCCAACTCTTGTCTGGGTTTGGCAATCAGGCGTTTGGCGTCATTTTGCCGATGGTCGTCTATACTTTGACAGGATCTGCGCTGACAATGGGCGTGATCGCAACATTACGCGTGATTCCACAAATATTACTTCAGCCATTTACCGGCGTGATGGCGGATAGATTTCCAAGAGTCTCCATGATGCTGACATCAGACCTGATGCGATTTGCGCTGCTTCTAACACTCGGCATCCTCGGAATAAGTCATCATCTTACGATCCCTATGTTAGAAGTGATGGTATTTGTCTACGGTGCAATGTCAGTCCTATTCCGCCCGGCTTATATGGCGCTGAGAAGACAGATTTTCACTCCTGAGATCAGAAATGCCGCGATTTCCTTGACGCAAATCGGCACACAAATGACCAGCTTAGTCGGACCAGCGCTCGGCGGGGTGATCATGACTTTGACGTCTTCTGTCGTCGGTTTTGTGTTTGATGCGGCTACATTTTTGTTTTCCATTATCAGTCTTTTGTGGATCCGCAACACAGACGTGCACCTAAAAACCACGCCGCGCAAGGATAAAGAACAGACTTTCATCCAGGACTTGATGGCCGGATACCGCGAAACGACGAGACACCCTTGGGTTTGGATCGGCATCTTGGCTTGGACATTCATCATCATTTCATATAGCGGCCTCATCCCCATCCTCCTGCCGTGGTTGCTCAAAGTCCACTTCAAATTCCCTGATTACACCTATGGCATCGTCGTCTCCATGTCGGGCATTGGCGCAATGCTTGCCGGGATGATTGTAGGGTCCATCCGCAAGTGGAAACACAGGGGTGTGATTTCGTATGGAGCCGTTGCCATCCAAGGGTTCGCATTACTGGCGATGGCTTTTATCCACTGGTTGCCTGGCCTCATGTTGATGATGGCGATCAGTTCGGCAGGCAACATGTTATTTGGCATCATACACGAGGGCATCTTGCAGGAACTCGTCCCCGAGGCGTTTTTTGGGCGGGTGATTAGCCTCGAAGTATTTTCTGCTTCCATAGCACAGCCCATCGGCTATTTATTGACCGGCACGCTATTTCGCAGATTTGGCGGCATCCATACCATGATGGCTGAAGCAGCCACGATGTGCTTGGTCGCGATGGCCACTTTGTGCTTCCCTACGATAAGACAGTTCAAATGAAATCCACCCTGTGGGCATATTCTACTTTCCGACGGCATATTCCTTACTGACAATTTTGAAGGAGAAAACCACCATGAATTTTCAAACTGGATGTTCATTTCTCGTTCTACGTTTTTCACACGCGTGAGCTAAAAGACTTTATTTACCGTGGCCTTGCGTTTTAACAGGGCACTCATACCAATCACAATTCCTTTGTAGGCGCGATGACGTGCACGCCCTGATTTAAATGAACAAGCGTTCGAGGAGGCGTCAGTGTTGAACAAGTACAAAGTGGCAATGGCGACTGGTTTGGCAAGTGTACTGGCGTTGACGGCAGGATGCAGTACGGCAACAGGGGGAACCCCGCAGACCAATCCTGCTAAGGGAGCCACCGGTAACGACAACGGCTCCGCATTTTCGATGTTCTTCAATCTTGGCGATGGTCATGGATTTGATCCCGATTTGTCGTCGTGGGAAGCGTATCTCGACGATGAAGGTATTTTCGAAGGATTGGTCATTCCAGGACCGAACGCCACAAAACCGATTCCAGGCATCGCCACCTCGTGGAAGGTCAGTTCGAATGGGAAGGTATACACCTTCAAATTGCGGAGTGACGCGAAATTTTCAAATGGAGATCCGGTTACCGCACAGGATTTCGTCTACAGCATGCAACGGGCCGTCAATCCGCAAACCGCCGTCGCTGCAGGTCAAGGTCCGGTCAGCGCAAACAATCTGCCGATCCTCAACGCAGAATCCATTCTGCAAGGCGAATCGGGGATGACGCCCAGCAGCTTGGGTGTCAAAGCGCTGAACAGCCATACGCTGCAAATTACGTTGTCGCGCAAAGATCAGACGTTTTTGCGAGATCTGACGCTGCCCACATCGAGTTGGGTGGTGCCTTTGGATCCAAAAGCCGTAAAGGGGATGAAACCTTCCGATTGGTCAAATCCTGCAAAAGTCGTATCTGATGGACCCTATATGTTGCAATCCTACAAGTTAAAAACTTCGGCCAAGTTGGTGCAAAATCCGCACTATTACGGAAAGACTTCATTAAAACAAATCACAGTCTATTACAATAGCACGGCGGGTAACGACACCAGCTTATCTTCTTTCAAAAGTGGACAAATGCAAGAAACCATGTTGCAACCCCAAGATCTCGCCGCCGTCAAAGCAAACCCAACGTTGAGCCAAGAACTGCACATGTATCCGGCGTCAGCACAGTATACGCTCGCCGTTTTGCCGTCGCAAAACACCGCTTTGCAAAATCCGAAAGTGCGTGAGGCGTTCTCGCTCGCCCTCAATCGCTCGGTCATCACCAATTCCGTCCTGCAAGGCGCTGGTCAACCAGCTTACAACTACTATCTGCCGACATGGTTAAATCCGTGGGTGAAGAAATACGCGCCAGCCTATAACCCCACCCAAGCGAAGAAATTGTTAGCTCAAGCTGGCTATCCAGATGGCAAAGGGTTCCCCACTGTCGACATCATCGTCGGCAGCACCACAGACCCCGTCGCTTCCGCCATTCAGCAGATGTGGGAACAGACGCTAGGCGTGAAAGTCCACTTCGAAGGTCTTGAGTGGGGACAATACGTGACTGCGCTGAAGGCACAACTGCCTGCCAATCAGGTGGGATTCGTCAACGAATCGACGAACGCCAATTATGCCAATCTCGCATTGCCACAGACGCTGAAAAGCTGGATTTTCCCTGGCAACACAATCCTGATTAACGGTTTCCTCTCACCGACTGACTACAAAGATTGGTACCAAATTGACAGCAACGCGTCATTATCTTCGTCAAAGAAATTGGCCGAGGAATTCGCAATCTATCAGAAAGGACTGCCCACAAGCATCCTCAATAACGTGAAACTGGGTATTCAGGCCTTCCAGACCAATGATCAAAGTCTGCTTGAACAGTACTATGGGCAACAGATTCAGCAGAATTTCTCCATCAGCGTCTACACACCGCTTCAGCCCGTGCTCATCAGCTCAAAGGTAAAGGGATATCAACCGGATCAAATGCTGCTCATCGATCCGCCGTATTGGCTGAACAACATTACCGTGTAATCAGCTCTGCGACACATTTCAACGTGAACGGTGCAATTGAAGAGAGGCAGCAAAAACCTGCTGCCTCCATTCCTGCAATATGGGGGGTGCAAACTTGTTTGCGTATATTGCGCGGCGGGTACTTTACATGATCCTTGCGCTCATCGTTGTCAGCTTTGTCACTTTTTTATTGATGCGCGCTGCGCCCGGCAGCTTTCTGCAAATGGGCAGTTCCGGTTTAAACGGTGTCAATCTCGGTCTTGGCAGTCTTGGCGTCAACAATCCGCAAGCGGTGCAGGAATTCATTCATACGTTTCATTTGGATAAGCCTTGGTACGTTCAATATTGGGGCTATATTTGGGGATTTGTCACGCTGCACATGGGCGCCTCGTTTGAATACGAAACAACGCCGACGACACGACTGATTGCCCAGACGTTTCCGCTCACGCTGATGATCGCCATCTTGGCGATTGTGATCGCCGTCCTATTATCTGTGGTGTTGGGCACCGTGTCCGCCATAAAGGCAAATTCGTGGGTTGACCGAAGCACCGTCCTCGTCGCGACCATGGCCGCGTCCATTCCGCACTACGTCGTGGCGGTACTGCTCATGCTTGTGTTCGGCGTTTGGGTGCACTTGCTGCCCGTGGTCGGTCAGGCAGGGCCAAAATACTTCGTTCTTCCCGTGCTTGCGATGGCCTTGCCAATGTGTGGTTCCATGTCTCGATATATGCGCAACAGTCTCGTTGAAACGCTCAACTCCGAATACATGGTGACCGTGTTTGCGAAAGGCGGGGGCTTGCGAGCCGTGTTGTTTGGTCATGGACTACGCAACTCACTGCTCCCATTTATCACGGTGGTCGGTCCGCAATTGGCAGCCCTCATGATGGGGACCGTGTACATTGAACAGATGTTCGGCATTCTCGGGCTTGGAAAGATTTTTACAGACGCTTCTTCGACACGCGATTATCCGCTCATTATGGATTCGACCATGATGTACGCGGTGTTCATCATGGTGATGAATTTGCTCGTCGATATCTGTTACAGCCTCTTGGATCCGCGCATCCGCAAAGCGCACCAAACAAGGAGGTGAGCGACATGTCGACAACAGCGGCAAAAACGGAAAATGTACATCTGACGCGACCGCAGGCAACGGCGTGGAAGCGGTTTTGGCGCAGGTTCTCGAAAAATCATCTCGCTGTCGTCAGTTTGTGTGTACTCGTATTGGTCGTGGCCTGCGCGGCACTGTCGAACGTGATCTCTCCTTACAATCCGACGACGAGCGATTTCTCGCACGTCTACAGCCCGCCGACTTGGCAGCATTGGTTGGGAACGGATTCCCTCGGTCGAGACATGCTGAGCAGAATTCTTGGGGGATTGCGCAATGCTTGCGCCATTGGTTTTGGCGCTGAGATCGTCGAATTGACGGTTGGCATACTTGTAGGTGCGATGGCCGGTTACCTGGGAGGTACGATGGACAATCTGCTCATGCGCGCGGTGGACATCGTCTATGCGTTCCCTAGTTTCCTGTTCAGTATCATCTTGGTTGTGCTCTTAGGCCACAATTTGGGCGCGATTCTGATTGCGGTTGCGGCGACGAGTTGGGTCGGAATGGCCCGCGTGGTGCGCAGTCAAGTGATGAAAGTCCGTCAATCCGGCTTTGTGGAAGCCAGTCAAGGCATGGGCGCATCATGGTGGCGCATCATCACGCGCTACATCATCCCCAATTCCATGGGACCCATTCTCGTGTCGATCACGTTTGGCATTCCCGCCAACATGATGGCTGAGGCGGGGTTGAGCGTCGTCGGACTTGGCATTGAACCACCCACACCCGACCTTGGCACACTGATCATTGAAGGTCAGTCGGCAATGTTCTCCTATCCCTTTTTATTGCTTGGGCCTGTCATCGTATTTGCCATTACGCTGATCAGTTTTGCCCTAGTGGGGGACGGGTTGCGCGATGTATTCGATTCAAAGAGTTCTCGACGTGGACGCTAAATCGCGGAGGATGGGGGAGGAAATATGGTTCCTGATTTACAGGTGAACAACTTGTCTGTTCAATTTCGCTCCGATGAAGGACATGTCAACGCCATCAACGGTGTGAGTTTAGTGGTTCCCGCCGGCAAAGCAGTGGCGATTGTCGGTGAAAGCGGCAGCGGCAAGAGCACAGTGATGATGTCCGTTCCTCGTTTACTTCCGGGAAACGCCTGTGTTCGTGGAGAAATCCTCTTCGACGGATGCGATATGTTGAAATTGTCTGAGAAAGCATTGCGGGCCCGACGGGGAAAAGACATTGGCATGATTTTTCAAAATCCATCCGCCTATCTCAACCCGACGAAGACGGTCGGTCAGCAACTGATTGAGCCGTTGCTCTATCACCACATGGCGTCAGCAGCGGCGGCGAAAAAAACGGCAATATCCTTATTAGATCAGGTTGGTATCGCGGACCCTGACGCACGGTTCAATATGTATCCATTTGAATTCAGCGGGGGCATGCTCCAGCGCGTGATGATTGCCATCGCGCTGATTGCTTCACCGAAATTGTTGATTGCAGATGAACCGACCACCGCGCTGGACGTCACTGTTCAGGCGGAGATTTTGATGCTTTTGAAACAACTACAGCGTGATCGAGGCATGTCGCTGGTCTTTATCACACATGACTTGGCTGTCGCCGCACAACTTTGTGATGAAGTGTACGTCATGTACGGCGGCATGGTGATGGAACACATTCCGGTCCCTTCTTTGGTCAATCAATGTAGCCATCCCTACTTGCAGGGTTTGTTGAATTCGATTCCGCGATTGAATGAGCCTGTCGGGCGGCTTCCCTTCATTCCGGGAAACCCGATCAATACAACGCGCGCTTTGCCGGACGGCTGTATTTTTGCTGATCGCTGCACCGCAAAAATGGACATTTGCAGTAAGCGACCACCGCTATTTTCATACGCGGCTCACCATGAGGTTGCTTGTTGGCTGGCGCAGACAGGGGGGATTGCCTGATGCCGGAAACCATGTTGTCCGTGTCATCAAAAGTCTTGGTCGAACTGAAAGGCATCACCAAATCGTTTCCGATTCCCAAAGGAGCGCTCATCGCTTGCCAAGACATCAACTTGGTCATTGAAAAAGGCAGAAGTGTGGGACTGGTCGGCGAAAGCGGCAGCGGTAAATCGACGGTGATGCGGGTACTCCAACTGCTGCTGCCAGCCACCTCGGGAGAAGTCTGGATGAACGGTGTAAACGTTTCGCGTTTGCCGCAGCGACGGTTAAAGCGATATCGACGAAACGTTCAATTCGTGGCGCAAGATCCGTTCGGTTCATTATTTCCGCACTATACGGTGGGAGGGAATATTGCCGAACCGCTGCGGATTCACCAAACTGGAACAAAAAGTGAACAATCGGCTCGCGCATTGGAACTGATGGCTTCCGTTGGTCTGTCCCAAGACCTGTATTACAAGTTTCCACATGAGCTGAGTGGCGGTCAACAGCAACGCGTGGCCATTGCGCGCGCGTTGGCGTTGTCTCCAGAATTACTTGTTCTGGACGAAGCGGTGTCGAGTCTGGATGTTTCCATCCAAGCCCAGATTCTCAACCTTCTACAGGAGATGAAAGCGCGGATGGGTCTTACGTATGCATTTATCTCGCACAACTTGGCGGCCGTTCGCCTGCTTTGTGAAGATACTGTGGTCATGTACTTGGGCAGAATTGTCGAATCAGCCCCGTCTGAAGTATTATTCAAGCAGCCCATTCATCCATATACAAAATCCCTGATCGACGCCATTCCAGCGTTCGTTGGAGATAAAGTGAAGTCGCTGCCAACGGGTTCACTGACGAAGGTGGAACGACCGTCGCCAACACATAGGCCTTCTGGGTGTGCTTATCATACACGCTGCCCATTCGCAACGGACGTCTGCAAAGTAGAGGAACCGAAGTGGACCGAACCGCTTCCAGGCCACCGCGTGGCGTGCCACCATGCGGATCGTCTGAAATAACCGTCTATGTTGTCAAGCAATGGCGGCGAGATGGCAAATATCAACGTGACAGACGAAGAGGGGAGGGGCAATAGTGTGAAGCGAGATCCCGAAATGAAGCAAACCGTGGCAAATTCCCTAGCCATGATTCACAGCCTCTTACCTTCTTTATCGAACGCGGAACAAAAAGTAGCTCGGGCCGTGCTCACGGCTCCGAGCGACACCGTATATTCATCGGTCACCGATTTAGCAGAAGCAGCCGAGGTGGGAGAGACCACCGTCATTCGTTTCTGCCGTAAATTGGGATACGGAGGATTTCAAGAATTTAAGCTAGCGATTGCACAGGATTTGGTGAGCCCAAGTCAACAAGTGTACGGCAAGATCGATGAAAAAGATGCCATCGGTGTCATATGCCAAAAAATGACGTTGTTCAATACCGAGGCACTGAATGATACATTGAGCCTTTTGAACGAAGCCGAGTTGACAAAGGCTATGGATGCTTTCATTACGGGAAAGCGACTTTTCTTCTTTGGAGTCGGCTCGTCTGGGATCACGGCAGCCGGTGCGCAATACCGATTCATGCGACTTGGTTTTGACGCCCATTGTGCGTCAGATGGGCACATCATTGCAATGAACTGCGCCATGATGACTGCATCGGATGTCGTATTCGGCATTTCCACATCCGGCAGTACGAAGGATTTGGTTGACGCGCTGCGAATTGCAAAGGAGAACGGCGCATTCGTCATCTGTTTGACCAGCCACGCCCGCTCTCCCATCACTGCGTACGCCAATGCCGTCCTCTTGGCAGCCTCGAAAGAAACGCCCTTGCAAGGAGGCGCATTTGTATCGAAACTTGCCCAAATACACGTATTGGACATTCTTTCGACCATTGTTTCACAAAAACAACGGTCATCGTCTTTCGAAGCGTTAAATAAGCGTGCCAAATCAGTTTTGAACAAGATGTATTGACGATTCAGTGAACCCAATTGCCATCCAGTCACATCATTGCGAACCGGTGTCGACAAACTGGTCCGCATCATTGGGAACCGTGATGACATCGTCGTCCAACCAGCGCATTGATTTATGATCACGAATCCGAAATGTCACGGCTGTCGCTGTGAGGTCGACAAATCGGCTCTGCGGAAATTGTTTGAGCACACATCCTCCACCAACGTAATGGACCTTATCCTTTTGGATAAATTGAGCGGGTTGATCCATTCGTTGATGGGTGTGGCCACTCATGAAGAACGTGTTCGACCGGCCGCAGAGAATTGCTTGAAGCTCTTCACTCTGAAAACAAGTGTTGCCCGAGTTTACGACTGTATTGTTGAGCGGTTGATGGAGGAAAACGAAAAGCCGACCGCTCCAGTCTTGAACCTGCGCGGCAAACCATTTGACTTGAGTCGGCGACAACCACGCTGAGTCGTGCCAATCTGGATGATAGCCTTCTGGTGATAAGAAGATGAAGCGCGTATCTGCAAAATCTTTGGCGAAATAGATGTGCGCTTGTTTGGTGTACGTCAAAAATCGAGTTTGCGCCAGTGACCACGAATACGGATTGTCCTCATAATAGCCGTAATACTCATGGTTACCCATCGTGTAATACACCGGAACATCGACAAATTGCCGGATGGCTCGCATGGCTAACTCATAGTCGCGAACTTTACCATTGGTCAAATCCCCATTGATGATCAAGATGTCCGGCTTTTGCAGAGAAATATCATGCAAAGCGTGGTAAAGTCCGGGAACGGAATCGACAGGCTCCAATGTTTCTTTCCACGCCATGAAATGAAGATCAGAAGCAACGGCGATACGCATGCAATTATCCCCCAATTCATCTCAAATGTCGTATTTTCAGAAGAAACCATCCACTCTCTACATCTAAAACGAAGGTATATTCCATTCAGGAGTGGAATATGTCTTCATAGTGATGATAACCTTGCTAGAAAATGGGTTTAGATGAACACTGTCGCTGTGCGTGTAAGGCCTGTATCGACGAAAAGTGGAGGAGGCGTCATCCATGGAATTATGTGTGAGCATGTGGAGTGTCCATCGAAAATTTTACCACGAGAATTGGACCACGATCGATTTTTTAAGATTCTGTCGAGACATCGACGTTCGACGCGTGGAACTCCTTGATTTGTTTTGGCGAGATGCAGCAGAGGAAGTACCGGACGTGCTGCGGTTTATTCGCGAAAATGACATGGAGGTGGCCGCTTATGCGGTCGCCAACGACTTCGTTCAAGCGGATGCCGCCAAGCGAGCGGATGCGTTGGCATCCGTACGTCGTGGACTCGACTTCGCACGCCAGTTCCACGCCCCGGTCGTTCGCGTCTTTGCCGGCAATCTAAAAGAGGGATATGACTTTGAGTCGGCATTTTTGTACATTGTCGAGGGACTGAAAGCGGCGGTCGAAGGCATTGAACCTGAAATTACGCTCGCCCTTGAGAATCATGGCCTGTTGGCTGGTCGCGGCGAACAGATCAAGCGGGTCATTCGGGAGGTTGGTTCAAGCCGGTTGAGATCGACATTTGACGTAGGAAATTTTTATTTAGTCGGACAGCAGCCGATGGAGGCGTTGGCTGAGTTGTCGGGGGTGCTCTCCCATATTCACGTGAAAGATTTCGTGAAGAGCGAAGCAGGGTTGCGCGCCACGACTGGTGAGTATTTCTCCGGCGTCACGTGTGGTGAAGGCATCGTTCCTTTCCCGGATATCCTATCGATGCTCAAAGTGATTGACTATTCTGGAACCCTGTCCATCGAATATGAGGGCGACGGAGACGAATTGGATGGAGTCCGCCAAAGTTTAGCGTTTTTGCGCAATTTGCTGAACGAATCAGTGCCCGTTTGAGCGTTTAGCAGGCGCAGTTTGATGCCGTGATCGACCTTACAAAATGATAGGGGGCGCGTTGATGTGCGTACATCTGCGGTGGCAGCAGTGACTGCCTTGATTTTGCTCGGGGGACCCTGTTTCGCCGGAACCGCCTATGCAGACACCGGATCGTCGACCACTTCCAGTTCATCCACGGGTTCGGCGCAGGCGCCGATGGGGGATCAAACCGAAGTAGCCCGACCAGGCGCTGACCCGAACAATCCGAACGATTATCCTTATTTGCCGCCCAATATGTCCATTCCCGTGCCAGGGCCCAGAACGGAATATCCGCTGGCGCCATCGACAACTTCGACCAGTTCTGGTGGAAGCGCTAGTTCTGCTACTTCTTCCACGACGACTTCCACATCCACCAATTCAGCGGGCTCCACGAGCGGTGAGACGGCGTCCAGTACCATCATGTCACCGAGTGACATCGCGAAAACACCACCGAAAAATACAGATACGACAACGCTGCCCGACATGGCCATCGGAAAACCTTACACCATCGGCACACAGTGGCCAGATCCGACGTTTGAGCAGAGTGAAGTGGCCTACGCGAATACGGGCCAACTGACCGATGGGCAGTTTGCGTCGCTCGATTATGCTGACAAAGGCTGGGTTGGCTTGCTTCGCCAAGGTGGGCGCAGCGTCGTCGTCAATCTGGGCAGCGTCCAACCGATCCGGCGAGTGTCACTCGATTTCTTGCAGAACCTCGGCGCCGGTATCGATTTTCCGGACAGCGTAACTTACTATGTGTCCAACGATGGGGACACATGGCATAAAATTGGCACCGTCTGGTCTGGTCAAGGTGGCGGTGACTACACGCCACAGTCCCAACCCTATTCATTGGATACACATGTGAATGCACAGTACGTTCGTGCACAGTTTGACGACAAAGTCTTTTCCTTCATGGATGAGTTTTCTGTATTTGGCACACCGCAGTCAAACCAAAGCGGGGGCCAAGGAACGGGGGCGGTCGGGCAATCCACCGTCGGCAGCAGCGACACTGATGGTGGTGGCACTAATGGAAACAATAATCCGGCCCGAACACAACCACTCCCTGGCCCAGCCATCACCAAGACGATGGGCGATGATTACCTGGTCGACGAAAATGCGCCTGGGTTACCCAATTTACTGCAGGCAGTATCGACCATCGCCTCCCCATCCGGGCCATCCGGGCCACAGGGACCATCCACTGCGCAATCGTTGCTTAGCCTCGCAGCTCTGGGTCTTGCGCAAGGCGCAGCTCAGCTGAATCCGTACTTGACAGGCGCCGCAAACCTGTCTGGTTATCTGAAAGCGAGCGATCCAGAAACGGACGGCATCCAAAATATGCAGTTGGTCTACACCGGTGCAAACGGATCGGCCGGGGAATGGAGCGAAAGCGACTTTTTACCGATGATTGCGCAGGAAAATGCGAGTGGCGTACCGACGGGATGGTTGTTTGACGGGACGTTGTTTGGAGAATATTCTGCTCAAACCCCGCAGACCGAAGCCGGCTGGACGTCGTGGCTGAGCGATTTGTTTTCGCCAAACATTGAGCTAGCGGCATTGAACGAAGCTGTCGGCGAGGTTAAACAACAATTGAATGACCCAGGGTTCAAAGAAAAAGTAGTGATTACCATACCCGGACTGAACAATAACACCAGTAGTTTCGGAGCTGTGGGCGGATCAGGCCAAAGTCTTGACTTGAATCCAAACGACGTCGGCCAAGTCCAGGCAACGGTGAACAAGGCCAAAGCGATTCGTTGGTACATCAATCAGGTACAAAGTCAGTGGCGTAGCGCTGGTTTGTCCAATCTGCAACTGGCGGGATTCTATTGGGAACCGGAATCCATGCAACCTACAGCACCATTGGATGCGGAATTGATTCAAGCAACTGCAGCGATGGTCCATCAAAATCACCTGAAATTCTACTGGATCCCAACATACGGCGCACCCGGCGTCTCATATTGGAAACAACTTGGGTTCGATGATGTCACGAGTCAGGCAGGCGTTGCCTTTAACGACAACATAGATGCGGCGACTCGGTTGAAATCCGTGTCCGATATGGCGCAGTATTACAATTTGGGATTAGAGATGGAGCAACCCTATAACACTACATCCACCAATCAATCGGTTGCACAGGCAGCACAAAACAAATTCTATGATTACTTTACTGGTGGATACCTATATGGATACGAAGGCGATACCATGAAAACATGGTATCTCAACTCAAAAGGGCTGCTGCCTGCCTATCAAAGCAGTGACCCATTTTACCATCAGGAGTATGACAACACGCTTGCATTTGTAAACAACGAGTGGAAAGAGACGACATTTTACTGATACGGTTGTGGTCTGTAAAAAATGACAAGGTGGCATGTGCTTTGAGCGCCATGCCACCTTGTTAAAACGTCGTTACCGGCACTTGATTTTTTTCACGCCAAAAAAGTTCTACGAATACGGCTCCATGTTCACAAATCATCGTTTCAACGAGTTTACGATATTAGAGTATCAAGCAAACGCTGGGTGGAACAGTGGGCACGGTCTGACCATTTCCCCGCCTGCTAAATCTCGTGCAGAAGCACTCAAACTTTCGAATCAACTGATGAAACCATATCTGAACGGTCATCTGTTAAAATGACTCTTATGTAATGAAACCGATTCGGATCTGAATACGGTAAGGGAGGATATCTGATGACCCAAGAATACATAGAAATCCGCGGCGCCCGGGAAAATAACCTGAAAGATGTATCTTTGCGCATTCCCAAGCGCAAAATCACGATTTTTACCGGTGTATCCGGCTCCGGCAAATCGTCGATCGTTTTCGACACCATCGCCGCCGAATCCCAACGTCTCCTGAACGAAAACTTCAGCATGTTCGTCCGCAACTTTCTGCCGCGTATTCCGCAACCGGATGCAGACGGGATCGAAAATCTCAGTATGGCAGTGATCGTCGACCAGAAGCGCTTGGGTGGCGGTTCCCACTCAACGCTGGGCACGATTACAGATATCTCACCTCTGCTTCGCCTGCTTTTCTCCCGAGTAGGCCGACCTTATGTCGGACATGCGTCTATGTTTTCGTTTAACGACCCGCAAGGCATGTGTCCGGAGTGTAATGGGACCGGTCGCAGGCTGCGCGTCGACATGAGCAAGGCGATAGACAAGTCAAAGTCGTTGAATGAAGGGGCAATCATGCTGCCCGGCTATACAAAGGACAGCATGGATTTGACAATGCTCGTGCAGTCAGGTCCGTTCGATCCCGACAAGAAACTGAGTGATTATTCCGAGGCGGAACTGGAAGAACTGCTGTACGGCAAGGCGAAGAAAGTGGCGACGCAGTTCGGCGGAAAGACAGTGAACATTACGGTGGAAGGGTGTATCGAGAAGTTCAGCAACAAGTACATCAAAAAGGATTTAAAGACGTATTCAGAGCGAACACAACAGACTGTTGCGCCATATATCTCCGAGGGGATCTGCGCCAGTTGCCACGGCGCGAGACTCAGTCAGGCCGCACTCAATTGCAAAATCAACGAACTCAACATTGCGGAGCTGTCCTCCATGGAGATCGGGCAACTCATCCGCGTCATGCGGGAGATTGACGATCCGGTGGCAGCACCTGTCGTCAAGTCACTGACAGAGCGACTGCAGCATCTGGTGGATATCGGGCTTGACTACCTGACACTCGACCGCGAGACTGATACATTGTCCGGCGGCGAATCGCAGCGGGTCAAGATGGTAAAGCACTTGAGCGGCAGCCTGGTGGATGTGACTTACATCTTCGATGAGCCTAGCGTTGGCTTGCACCCCCGTGATGTACACCGGTTAAATGAATTGCTTCAGAAACTGCGCGACAAGGGCAATACCGTGATTGTCGTCGAGCACGATCCCGATGTGATCAAGGTGGCGGATCATATCGTCGACGTCGGACCTCACGCGGGCAGCCACGGTGGGACCATCGTGTATGAAGGAAGCTTCGATGGCCTGCTGGAAGCAGGCACGCTGACAGGCAGTTATATGAAACGTCTGCTCCAATTGAAAAGCGATTGCAGGCAGCCGTCCGGCAAGTTGTCTATCAAGAATGCCACACTGCACAACCTGCAAAACGTGAGCGTAGATATTCCAACCGGTGTGCTGTCCGTCGTGACGGGTGTCGCTGGCTCAGGCAAAAGCACGCTGATTAACGATGTATTCCTTCGTCAGCATCCGGACGCCATCATCATCGACCAATCGGCGATAGGCGTGTCAACAAGATCAAATCCCGCGACTTACACGGGCATGATGGATGATGTGCGCAAGGCGTTTGCTTCCGCAAACAAGGTCAACCAAGGGTTGTTCAGTTTCAACTCCAAGGGAGCTTGTGAGAACTGCCAAGGGCTGGGTGTTGTGTATACAGACCTTGCTTTCCTCGACAGTGTCAAGCTGCCATGCGAAGTATGCGGTGGTAAACGCTTCAAAGAAGAGGTACTCACGTACAAACTGAATGGGAAATCAATTGCAGAAGTGCTGGAGATGACTGTAGAGCAGGCATTGGCGTTTTTTCAGCTAAAAGAAGTTGTTCGCAAGCTCCAGGCGCTGTGTGATGTGGGACTGAACTATATTACACTCGGCCAGCCGCTCAGTACGCTCTCTGGCGGGGAATGCCAGCGCATCAAACTGGCGAGCGAACTGCATAAGAAGGGCAGCATCTACGTGATGGACGAGCCGACAACTGGCCTACATATGTCAGATGTCGATCATCTTCTGGAAATGATGAATCGCCTCGTGGATGCAGGTAATACGGTGATCGTCATCGAGCACAACCTCGATGTCATAAGCCTTGCGGATTGGATCATCGATATGGGACCGGACGGAGGCAGCAATGGCGGCCAGGTGGTATTCGAGGGCACACCTGCACAAATTATCCATGCCAAGCAGTCAATCACGGGAAGATATTTGATGAATGCAGTAAATCAACATGAGTAAAAGCATAGCTCAAAAGCAATGCAGCCAGAACGGCTCAAACGTTTAAAGGAATGAAAGAAGGTGGAATCCCCATGTCGGTCAATAAGCCAAGCAACATTGACGAGTATATATCAGGGTTCCCAGTTGATGTACAAACCGTTTTGGAAGAGATTCGCTCGATAATTACGGACACCATTCCTGAAGCGGAAGAATCCATTAGCTATGGAATGCCAACTTATATCCTTGATGGGAAAACGCTAATACATTTCGCTGCGCACAAAAAACATATTGGATTATATCCGGTACCTACAGATGGCACATTTGAAAAAGAATTCTTGTCGTACAAAACAACTGGAAGAGGAACCATCCAATTTCCGTTTGGCAAACCAATACCAAAGGATTTGATTGCGGAAATTGCAGCTTTCAGAGCCGAGAAAATAAGAAAATAACTAGGGCAGTAAAAATCGTTTTCGAATAACACATAGGACAGGTTTGCAAACTGTCCTATGTTGCGACAAGGAAGGGGCCGCAGAGTCTCATAGACACACTCAGAAACATCATCACTTAACGGTCGTCTAAATATCAAACATCATCACTTTTAGTTAACATAATATATATTATCGGACGTTAAATGTGATGCAATTGAAGAGCTCAATGAATTTATTTCTTTGATAAAATCTTTCTCCCCGATATTCGATTGAATGTCACGTATGCACTCAGCTGAAAGACTTTAGTGGCTACCTTGCGATTTATTTCATATGGAGAAATCAGTATAGTCTCTGTCCTGAACGGGATAATACCCCATTATGTCAACCACAAGGAGAACTTCGAAATGAAAATATGGCTTTCACTACTCGTTGTTTGTATCTCAACAGTATGTATTTTCAACAAAACCACAGCCTTAGCCTTCACAAACGGTGTTTCAAACACTGCTAAGCCTACGCCGTCGTATGCCAAGTGGGGGTCACTTGCAGTTCAAGAGGCAAAAAAAAGATACCCCGATTCCACAGTTATCGACTATAAACATGTTGGGCTAAAAGAAATCTCCTCAACGGAATCTCAAGAGACATTTAAGCTGTGGATGAGAAATAGCAAACACGAATTTGGATTGTACGTATATGTCGTATACAACAAAGCAAATCAGAAATTAAGCCGAATTAGTTTCAAGGAAACAAGTCGCTAAGCAGCCGTCATGGGATTCCCAAGAGCTATATACTCGTATAATTCAGAAAATCCATTGCAGAACAACAATTCCTCTTCTGTTTGAAGGAACGTACATATAAAACTATAATCCTTGTCTTCCAATGGTCTCCACTTGTACATTGGTTATCAGACCTTTCTGCTGTACCGGTACATTCGACGCGAGTCTTCGATACAAGGTCGCCACACGGTTAAGAAAAGTGAATCCTTTTAACCTTCAGCTGTAATGCGGTCCCCGTGACTCATAGGTTGGGAAACGACGATGAATTCTACATCTTCTTGTGATTGGTTACTCATTTGATGCGGAACGCCAGGCTGTACTTCAACGCCGTGAAATGCACCAATACTATGCTGTTCTCCATCCATTTCCAATGTCGCCATGCCAGACAAAACAAAAAAGAATTGTCGTGACTTATGATGATAATGCCGCACTTCAGATGTGCCTGACGGCATTCTCTCTTGGATTACACTCAAATCGTTTTGCTTTACTAAATGCCAACCATCACAAATTCCACCCCATATGTAGTGTTCTGCGTTCTTTTTGCTGATAATCAATGCAAATGCCCCCTTAAATTCCAATGTTGGAATCCAGCAAATACCCCGACAATCCTAACTCGACGTCGATCACAATACGCTTCCGAAATCTATGTGATTCCTTTTCAATCTATGTGATTCCTTTTCAAAAAATCCCGAAGCGTTGTTGCAAGTTCCGGGTCCAGTTTTTCATTCATCACCATTAAAGGACTACTACGGCCTTCCAACGAAAAAAAACGTCGGGCGCACTCATCTCGACAACATCTTCTCCAACCTGCTCTTCACACCTGGCCATTCTTCAGCAATCACGCTATAGTACACGGAATCCCGAACATACCCATCATGCAGGATACGGTGCTTCCGCAATACCCCCTCCTTCACCCCGCCGATCCGCTCGATGGCCTGTTGGGATCGCACATTGCGCCCGTCGGTCTTGATTTGAACACGGATCATATCCAACTGTTCGAACCCATGCCTCAACAGTAGATACTTGCACTCCGTATTGATACGCGTGCGCCACACACTCGGCGACAGCCACGTCCAACCGACTTCTAAATGCCTGTTGGGAATAGAAATATCCAGAAACCTGGTACTCCCCACAATTTTGTTCGAATGTTGATCCACAATGACAAATGGAAGCTCGGTGCCCTTATCCCTCGCAGACAACGCTAGTGAGACCAGATGTCTCATATCGTCCATCGTCTCCGCGATATCAGGCATATAAGTCCATATACTTCGATCCCACCCGGCTTCAAACAAATCCGCTGTGTGTGATTCGTCCATCGGGATCAACTTCGCACGTTTCCCAATCAGTTCTACAGGCTCAATCCCCATACTGTCA
The DNA here is from genome assembly GCF_042678105.1 of Alicyclobacillus fodiniaquatilis. Classification (NCBI taxonomy): domain Bacteria; kingdom Bacillati; phylum Bacillota; class Bacilli; order Caryophanales; family Alicyclobacillaceae; genus Alicyclobacillus; species Alicyclobacillus fodiniaquatilis. Next base: position 229,997 of record NZ_JBHUCX010000020.1, read on the forward strand.
TCCCACCTTCACTCTCTGATTTTTATTCATAAACATCAAGTTGCGCTTATTCTTGGGTATGGTATATAAAAAAGTACCCCAAAGCACTACAACTTCGTTTCAAACAGCGCCTTCAGCGCAACATAGTCTGTCTTCCCGCTTCCAAGCAACGGAAATTGACTGATGTGGCTCAGTTCACTCGGCACGTGCATGCGCGAGTAGCCAAGTTGCTCGACCAGCGCGCGCAATGGTGCCAGAGATAAACCTGCGGCGGTTGTGGTGAGAATAATTCGCTCACCGCGCTTGGCATCTGGAACATTGATGGCGGCAAAATCGCTGCTGCCGTATACTTGCGCAGCAAGTTGCTCAACGAGATTCAAGGACACCATCTCTCCGGCAATTTTGGCGAACCGCTTTAGCCGACCGACGATGATGACAAACCTATTTTCGTCGATGGTGACGACATCACCTGTGTCATACCAGCCTTCCTGTTTGATATAACCTTGTCCATGAAGCAAGTAGCCCTCCATTAAATTTGGGCCTTGCATTTGGAGGATGCCGCCAACAGAAATCCCTTCCACCGGCATCAAACGATAAGAGATTTCTGGCAGCAGGCGACCAACGCTGTTGAGACGGTGGTTCAATGGTGTGTCAAGACACATGATGGGCGCAGTTTCTGTTGCGCCATATCCCTGCATAATTTGCAGATGAAACTTGTCGAGCCAGAACTTTTCCACTTCCGGTTTCAAGCCCTCGGCGCCAGCGATGGCATAGCGCAGGGACGCAAAATTCTCCCGAGTGGCATTCTGTCCATATCTTTCGAGAAACGACGACGTCCCAAACAGAACAGTAGACTCTTCTTCACCCACCAATTCTGGGATGCGCTTATAGTGCAGCGGTGTTGGATACAAATAGGTCTGTATCCCCGTAAGCAGCGGCAAGAATGTGCCAGCGGTCAGTCCAAACGAGTGAAACATCGGCATCGCATTGAGAATTCGATGTGTTGGCTCGAAGTCGATCACAGCGCGCGTTTGCTGGACATTGGCAAAAATGTTGGCATGCGAAAGAACAATGCCGCGCGGTTTGTACTCACTCCCCGAAGTGAACAGAATCATACGGTTCTGTCTGCCTGTCGCCCGCTTCCGTCGGACATACGATAACAGCCCACTGAACTTGTGCAACAGCGAAATACTAGAACGTAGGTCTTCAAGGTAAATGACCTCATATTGTCTGCGAAGCGCCTCGTCGACAGCTTCCAATTTTCCTTTGGCGATAAACTCCCGCGAGGTCAAGACCATCTTCAAGTTGGCCGTATCACATGCATCAAGTATGGTTTGTACACCTGCAGAATAGTTCAGCATCACTGGAGACTGGTTGTTATAAAACAATGCAAACAGCGTCACCACATTGCCAATCGAGTTTGGCAAGAACACACCAACCCCATTGCTTGAATCCGGAATGACTCGTTTTAACCGCCGACTTAGCACATACGTGTTGAGCAGGAGATCCTTGTAGCTGACTTGAGCGGAAATATCTTTACAAATGATGCGATCCGTTCCGTAATATTGCGCCGCCGCCAGCAGTTCGTTAAACAGATGGACAGGCCCCGTGTCCGGTCGCCCAACATAACTCATAAACAGGAATTTTTGCAGTTGTTCCAAACTCGTTTGTGGGTCAGCCTTTGGAAGCGGATCCATCATATACACTGTTCGTTCGTGCGCAAACACCGGGATCAAGTCAATTTTTCGCAAATATGCGTAGCGGGCAATCGCTTGAAATGTGGCTTGATCCGTGTCCAATGCGACAACGACAGGATTCCCCCGCTTCAACTCGCGCATAAACCTGCGACATGCCCATGGATTCTCCGCAGAGATTTGTTGGTATGCTCTCTGCTTGAACATTTTGTCATAGCGACGTGTAATGGTTTCATTGACACATATCAACACATCTTGAGGTATCTTCGAAAGAAATCGCTCAAAATTCGTGTAAATCGTGATATTTAATATGTAAATCGCCTTGCGTTCCACTCGGAATGTCATTTTCGACAGCGCAGCCATCTCCAATCGCAACCATAAATCTCGCTTAAGCATACCACGAAAAATAGGCTGCTCAGCACGATCGAAAATTCTGGTCATAACGTCCCGGATTTGGAGAGATCAACCAGAAATGATGACCGGTCGATCTCTCCACAGACGAGTTACAGAGTTATAATGGTAGCTTTTCCTCTAAGAACTGAACGATTTTTGTGTATGCCTCGATTCGATTGGCCAGCTTCGCAAGACCGTGACCCTCATCCTCAAAGCGCAAGTACTCCACGGGATGGTTGCGCGTGCGCAACGCACTAACCATCTGTTCTGCCTCATCCACCGGCACGCGTGGATCATTTGCGCCATGCACGATGAACATGGGCGCTTGAATTTTGTCTACGTGATGGATCGGAGAGATTTCGTCAAAAAACTCGCCATCATCCGCTATCGTGCCATACTCCGATTCACGCAAGTGACGGCGATACGCGCTCGTATTCTCCATAAAGGTCCTTAGATTGGCAATCCCGACAATGTCTACTCCAGCTGCAAACAGCGTTGGATAATGTGTCACAGCCGCGAGTACCATAAATCCTCCGTAACTGCCGCCCATAACTGCAACGGCGTCACGGCGTGCTTGTCCACTCTCCACCAACCAATCGACAGCATGCGCAAGATCAGCAACGGAATCCATCCGCTTACGCACATCGTCCAAATGGAGGTAATCCCGGCCGTATCCGGCGCTTCCCCGCACATTTGTTTTCAAAACAGCAAATCCCCGCTCCACAAAATACTGAGTCAGCCCAGCGAATGAATTCACACTCTGAGACTCCGGGCCACCATGCACGTCGATGACCGTAGGGTACGGCCCTTCTTTGTGGCTAGGTTTATAATATAGGGCGGGAATCTGTCGACCGTCAAAAGTCGGATAATGAATCAGTTCCGCTTCAACAAACGTGTGCTGTGGCACGCCAGAAATTGAGGCGTAAGTGGTTCGTCGCAAATCGCGCGTCACGATGTCGAGTAGCCAAATTTCGTTACCACTGCGTGGACCACTGTGTGAGATGGCGAGACGGCGGCCATCCCTGTCCCAGTGCACACCGAACACACCAGCAGGAAGATCGGGTAAATCGTCCAATTCTCGGAGAACGCCAGACTCGTTCCGCTCAAGAACCGTCAGCTCGGTATTTCCATCGACGTTTCTGGTATAAGCAACATAACGATTGTGAATGTCCATACTTACACCTGTGACATCCCAATCATCATCCGTAAGCCAATTCCGCTCACCAGTCTCCTGATGGACCACGGATAATCGCATAAACTGATTGTCCAAATCAGTGATGAGGAATAACTGTTTACCGTCTCGGGTGAATCGCGCGCTAAATCGAGCTACACCCTCGTGTGGCGTCAAATGGGTTAGTTCTCCTGTGGCAATATCGACTAGATATAGATCGTTGTGCAATGACTCGTGATGTCGCGATACGATGACATGCCTGTCGTCTGGGGTAAAACCCAATGCGTAATTTGTTGCATCACTCTCGTGTACCAATCGATGTTCCGCCGTCTCAACATCATACACATATACATCAAAATAGACGCCGTTCCGCTTGTTTGTGGCATAGCTGAGTAAACTGCCATCATGAGACCAGCTTCCAGCTTGATAGATATGGGCGGGATCCCCCGTGATGTCTTTTACGTTCAGGCCTTCACCGTCCATGAGATAAATCTGCGACCGTTCATTTCCTCCCGCGTCCAAGCTAACGCGCAACAGGTCTCTCTTGGGATTCGCCGATAGGCCCAATACTCTTTCTGGGAAGAACGATATTTGCTTGGGCCAAGGTGTGTCTGCGTCCTGGCGCCAAACTTGCGGTGTTCCCGTAACATTGTAGAGAAAGAATAACGCCTGATCATAACCGAAGGTAGGATGATAGGCGGAACGAATCTCCAGATACCGCTCCACACCAATCTCTGCTCTTTTCATGTCCACTCGTCCCCCATTCGTTTCCAAATACCCGGAATTAAACACCAGCATTAACGCTTTTCAGCTACAACAAACCATAGTTGCAAGTCTTCCGACGCCCCACTTGGATCCAACTCTGTTTGAGCATGTAACTTTTGCTCCAAAATTTGATAATTCGCAGATAAAATACGTTGTACTTCACACTCATCAAAAAATGAAGTGGTTTACCTTTGTGCTTTTCAAACGTGTCCGGCTCAATTTCAATGCCCATCCCATAGTTATGTGTATCAAAAACAGAGATGCACGTAAAAACAAGATGCCCGCCCGGCAGTCCCATATCACTACACCCGCTATCGAAGAAATGCATTCAACTCGATGACATTACCATCCGGATCAGTCAAAAAAATTTGCCCCCAGTCGGTCTTATTGTTGGGATTGGCCACAAAGGTGACCTGACTCGCTTCAAAATGCTTCACAGCTGCATCGTAATCTTTAATACGTATCGCAAAATGCCCATCCCGAGTATCCAACGCCGTTGTGCCGCGCAACGTCTTGGCGGGTGTATGGACAATCAGATGCAATTGTTGTGAACCGATTGCAAACCAAGCGCCAGGAAAATCAAAAGCTGGACGTTCGATTTCCGCCAATCCCAACACGTCACGGTAAAATGCCTTCGCTTTCTCCAAGTCGGTCACCGGTATACTGACGTGCTGAACAAACTCTGCTTGAATCATGTATATACCTTCTTTCTCATTCATCGATAGACATCGTCGATGGATACATGTATGGTGCCACAAGACACATCACTCTGTTGTCAGCGGTTGTCCAGGTTCACCGCCATACTGCTTTTGTTCGATTCCTGCGATACGCGACCTCAACTGCGACAAATCTCGTCCAGTGATTTCAGAAAGTCGCTGTACAATCACAAACAGATACGGAATGGCAGTGGCCATTACCTCAATACTATCAGGACGCATCCCCAAATGTGCTGGCCCGTGCAGAAAAGAAATCAACATGGTTAACAACCGTTTCGTCAACACGGCCACTTCAAAGTAAGCTAGATTTTCAAGCTTCTGGCCAGCCAACCGCTCATACGTCTCTAAGATGAAATCTGCCATTGGCTTGCTATAGACAGAACAAATCATCAATGTCCAAGCGACATCAAAGCGGCAATCGCCAACTTCAATTTGCGTCCAGTCGATCACAGCGTATGTGCCTTCGTCACTGAACAGCACATTATCCGGATGGTAATCCCAATGCATGACAGAAAGACGAGCGCAGGGGACTTCTTGCTGATGTTCTTGCAGCCATTGCAGTACGGGTTCTGCCTCCAGCACACCACACCAGGATGCGATCATGTTCATTTGGGAGCAAAATCGCTCCACACTCGCATACGGGTTGCAGAGAAAAACATCTGGTGTATCCGTAAAATCGCGCCAGTCCAGACTGTGCAACTTGACCAACAATTCGCAAAAACTCGTAAGATGACCCCACCCCGACTGAACATCAGCCTCAGCTGGTTTGGCCATCATTTGCGCACCATCAAAGCCCCCATGCTCCGCGTCAAATGCCTCCCGCAAGATCTGCGCAAGTGTCGCGCCGGAGATTTTTTCCATAATGACGAATGGTTTTCCCAATACCGATGAATCCGGTTCCAACAGCCGCATTTGTGGCACAGGATAACCTGCCGCACGCAAACGCTGCATCCCCGCATATTCATGCCGCGCTTTTTCAGCAGCGCGCGCGCCTTGATACATCCGAAGAATTCCATTGTGATCCACGCCCGCTTGAGCATATTGAAACGAATAGACATCGTTTTCCCAACCAGAATTATGCTGCACCAAATTGGAGACAACACACGGAGCCTGTTCACCAAATTGCTTTTGCAAGTAGACACCCAACCGATTTTCAAGCATGCGCATTCCCCCATCAAATCCAACTGGATAAACAGTCCCTCTATTCCATCTGTGCACTGGAAAGAAATAAAATGTTACACTAAAAAGTTTTTATATCATTTTTCAAAAGTTCTTGGAGGGGTTACATCTTTGTTACCGAATTCTCATTTAGTTTAACTAAATTTAGCGTAGAAAAAGAGTGATGGTCAATTGGACAGTTTTGCAGATGTAAAGGAATTAGACGCTAAGGAACTACTAGAACAAATGTTGGCGCAGGACATCGTCATCGCACCTTGGTTGTCTGTCGGCGAAGACATTCAAAGAATGACCGCTGAGCAAAGAAAAATACTACAAGATGCTGCAAATGAAATGTCACGGATGGGAACAGATGATGATCTGCAGGTGCCTCCATTTCAATTTTTCATCACGCGAGGTTTTGCGCGCAGGGCGTATGAAGAGATTTTGCTCTCGACGGCGATTTACTTGAGTCATATGCGCTTGGGCGCGCTGGTCGTCACCTCGGAAATGATTTTAGTCGCCCAACGCTTGGTGCGTGATTTTCTTCAGACACACGGCCTAAATTCACTCATCCGCGTTTACGCAATCATCATCTCTTTTGAAAATTGTCAGGCACTTGCCCACTATCAGCGAATTCCGTTGGATATCTTTATTTCAGGCAAATGGCACCGCCCTTGGATTGAATACTCACTGGAATACGAATTGGAACACTGCTGCGCAGTCGGTCTTTTTCGCTGTGTATCAGACGAGACGGATACCTATGTGGAATTGACCTCGGCTGGGTATGTAGTTTTTGAACAAGTACAATCTATTCTTCATGCAACTGACTACTTGCGCAAACGCTCACAACTCATTCGCATCTCCCAATTTACCTACCTTGATGACTATGACACCATTTTTAACGCGCTGGCGCCCACGGCACACGAAATACGTCGCGATTTGATTGCGTTGAGTCAGATTCAGCCAGACATGAAAGTGCTGGAATTGGGCTGCGGCACAGGTGCGTTAACACTGGAGGATGGTTTGTACAAAGCCGTGGGCGAACATGGACAAGTCATTGCGACAGACCCCTCCCCTGGCATGTTGAGCAGAGCTGCCTCCAAGGGACGAATCTTCCAAGCCACGAATGTGGAATTCATCCAGGCCAGCGCTGAACACCTGCCATTTGCCGACAATACGTTTGACGCCGTGATCGGCAGCGTATTCTTGCATTACACACACATACAGGAAGCCCTGCGTGAAATTCACCGTGTCGCTAAACCAGGTGCCATATTTGCCACACTTTATCCGCTTCGCTTCTCAACACAACAAGGATTCTTTGTGGAGTGGTTCAAACCGCTGTTGACACACCCAGCATTCAAAAATAACGAATCGTCGCAACTCTTGCCGGATGAAACCACGGTTCCCCCCTTGCTCGAAGGACTTTTTCAGCAAGCTGAGGTGACCACACGACTTCATCCCTCATACTATGGAGACGTCAAAAAAGTCGTCAAATTCTTCATACAAGTCGGCAACGTATTTGAGAATGTCCTGCTTACCCTTCCGTGGCAGGCCCAGCACGATTTGATTGACTCGTTGATCGAACGAGGCCAAGTCATCGCTGACCGATATGGTAGAGACGAGCTCATATACCAACAGCCCAGCCAATGGATCAAAGCAGTGGTTCATAAAGGTTAATTGCGGACACACCGGGGAACCTCACCAACACCTCCGATTTGACTTACGCTTCCTCGGTTGGTTCGTCAACACTTTGCCCAAGCATTTGCCCATAATATTTTGCCAGTGTGACCATCATGCTCCCCATACGCTCTTCTTTGGGAAAAATGATCCGTGTCACCCCTTCGTCGCGCAGCGCCTCCGCAGTAACTTTGCCGACAGCCACAGCGACAATGTCTTGGTTCAGCCGTGCAATCACTTCGTCTTGCAGTTGGCGTTCACGCGCAAACGCCATTAGATAACGCACCTGTGGTGTACTTGTGAACGTGACCGCGTCCACTTTGTCTTGCAAAATTTCGTCAAGCAGCGTCTGCGTTACCGTCTTGTCAGGTGGTATATGTTGATACGGCAAAATTTCGGTGACCTGCGCCTTTCGGGCTGTGAGCCACTCCACCAGGCGCGGCGCAGGATCTCCATACAATTGCAACGCAACCTGACACCCTTCTAGATCAACTGGCTCCAGCGCACGAATCAATCCGCTTGTGGTTCCATCATCATCGCGCACGGTCGGCGCCAGCCCCAGCGTCTTCAAGTAACGCACGGTTTTATAGCCACGCGCTGCAATTTTACATTGTTGTAATTTCGCAAGAAACGCATCCTCGGCATGAATGCGCGCAGCCGCTTGATATAAATGCTCTGCACCAATACCCGTCGTCAGGATCAACCAATCAAGCGGCTGTTCGACAAGTTGCCCAACGGCGCGTTCCACTTCGTGCGGCGGTACCGTCACCGTCCCCTGCGCAGGTCGCGGCAGTGGCGTGCCGCCCAGCTTTTTGACGATGGTCGCCAATTCTTCCGTTTTCCTCGTCCCAGTGAGAACGACCCGTTTCCCCAGCAACGTTTGCATACTATCCCTCCAATTTATGCAAATTCCCCAACATCTCACGTTCGCAAAGGTCATACATTCGATCACACCGCACAAACAGCGTCAGCACTGTGCGGTTGTCGCTTCCACGCCGTCGAGCAGTCGATACAGCGTATCCATGTCCAGATGCGCGCGAACAACGTCTGCAAGACGATCATAAGCCTGCAAACGGACATCGGCAACAGACGTGATCGCGCCACTCGCAGGTGCGGGCAGGCCAAAACGCGCCCTCACTTGTTGCAGCCAGCGACTGCGGAACGCGTCATTTTCAAAGATGCCATGCACATATGTCCCCATGACGAGACCATCTTCAGAAATGGCCCCATCTGACCGCGCTTGGTCATCATTCGCCCCTTGCACATACGCAAACGGTCGATAGCCCGCCAAAGCTGTGCTGACACCCATGTGAATCTCATATCCAGAAATCTCGAGTGAACCGATGTCACCAGCCAATTTACCTTGGACAAGCACCGTCGTTTTTTCGGCAGCCAACGTCGTCGCAACCGGAAGCAGTCCCATCCCAGCCAACGACGCAGACAGAGATTCTTGATGCGTTGGATCAGACACCGTCTGCCCAAGCATCTGATACCCGCCGCAGACGCCAAAAATCAGGGTCCCCTGCGCATGGAGACGTCCTAGTGTCGCAGTCCACCCAGTTTGCTCAAGCCACAACAAGTCCTCCATCGTGTTTTTCGATCCCGGCAGAATGACGGCGTGGACCCGCTCTATGTCGGTCGGTGTTGGACAGAAAGAAACCACGACGTCTGGTTCCAGAAAGAGCGGATCGAAATCTGTGAAGTTGGACATATGCGGCAACTGCACAATCGCAATGCGCACAGCTGACTCGCCTTTGGCAGTGGTTGAATGCGAAGCGTACCGCTCCCCTTCTAACCCGACGGCATCTTCTTCATCAATGCCGAGATCAGAGATGTACGGAATCACGCCCAGCACCGGCACGCCCGTGTATGCCTCCAACATCTGCACACCATCTTCGAACAGGCTGGGGTCCCCGCGGAACTTGTTCACCACGATGCCTTTGACCCGCGCACGCTCGCTTTCTGTCAACAGTTGCATCGTTCCCACCAAGGACGCAAAAACGCCGCCTCTATCAATATCTGCTACCAACAGGACTGACGCTTCTGCCAGTTGCGCTGTGCGCATATTGGCGATGTCACGCGGCTTCAGGTTCATCTCGACAGGACTTCCGGCCCCTTCAATCACCAGTACATCGTGACGCGCCGCCAGGTAATTGTAGCTCTCCACCACGGCGTCCCAGATCACATCGGCTCCATCCAGATTTTCACCGAACGCGCTTTGCGTCTCGTACACGCGACCTTGTAAAATCACTTGCGAACGATACCTTCGCATCGGTTTGAGCAACACGGGGTTCATATGTTCATTTGCCGACAGACCACAGGCCTCGGCTTGTACCGCTTGCGAGCGGCCAATTTCACGGCCCGACGGGGTGACGGCAGAATTCAAAGACATGTTTTGCGCTTTGAATGGCGATACGCGAACACCATCCTGATGGAGAATTCGACACAGTGCCGTACATAACACACTCTTGCCGACATTGGATGAGGTGCCAACCACCATTAAGTTTTTTGCCATACAACCCACTCCAATTCGCAAGAACCAGCATGATGAAAAAGTGCGTAGCGCTGAAAGGATATAATGAACGCTTGACAGCAAGCATCCAACGTGAGTACGACTAAAATCGTTGCAATGGAGTTCATTTTACGTTGTAACGATTCTTTCGTCTAGGGCGTGTACAACGGTGGATCGCGTATGGCGTCTGACGGGCTTCTCCTTGCAATTTCACATAAATATGTTACGTTCATCTGAATCATAGACAAAACCAGCGATGCGATTTCGAATATAATAGAACTAGGGAAGATCTATACCGAGAATGAGAGGATATAAAATGAGGACACTAAAAGGGTATGAAGCCATCGAAATCGCCCAGCGATTTAATGTCGCACTTTATGATCTCTACTATAAAAATGAAGTGACGGTGGAACAAGCAAAACAATTTATTGAAAGCAAACGTGAACCACAGTCGTTCGTGATTGAAAACTGGCCTGATACAGAAGAAGAAGCGGAGCAAATCATCCTTAATCGATTTCGTAACTTACTGAAAGAGCAGCATCGCTCGTCTGCGCGTATTGTAGATTTTACTAAACAAGACCAGCGCTTGCCCATCCATCTTTACGCGGCACAATTGGCCGCACAACGACTGGCGCAACAGAACAAGTTACAAATTGTCGAGACGAGCAAAGAAGGGGTTCTGTATCGCTTACCAGCCACTGTGTACTTTCAAGATGCATTTCTCGATGCGATGGCTGGTCTCGTTTGCGAGGAATGCGCACACCTCGACGTTGGCGGTCCGTTTCACGAAACTTGTTTGGCCAACATCATTGAGTTTTTGACAAGTGAGCGATTTACGTATGATGAAATCACAGAGGTTCGCCAAATTCAGCATGATCAGCACAAACTGTCCAAACTCATACGGCCGGGTATTGGCTTGTTGTCCAAGACCGTCTCGGAAACGAAATCGAGATGGCAGTCTGTACTAAAACCCATCCTGATGAAGGAAATGGACGAAGAAAAAGAAGAAACGCCATACGGAGAGATAGACGAAACAGACCAGGTAAGCGCCTATACTGCTGTACAGGATGATGGACAGCAGACGATACAGTATACACCGCCTAAAGTTGATACACCGGCCGTGGTTGAAGAAATTGAAGAAGACATTGCAGAAACGGCCGCCGTTGATATCAGCAAGCGGGATCGCATTACAAAAGATGAGTTGATTCGTTATCTGCGCGATGTAGAAATTGTTGATGAGAACGGTGAAGTGACTCGGCTGCAGACAGAAAGAACCCACCTGCTTGAACAGATTTCATTGAAGGAACAAGAAATACACCAAATTGAAAAACAGCGGGCGTTTTGGGAGAAGCAGTTTGAAGAAATGAACGAGGACATGGACACCATGATTCAGGCCATGCAAATCGCCAAACGGCGAGGAAGAGGCTCGGAACGCACCATCGACGCGAGTTTTGAATCCCAATCCAACCGCTATTAATTGATATCTTGAAGACGTACAATCCGCTTTTGTGGCGCCGAATGGCAGAATGAGGGGACATTGCCCCTCATTCTGCCTGTCATGATTGGTTTGCTATGCATAGACGAACAGTTTTTGCGACATTCAAGGCGGCCGCGAACAGATTCTGCCTGGCGTTGTTCATTGCCTGTTCCAGTGTGGTCGGCCCTGTCACTGCGGCATGCAAACTGACAAAATGGTCTGCCAATACTGTGCACGACGCATCGTAGCTACCGGAGAGCAAAATGGCGGGCACTTGATATTTGCGTGCAATGGCCGCTACATGGAATGGCACTTTGCCATGCGCGGTCTGCGCATCGCTTCGTCCCTCGCCAGTAATCACCAAGTCCGCCTGTTGAATCTCCGCTTCAAGCTCACAGGCCTCAGCCACCAGTTGTGCGCCAGACATCATCTGCGCCCCAATGGCCATCAGCGCAAAACCTGCACCGCCAGCCGCACCTGCACCTGGTGAATTCGCGAGATTCGGTTGTTTGATAGCCTCTTCCACATGGGACGCGAAGTTTTTCAAGCCGTCATCCAGCAACCGAACAACAGACTCTGACGCCCCTTTTTGCGGCCCAAACACGTAGCTTGCGCCGTTCTCGCCGGTCAGCGGGTTATCTACATCTGAAGCGATGCGAATGGTACATTCCCCTAGGCGAGCATCCAGTCGCGTCAAGTCCATCTGTCTCACCTTTGTCATGCCTGCTCCAGTCGGATCGACCAATTGATGTTCTGCATCGAAAAAGAGCGCGCCGAGTGCGGCAAGAAGACCGAGACCACCGTCATTGGTCGCGCTGCCGCCCAAACTTATCACCATCGACCGATACCCTTTGTCAAGCGCCGCCAACATCAACTCCCCCACCCCAAAAGTCGATGTTTTAAGCGGATTGCGCGCCCGTTCATCCACAAGGGTGAGTCCAGCAGCCTCAGCCAGTTCAATGACTGCGGTCTGACCATCTCCGAGCACACCGTATTTTGCGCGCAGTGGCCTACACAACGGCCCACACACAGACTGTTCGAACACTTCACCATTCGTCGCAGATATCATGGCCTCTAGCGTCCCTTCGCCTCCATCTGCCATCGGCACCAGCTGACAGACTGCTTCTGGAAACACCACGCCAACTGCAGTTGCAGTCACCTCTGCGACCTCTATGGCAGACAAACTCCCCTTAAATGAATCCGGTGCAATCACAATTCGCATACTGTGCCCTCCTTTGTCCATATGTATATGTAACGAAAGAGAGCCAGCAGGAACTGACTCTCATAAAATCTATTAAATCTAGCCAGCACGTCGATTGATCACCAATCGTCAATCAGGCCAGATTGTCAGCGGAACGCTGGCGTTCTCTCTGCTCCACGGCGTCAGATGTCGGATATGGGAACAGCTCGGATACCCGCACCACTCGACCATGCTCGTTTTTGTACGCTACGTGTTCACGCGTGAAATCCCGCGGACTCTCCAGTCCACAAGCCGCCGCCAAGGCAAAGACGCCCTCGCGCATTTGAAGGATGTAATTCATCACACGCCACTGTTTCTCTGACGGAACCAGTGCTGCCTGATATTTCGGATTAGTAGTGGTTATCCCAGTTGGACATTTCCCCGTATGACACTGCTGCGCCATGATGCAGCCGTTCGCCATCATGAAGCCGCGCGCAGAGTTCACACAATCCGCGCCCAACGCCAGTGCAATCGCCACTTTATCCGGTGTGATCAGCTTGCCTGAGGCAAAAATGCGAATTTTATCGCGCAGCCCGTGTTTCCGCGCCGCGTCATCTAGCAGGATCAATGCCGAAAACAAGGGCAGCCCCATTCCGTCAGCCATGGCTTTGAACGTCGCGCCAGAACCACCTTCACTGCCATCTACCGTAATAAAATCCGGATAGATGTCCATCTGATTCATCGCCTCAAACCAGGCATCCAACTTTGTTCCATCGCCTACAACGATTTTTATACCTACCGGTTTACCGCCCAAGCGCTGTAGATGATCCACAAACCGCAGGGAATCCTCCGCGTTCTTTAAGAAGGGAAACCGATTTGGCGAATTCACGGTTTGACCGATGGGCACTCGACGAATCTCGGCAATCTTGCGATTCACCTTGTCCCCTTCCAGATGTCCACCACGAATTTTGGCGCCTTGATGAAATTTCAATTCAAACGCTTTAACCTGTGGTCTATTCGCCTGTTCCACAAACCTGTCATCCGAAAACCGACCTTGATCATCCCGGTAGCCAAACAATCCCGGCCCGATTTGCGCCACGACATCTGCACCTGTTTCTACATGATCCGGCGCGATTCCGCCCTCGCCCGTATTTATCCACGCGCCACCTGCCATGCGGGCACCGCTGCCAGTCGAAGCGATGTAATGCTCGCCTACAGCGCCGTAAGAAGTGGCTGAAGCACCAAACATCCCTTTGAGGATCCATGGATGTGCGCGGTTTGAACCGACGACAATGGCGTCTTTATCTGGATAAAGCCAGCGCTTCGCCTGTTCAATGACCAAATGCTCCCGCCGGGTAAACAACCCTTCATGAACGATTTTATACTTCTTACTCTCCGCAGTCTCCCGATTGTCCACGCGCAGTTCTTCGACCAGCTTGGGAAATAGGTCGTTGGAAAGATAGAGCCCTGGTTTTTCATAGTCGCGTTTTGCGCCAAAGGAAATCAGATCTGTTCGATATTTCGACGCGAATACGACTGCGGTAAAATCCGAACGCGAAAATGGCTTGCCTTGACTATCGCCATCAAACCAGTATTGGCGAAACTCTGGTCCTAGCTTTTCAAGCAAATAACGCATCCAGCCGAGATACGGATGCGCCCGTATGACGGAATGCTGCGGACGTTTGGACAAAAAATACAGGTACAAGATGAATGCAAGCGGCCCACAAAATAGTACAAAAACCACCAACGCGATGAGAATTAAAATAACCGATTGCATTTCCATCCCCCCAAAATCATGTGAGCTTGAAAACCATTGAGCAAAATAACCGCTTTCAATCTGCAAGGCGCGACACAGAGATCACGCGTACTAGACATATAACGCACGCCACCGAATACATTTCAGTAACCCGTTGCATGCCTAGTCAACAAACCTTAGTTCCATACTAACATAAATCATATTACACATCGGAAAGAAACAAAGTTTACCAGGCTTTTATCAATTGCACACTTCAATTTACGGAACAATATATGTTCCGGCCGCGGACTGGGGGGGTTGAATACTCAACCATTTTGCCAACTCTATTTTGAAAAAATCAGCGCTGTGCGCTGTGCGATCCGCGAGTTGCAACGCTAACCATACCGTTATAACACTTGTTTCCATATGTCCAATGTATGTTCACCATATAGCGTGACGATGCTGCCGCCACTGTCATATGCTAAGGTTGGGTAACCGAGCGGGGCGTATTCGTCTCCCGCGCTTGGTGACAAATCGTAATATACTTTAAATCCATGCAGTTTCAATTGTGAAATCTCTGCATGCTGAATACCAACTGCTGTTTTGAGTGTGGTATTCTTGGCGAATCCAAAACTCACGACAACTGGCATCCGTTGTAATGTATTTTGCTGGGACGATAGCAACCGCAACGTGCGCTGGCAATGAGGGCACCAATACGCTGTAAACAAAATCGGGGTTTTACTTGCATTCAAAGTCACATGGTGGCCTTTTGCGTCAACAACTTCAACATGTGTATAATCCACACCAAACGGTTTATGGGGATCCAATTTCGTATCAGGTTTTATCACGTCATCACTGATGAGGTTTTGAAATGTCGCCTTGGTACTCGCAGTTTTCGTGGAATGCGTTTCGATGCCACAACCAGTCAACGCAATCAACAAAATAGATGCAAGTGGAAAAATCGATTTTATTTTCAATCAAATCACGCCTTTTTGACGAAGAATGAAAATAGCTAAAGACAACGTCCCTAGCTATCGCGCATCTACATATAAAGTTAGACGAATCTCGATTCATGGGCAATTGCATATAACAGAAAAACAAAATCAATTGAAAAAAGTTCATGCTAAATTCAGATATGACTGCAGTTGACAGACAGCTGCATGGCAATACTCATTTTACGCGAACGCAATCACAGCATATATGGCATCTATTCATACCGCCAAAGCACCTGCGAATAAAACGCGCAGGTGCTGGGCACAATTCGTATGGCTCACTATCTAAATGTCCGATGATTTACCACTCATGCATGTTGCTCTGCCAAAGGACTAGCGGCTACCCACTGCCCCATCTCCGATAAGACAAACTCACAAAAGAGCATATTCGACCACGAAAACCATTCGCGTGTAAATTGAGTAAGGTTGTTCACATCGATGCCCTCATGCATCATGCCAGTTCCCGCATCCATTTTACAGAGCATCGCCAACAGTTCCTTCCGTTCAGCCGCATCTGTGGACGTCAATCCCTGCATAGAAACCGCCATCGACCAAATATACGCATCCGGTGTATGAGAACTGCCTATTCCACGCACCTTTCCGGAAAAATAGAAAGGATTGCCCGCACTCAAAATGAACTTCCTTGTATTCAAATAAATCGGATCCGCTTTATCACAATAACCGAGGTATGGCAGCGCGAGTAAACTTGGTATATTCGCATCATCCATCAGAACATGGTGACCGAATCCATCCACCTCATATGCGAATATTTTGCCAAACTCCTCGTGTTCGACAATACCATATTGGCGAATCCCCGCATCGATTTCGGCAGCCAACGCCGCCACTGATTGGGCTGTGACGGCATCCCCCAGCACATCTTGATAAATCTCTTCCAGATAGCGGAGGACAACCACTGCAAACATATTGGCAGGAATCAGATAGCTGTACGTACATGCATCGTCACTCGGTCGAAAACCACACCAAGTCATTCCAGTGACCTCAGCCAGGGGGCCTTTTCCGCCACGGGACAACGTGTCAAGTTCACGCTCACCCAGCCGTTCGAAAACATAGGGGGAATCTTTTTCATGATTTTGCTCCGTGCGCCAGAGAGCGAGAATGGCTTGTACAGCCGACTGAAACTCATCGGACTGCAAGTGGCTGATGACCCCCGTCGCTTTCCAATATAGATAAGCTAATTGAATTGGATAGCACAAAGAGTCGATTTCGTATTTTCGCTCCCAGATGCCAGGGAGCATATCCGTTCTATCCGTCTGATGCCCTTGACCATTATCCGTTTCATTAAACGCATTTGCGTAAGGATCTAACAAGATGGAGCGCAATTGTCGGTAGATGACACCCTCCAACAGATTCGAAATTTCTTGATTTTCTTTTGCGAGCAATAAATAGGGACGCACCTGCGCTGTTGAATCCCGCAGCCACATCGCGGGGATGTCGCCTGTGATCACAAAGGTGTCCTTGTCCCCTTTAGGTAAAATTGTCGTATGCATCGTGTTGCTAAAGCAGTTGGCAAACAAACGTGTAATGTCGGCGTCATCGCCGAAAAAATCCTGAACCTGCATAGTTACGCGATCCATCGCTGAATTGGTCGTGGTTGAAACTGTGGACACGCATGTTGCCTCCCTTGAGTGATGCATTAAATCACAAATTAATTTTGAAAATCATAGCATATATCTCCACTCTTGAAAATTAGAGATATTCTAGCAACACACGTCTGCACTGGCTCGACCGATGCATCATTTCATGTATTTTCTGCGCGATATTGGCAGATGACCCTAACCTTTAAATGCACCTGCCACGCCATTGACAAACCATCTTTGCATCGCGAGAAAGACGATCACAACCGGAGCGGCCACCAGCACTGACGCAGCTGCTGCGACAGACCAACTTGCGCCAAAAGTTCCGAAGAAATAATCCAGGCCAAGCGGAGCTGTGTACAGATTGGAATTGTTCAACACAATGAGCGGCCACAAGAAACTGTCCCAAGACCCCAGAAAACCCATAATCGCCAACGCCGCCAATGTCGGTCCAACCAAAGGGGTCAAAATTTGGATAAAAATACGCATATCTCCCGCTCCGTCAATCCGCGCTGATTCATCAAGTTCCTTCGAGATGGTGTCAAATGATTGATAGAGCAAAAACACAGAGAACGCGCTAAACATACCTGGGATAATAATCCCCCAATACGTATTGATCAGATGCAGATGCTGTGTGAGTAAATACCGCGGGACAAGCGTGCCTTCCCCAGGCAATACCAAAGTGGCGATGATTAAACCCATGACCACTCGACGCCCCCGAAACTTCATACGCGCCAACGGATAAGCGGTCATCAAAGTGATTACGATGTTCAACACCACAGAAACCACCGCAATGTAAAAACTGTTCCATAAATATCGACCAAAACTATAATTCTTGAACGTTTCCACATAATTTGAAAGCGTCACTGGCTTTGGAATCAAATGCGGCGGTACAGAAAACGGATTTTCATTAGGTGACATAAATGATGTCGCCAGCAGCCAAACCAATGGGAAGAGAAAGACGATGGTGCCTAATGCCATAAACAAGTACGACACAAAAATTCTGCTGCTGTTCGCCGCCAAGCCTATCCTCATTTGCTGTACCTCCTTGACGAAAGCCAAAATTCTGCTAGGGACATCAGAATCAAGATCAACCAAATGAAGTTCCCAGCTGCGGCGCTATAGCCAAACTTGTACTGCGAAAATGCCTGTTGGTAAACATAGACGAGCATCGTCGTGGTGCTCTGCAAAGGTCCTCCACCGGTGAGTGTGTAAATTTCGGTAAATACAGACATTGCACTCAGCGTAGCAGCAATCATCACATAAATCATAAACGGCCAAATACTAGGAATGATGATATAGCGAACGCGTTGCATAAACGTTGCGCCGTCCATGGAAGCGGCATCGTACAATTCCTCTGGAATGCTTTGTAGACCAGCGAGAAAGATGATCATGTAATAGCCAATGCCCTTCCAGGCCGTAACGAACATCACGGAAAATATCGCGATGTTTTTATTGGATAAAAACGGAACCGGACTATTAATCAGCTTCAACGAGAACATGACGTCATTCAAAAAACCCGTGGTCGAGAACAATTCATTAAAGACGATACCTACAACAACCATACTGATGACAACTGGCACAAAGAAAATACCGCGAAACAGCGTGGTCAACGGCAACTTCTGATTCATCAATACGGCCGCGAGCAGCGGGACAATCATCATAACTGGCACGACAATCAGATATTCGAGGGAACGGTAAACCGAATCCCAAAATCCAGGGCCATTCAACAGCTGAATGTAATTTTGTAAGCCAATGAACTTGCCAGGATTGCCTGGCGACGCGTTTGTGAACCCTAACCATAATGCGTAGATGGATGGATAATAGCTCCACATCATCAACAAAATGATCCCCGGAGCCAATAGCAACCAAGCCAGCCAAGCCTTATGGTTTTTGATGCCTTTACTCGGTTTACTCAACTGAACGATTGTAGAAGGAGTCCCCACCTGCAATCCCCCTCAAATGATTTCATCTCACTTTGCGTACATTTGGATGATATACTTTGCGAAGATGACGCTTACACGTTAACTGAGGGCATATCGCTACTCAACGGACTATATGTTACATTATTATTATGATATATTCAATACAAATAACGATACAAAAAATACATTAATTCATAACAATGAATGAAATGTCATTTTGAACGAAGAAGATGAGATATTTTGTAGACTAAAATCTTCTTCATAACAACGAATGTAAGGAAGCGTGTATATGGACCGACAAAAATCAAAATACAAAGAAGTCTATCAATATCTATATAACGACATCAACAATGGCACTTATCAGCCTGGACAGATGATCCCGACCGAAAAAGAGTTAATGGAACAGTTTAACGTCAGTCGTGTGACAACGAATCGAGCGCTGCAACTGCTGGTGAATGAAGGCATCATCGAGCGCAAAGCAGGCATTGGTTCGTTTGTTTCCAACAATCTCGACGAAACGAAAATCCCTGCTATACCCACCGCTCCATCGACCATCGAATCCAACACGACAAAGCAGATTCGCAAAATCGGTCTTGTCGTGCCCTATATCAGCAGCATTTACGGAAATAGAATCCTCAGTGAACTGGAAGGCTTATGCACCAAACAAAACATCGTTCTCTCCGTCGCCTGCTCTTATGCCGAACAGGAACAAGAAAAGGAGGCCATCAATCGTCTTGTCGCGTCAGGCGTCGAAGGATTGGTCGTATTCCCAGTCAACGGCGACTATTACAATGAGGCACTATTGAAACTGAATGTGGAGAAGTTCCCATTGGTGTTGATCGACAAAAACTTGCAGGGAGTACCCTTTTCCTGTGTTTCGACCAATAACGAAAAAGCCGCATATGATTTGACATCCCATCTGATAAAACTCAATCACCAGCATATCGGCTTTATTATGCCCCTCGCCAACTCCACCTCGACCTTAATTGAACGACTGGATGGATATCGATCCGCCTTGACAGATGCCAATTTACCAGTACGTGAGGAATTCATTTTATCCGGGGTTGACACGGTCAACATCAACAACAACGAAGTGGACGGCCGATATCTCGAGACGCTTAAGCTTTTCTTTTACCAACATCCAGAAATCACGGCAGTGGTTGCGACGGATGATGCCATCGCGCAAAATGTACTGGAAATCGCCATTTCCATCGGCAAAAAAGTCCCCGAAGACCTGTCCATCGCCTGTTTCGACGGACCGCGTCCGCGCTTACACAGCTGGAATTTCACGCACATGGAACAGGACGAAGTCGGCATGGCCAGAAAGACTTTCGAAATTCTCATCCGCTTAATGAACGACACTACCCGTCAGCAGGCGTACAAACCGGTTCACATCGAGTTGACCGCTTCTTTTCAGATGGGAGAATCGACCGCCAAACGCCCCTAGAACCTTGACCGCAAAAAACTGCGACGCGTCTGACACGTCGCAGTTTTGCATCTCTTCATTCTGCTTATTGATTTGCTGGTTCAGCTAGAATTTTATTGACCGCTTTTGCAGCGTCTGCCAAGGCTGTCGACGGTGACATCCCACCCTCTATCGCCTGATTCCAATACTGAGTCAAGGCTTGCACAACTTCTGTCTGATGCGGGAAATCAGAGACTTGGCCTTGCAAACTCGGTGAAGTGACAACCTTCTTGTTCGGATCATAATACTTATGCTGCAATTTCGTGTATGATTTGGCGACAGCATTTGTGATGCCTTGGTTAAAACCAGGATTGTTCAAAGCTTGCACAGTGTTTGCACCCACATCGCCACTTGTCGCTTTATAGAATGCTAACTGATTCTTGACTGTTAAAAACTCCATCCCCAAATCAACTGCCAACTGCGGATGTTTCGATTGTGCACTGACCGCCCAATACCAACCACTCCCCGCCTGCTCATGTGTCGCAGAATAAGGACCAGTTACCGGCGGTCCTACTTTAATTTCGTTTTCAATCGGACCCCAGCTGTTCTGCAAATCACTAATCAGACCTGAACCGTAGCTGGCTATGGCGCCTTGCACAAATAAATTCGTCGGGTCGGCGGATGAACCGGTGTCCGGGTCATACGCACCTTGTTTGTAGGCATTCGCGTACATCGTCAACACCTTCACGCCCTCTGGTGTATCGAATGCCGCTTTTTTGAAGTTTGACGTCAACAACGGCACACCGTAATCGTACAATTCCAGACAAGCATTCGTGTTACTGAAAGTGGTTGCCTCAGATTGCGTTTGAACTGGACTTAACGCCCAATACGCATGCGGATCTGCCTTATGCAGTTTAACCGCGTCCTGCAAGCTCTGCGCAACGGTCGTCGGCAGTTGTGTGATGCCAGCTTTTTTCAGCAGCGACATGTTATACATCGGCAAGCTGGGCAGCGGCGTCGTTCCGTAAAACGGGAAAGCATATAACTTCTTGTTCACCGTCATCGTTTGCACTGCAGCAGGGAAGAAAGAAGCAATTTGCGCCTTCGTCAGATACTGATTCAACGGGGCATAGTATTTATAAACCTGCTGGACTGCTGTTGCATCATTGATCAAATCCGGAGAACTATTCCCCTGATAAGCCGCAATCATTTTCTGATCAAATCCCGTCGCGGGGACATCCACCCAGTTTACCTTCACACCGGGATGCGCCTTTTCGAACTGCGAGATCACACCATCGATATAGGGTTTGAATTTCTCCAATTGATAAGTCCACATCGTAAGCGTGATGGTCTTTGAACTATTGCCCCCACTATTTCCGCCAGATGTGCCACAGCCGACGATCATAGCCATACTCAATGCCACAGACGCGGCAGCAGCCAGCCTCTTTTTCATTTTTTTCAAGCTAAATCCCCCTCTTTTTTATCCTTGAATTTTCGATGAGCTTCGATTTCAACTCCATCCGTGTGTGCTGCCTTTGCAAAAGTCATGTCATCCAAACATATTGTAATAATATATTCTTAGATACAATAAAGCAATCGCTTTCAACATGATATTTTAAATTTCGACGAAAACTGCGTTTTTTACTGTTAGATCTAGCGTGATGCTAAGCGTTTTAGTGTGATTATTGTTGATCAAGCATCATATATGTAATTACATTAACTTTCCTAAGTATACAAACTAAAGGGATGAACGCATTGGTTCATCCCTTTATCAACTGAGCGCGTAAAATAGAGCTGGAGGTGGTATGTATACTGATTTGTTCATGCTCCCAAAACGCATCGTCTCCTATGACTTCACCGCCCCAGCAATCCCCTCCATGAAGTACCTTTGTGCAAAGATAAATATGATGATGACGGGAACGACCGAGATCGTGGCGGCAGCGGCCATGGCCGTGTAATCTGTGTTGTAGGTTCCGACAAAGGAAAACATCCCGACAGCCAACGTGCGCAAATTAGGACTATTTAAGGTGAGCACCAGCGGGATCAAAAAAGAATTCCAACTGCTAATAAATTGCATGATGGCGACTGTCGCAATGACGGGCTTGGCAGTCGGCAACATCACGCTCAAAAATGTTCGCAAAAAGCCGCACCCGTCCATTGAAGCTGCATCCTCAAGCTCCTGTGGAATCGCTCGAAAATACGCAGAAAACATCAAGATGAACATAATGTGAACGCCAGACGCTTGCCCCAAAATGATACCCAACAGATTATTGTTCAGTCCAAGCCCTTTCATCAATTGATAAAATGGAATGATGGTAAAGCCTTGAGGAACAAACAATAGTGCTGCAATGATGCCAATGATGATCTTTCTCCCTGGAAACGCGACACGCCCCAAGGCATAACCGGTTAACGACGATACAGCGATAACCAAAGCTACCGTGGCGACTGTCGTGATGACCGTATTCATGAAATACGCAGAGAAGTGCGCGCCGTTCCAAGCCCGCGCAAAGTTCGCGAAATGGAAAATCCCCGGCCACGGATTGGCAGAAAAGAAGCCGATCTCGCTTTTAAATGACGAAGAAATGGTCCAGATGAATGGATAAATCCATATGATTCCAATTAGCGCCAAGATAATATGCTGTAAGATATACAAATTTCTACCTTTCATCAACATACACACCGTCCAATATCACATTTTATCGATCCCGATTGGTCAACTTCACCAGCCCGCCAATGAACAAACAGATCATCGATACAAATATCCCTAAGCAAACGCCACCCGCCGAAGCGTAACCCATCTGCGGCAGTCCTCCCCCCACAGCCGACGAGTTAAACGCATAGTTATATACGTATACGTCTAAGGTTTGGGTCGCAAAGGACGGACCTCCACCGGTGAACGTCATAATGAGATCAAAAGCGCTCATGCCATTGACGATGGTAAACAACAAAACAACAGCTGAAATCGGCTTTAACATCGGTAGTGTGATGAATAGCATCCGCTGCCATCTGTTTGCACCATCAAGCTCAGCCGCCTCATAAGTTTCTTCTGAAATCGTCTGCAAACCAGCCAACCAATAAACCATCACGACACCAATGTATTTCCAGGAACCAATGACAATGGCCAGAACCATGGCAATTACAGGTGAATTCAACCATTGTATTGCCTGTCTCGACAAATGGGTGGAAAGCAAAATTGTGTTGACCAATCCCTGATTCGTATTACTAAATATCAATTGCATGACGACACCGACGATTGCAGTCGTCGTTACCACCGGTATAAAGTACAAAACACGATAAAATCCTCTGCCTTTGAATTTGGGGTTATTCAGCAGAACTGCAAGGATGAAACCAATTGGAATCACAATGATTGTTTCTCCAACGATATATTCAATCGTATGACGAAAACTCTTCCAAAACAGAGGGTCCTGAAATAATTTCGTATAGTTGGCGACTCCTATAAATTCGTTGATCGGTCCAATTCCGGTCCAGTCGAATAGAGAATAAACATAACTCATTACAATTGGGTACAGTGTCAATACGAAAAAAAGAATAGCTTGCGGTAAAATAAACGCATATGCCCAAAAATAGCGCTTATATTTCATCTTCGTCAGCCAGGTTCCTTGAGCAGTCCTCGACTTTCCCACAGCAGTTTCTAATTGTTGCATTGAATGCACTCCTCTGCTTTACCGTAGGCAGAGAACTGGCCCAAAGGAGTGTACAGATATGTGGTTCCCTCCTATGAGCCAATCACTCTCCATACCAGCTTCATCGTCATCAAACCAGGTAGTCAGCTACCCAGCTTCGTGTAATCCGAGTTTGTGTACGATTTGAAAGGAACCCAATTTGGAAACTGGAAATCCTTCTCCGTGACTTTTCCATTTGACTGTTGAATCGACTTGGCGAGCAATTGGTTGTACTGCGAAGTCAATTTTTGCAAAGAACTTGTGACATCCTTGACTTGTCCAGTCAGATACCCTTGCAATATCGTGCCAATGTTTTGCGTTGGCTCGCTGCTATCAAATTGCTCCATCACATTGATGGTTGCGCTGTTCCGCTGATATACGTTCGGAAGCGCAACCGAAGTAGACTCTAAATCGTTCAATATTTGCGAAACCTGTGAAAATGCAGGTTTGCTGGGTTTCACGATTTTTGCTGTGTCATATCCTTCATTCGCCATCAGCGGGTACAAATAATTCGCTAAATATTTCACAAAGGTACTCGCTTGCTGCCAGTGCTTCGTGTTCGCGTTAATGGCCAATCCTTCTGGAGTAGGCCCTGTGTATCCCCAATAGTATGGTTTGCGGTTCCAAGTGGGCAGTTTAGCAACCCCCCAATCTTTGAACCCCAGGCCCTGAATCAGCTCTCCACCCCAGTCTCCATCGATTTCAAACGCAGCTTGACCTGCCGCCAGCGCCGCTCGCGCTTGTGGCTTCGACAAAGTCGTCACATCGTCGGGATCGAGCGCATGACCAGTCATCATCTCTTTGAAAAAATTCATAACCTGCACGTATCCAGGACTGTCAAACTCGTATTGCCCAGTCTTATCGTTAAAACCATTGCTATCCACCGCAGGAGAAATGGAAGATGCGATTTCCGATAGTAAACCAGGATTGTTCATCGGCTCAGCTAAACCGTAAACCTTGCCGCCTGATTTTTGATATATGGTCTCACTTTCTGTCATGAGTTGATTCCACGTTGTAGGCACACCCAATCCATACTTCTTCAGTAAATCTTTGTTGTAGTACAACATATTCCCGGAGTGATCCGGCGCGTACATCGGCAACATGTACACTTGATCGCCCATTGTGCTGTATCCTTCTGTAAAGGTCCCCGCAGGATATGTCTTTTGAACAGAAGCGGGAAAAATGGAATTAAGGCTATGTAATGTGTTCAGCGCAACGTACTGAGGGAGGCTATACGCGGATAGGGCGAAAACATCCGGCAGAGAATTCCCGGAAACTGCAGCTTGATATTGCTGTGTTTCAGTAGTGACTGGAATCTCTTGAAATTTCACTTTAATGTTCGGATACTTTTTCTCGAATCCGTTGACTGCTTGGGTTAATATCGTCTGCAATTCGGGATGACGATCCCAGAACGTAATGGTGACCGTTTGATTCGACTGAGACTGCGATTGCGACGGCGAAGCACACCCTATCGTAGCGATGCTAATTGACAAGGTGATGCCCACAGATGATGCAACTTTTACCACTTTCTTTTTCATAGCACGACCTCCGCTGTATACAAGTTTTCTCCTATACCACGAATCCTGGAAGAAGGCGATTTATCGTCTGATAAATGCAATTTCTCCCCACAATTCTCTCCAGCAAATCAGAAAGGCTCTTGCATCTCTTCCCGTTGGAATCAAGGTTCCAAACAAATAAGAGATACAAGAGCCTTCAGTTGACTGATCGGCATAAATTTCATTTCATAATTTTCATTTAACATACTCAAAGTAATCACATATGTCAACTACGGATAAAAACTTTACTAGACTTGAAAGCGAGCGTGGAACAAAAGTGATCATCCACATATAGACTAGCGTCAGTTCAACTGCGGTTCCGGTGTAAGTTGACGGATATGCTGTGTCAGGCGCACGGTGATTTCATACTTGAGAAATGGCGTGATCAAATATATGCCTTTATAATACTGCAATGCAGCTTCACATAACTTTTTCGCCACGTTGAATCCGACTTCCGGCGCATCCTCTGGCGCTGCTTCCCGCATAGCGGTCAATACCTCATCTGGAATGGTGATGCCCGGCACCTGATGATGCAAAAATTCCGCGTTGCGCAAACCCGTCATCGGCATGATGCCAATCATCACCGGCACCCCTAAATCCCGCGTCGCAACTGCAATCTGCTCCATTGTCCGCTCTTCGTAAACAGGCTGCGTCATGACGTAATCCGCGCCGGCCGCGACCTTGCGCTTAAGCCGCTCAACCGCCTTTTCAAAATTGCGCACATGCGGATTGAACGACGTGCCGATGACAAATTCAGCAGGCTTTCGCAATGGACTGCCCGAAAAGCCCACACCTTCATTCAAACGCCGCACCATCTTCGTCAAATCGGTCGAAGAAACGTCGTACACCGACGTGGCGCCAGGCAAGTCGCCGTACTTGGACGGATCGCCTGTGACCAATAAAATGTTGCGGATCCCCAGCGCATGCAGCCCCATCAGATGCGATTGTTGACCAATCAGATTTCGATCCCGACACGCCACATGCACCAATGGTTCAATGCCAAACTGTTTCAGCATGCTCGCCAAGGCCATGTTGCTCATCCGCACCATGGCCAAAGAGTTGTCCGCCATGGTGATCATGTCTGCTCCAGCCGCCGACAGCGCGCGTGCGCCTTGAATGTATCGTTCGCAGTTGAGCGTCTTTGGCGGATCCAATTCGACAATGATCGTGGTGCCCGCATTCACTTGCTCCACCAACGAAACACTGGTTGGCCGAATGATGTCGTACATGTGTCCAGTATCTGGCTTGCTCGGCTGCGCTTGGACTGTCGTTTGTTCAGTCGGCACTGCAGTTTCCTGCCACACTTCAGACGTGTCCAGGGTCTTCAAGCGCTGAACCAAGGTCTGAATGTGCAACGGCGTCGTTCCACAACACCCGCCGAGCCAAGTCACGCCCAGTTTCGCGATCTGAATCATCAAATCAGAAAAGTAATCTTCATCACCAGTGTAGGAGAGGCCTTCCGTTTCGCTGCGATGCAACATGCCTGCGTTCGGAACAGCAGCAAATGTGCCTTCTTGTAAAGTAAGCCGCTCATACGCCCGCAATATGCCATATGGGCCTAGTCGACAGTTTAACCCCGTGACGTCAGCCCCGCCCTCCCGCAACAAAGAAAAAGCTTTTTGCAGTGGTACGCCGTCCCGGGTCACACCGACTTCCTCAGGAGACAAGTTTGCAACAACCGGAAGATTGGACAGGTTGCGGACAACCTCCAATGCGAGTGAGATCTCCTCCAAGTCAGGAAAGGTCTCCAGCACCCAACCGTCAATCCCCGCGGCCATCAGCGCTTTTGCCTGTTCCTCATATTGGGCCTGCAACTCCACGCGCTCTTCCTGCAACAACGCGCCACCGTAGCGAGTGGTGCCGCGAATGGCGCCAATGGTGCCAAATACAGCAGCCTGGTCAGCGCATGCTTGGCGAGCAATGGCAACGGCTGCCTGGTTGACCTCGTCGACCTTGTCTGCGAGGTCGTACCGTGATAGGTTGCTTCGGTTGGCTGCGAATGAATTGGTTTGAATGACGGTCGCACCCGCGTTCACATAAGCGCGATGCACCTGCTCGACGATATGAGGAGAAGAAAGATTCAACTCCTCCGCACAAACTCGAATCGGCACCCCACACTGATGGAGATAGGTCGCCATCGCGCCATCGCCAATCACAAATTTGCGATGACCAACTTGGATACTTGCGATCCCTTTACCTGCTTCGTCCGCTGCCATGCGACTCTCCCTCATCTCTTCTAAAAATCAACGATATGTGAAAGTTTCATTCCCTACGACCGTCAAGCCATTTCCTCACGCAGTTCAACATTGAAATACTTGGCTTCCGGGTGACTGAATGCGAGCGCCGACACCGACGCTTCCGGGTCCATCATGAACCCATCCGTCAGATGCAGACCGATGTCACTTGGCTGCAACAAGTCAAACAAGGTCGCTTGCTGTTCTAAATCAGGGCATGCCGGATAACCGAAGGAAACGCGAATCCCCTGGTAACGGGCAATGAATCGCTCCCGCATGCTGAGCCCCAATGGATCCGGAAATCCCCACATATCGCGCAACATCTGATGCACCCGTTCCGCAAACGCTTCTGCAAGCTCCAGCGCAATCGACTGTAAGGCATGCGCGCGCAAATACTCACCAGCTGTTTTTAACCGTTCTGCCTCATTCCGAATTTGGCTGCCAGTCGTCAGCGCAAACATCGCCATATAGTCCATGGTCCCTTGTTCAATGGGGCGAACAAAATCCGCGACGCTCAAAAACGGCGCCTTGGCTTGACGCGGGAAGGGAATGCGCGCGCGAATTTCCTTTTGATCCGGCGCATAAATGACGAGATCGTCCCCATCGGCAACCACAGGGAAGAACTGATACACCGCATTCGCCTTCACCCACTCCTTGGCGCTGGCTTCGTGTATCAATTCATCTACCATTTCCAGCAACGACAGAGCCTGAGTATCCCTATCAGCGATCCGCTTCTCGACATTCCCAGACAGGCCGAGATGTTTGCCAAGTAACATCTGCAAATTCAGGTACGGGCGAATCATTTTCACGGGATAATCCCGCAAAATGTGACGTTCTAAATCAGGTGGCGTAAACACAGGCGCATCACGCCGCAAGTCTGACGCTCTCTTCACCGTCGCCACAGTGGTCACCGTTTGTTTTTCCATTTGCGCCACAAACGTTTGCCTATCTGCGGCATTTTTGGCGAGCAACTCCGATTTCTGTGACACGTCCATCAATCGATTGGCAAAATCGAGTCCTTCCATCGCATCCTTCGCATAAATGACCGGCCCTTGATACTTGTCAGCGATTTTGGTCAACGTAAACTTCTTCGTCAGTGCAGCACCGCCGACAAGCAGAGGCAAATCGATGCCAGCATGGGTAAAATCGTCGGCCGTAATGACCATCTGCTGCGCCGATTTCACCAGCAGCCCGGAAAGCCCAACCATGTCTGGCTTGTGCTCACGAACCGCCTGTATCAATTGGTCAGAGGGCACTTTGATACCGAGGTTAACCACCTCATATCCATTGTTGGCTAAGATGATCTCCACCAAGTTCTTTCCAATATCATGGACATCTCCCTTGACCGTGGCCAATAATAGGCGGCCTTTGGTGTGGGATTCCGTCTTTTCCATATGCGGTTCGAGATAGGCTACAGCCGCCTTCATCACTTCCGCACTTTGCAGCACTTCGGCGACAATCAGCTCGTTGTTATTGAATAAACGCCCAACTTCACTCATCCCGTCCATCAATGGACCATTGATGATATCAAGCGGCGGCATATCCTGTAACGCCAAATCCAAATCTGGCAGCAGGCCGTCTTTTGTCCCTTCCACCACATAGCGAGCGAGCCGTTCATCCAGTGAAAGATCTTCCCGCACAATGTTCGACGTCACCCGCCGTTCGCGAAACCGCTCAGTGAACTCTGCCACCACCGCATCTGTGGTCTCAAACAGCAGCTTGTCGGCCAAGACCCTATCCTCTTCTGCAATGGACGCATAGCGCTCCAAGCGCTCGCTGTTGACAATCGCGTAGGATAGGCCCGCCTTCGTGCAATGGTACAGGAACGCGGCGTTTAACACTTCTCTACCCGCTGGCGGCAGGCCAAATGAAACATTGCTGACGCCAAGCAAAGTCGGGCACTCCGGTAAGCGCTCCTTCAGGATACGAATGGCCTCGACTGTTTCCAGCGCTGATCCAATGTAATTTTCATCGCCCGTGCCAACGGGGAACGTCAGCGGGTCGATGATGATGTCGGCTCGCGAAAGGCCATATTTTTCTTCCAGCAGCCCGACAATTCGAAGCGCAATCTCCACTTTGCGCTCGCGTGTGACCGCCATTCCCTGCTCATCAATGGTTCCCACCACCAGCGCAGCGCCGTATCGCCGCGCCAAGTTTGCATAAGTGGCCAGCCTTGGCTCCCCATCTTCCAAGTTGGTCGAATTGATGATGGATTTCCCCTGAATTTTCTTCAGTGCCGCTTCCACAACGACTGCATCTGTGGAGTCAATCATCAGTGGCACTTTGACTTTGCGAACCACCAACGACAACAGTTGGTCTACGTCAGCCAATTCATCCCGGTCTGGGTCCTGTAAATTGAGGTCGATCACCTGCGCGCCAGCCCGCACCTGCGCACGGGCGATTTCAGAAGCCGCATCAAAATCACCGCTGGCGATCAACCGACGGAATTTGCGCGAACCTAGCACATTGGTCCGTTCCCCGACGAAAACCGGTCGTTGATCATCTGACAATATGAAAGCATCCATCCCTGCCACGGCATGTTCGTGCGGCGTGGCCAATTGACGCGGCGCCAAACCTTGTACTTGTTCAGCGAGCGCGCGGATATGATCCGGCGTCGTACCGCAACAACCGCCTGCGATGTTGATCCAGCCTTCACGCGCAAAATCGGACATTTTTTTGGCGAAGGCATACGGCGTTTCCAAATAGCGCCCTTCCTCGTCTGGCAAGCCTGCATTGGGGTGACAACTGACAGAACACTGTGCCAGCTCCGACAACGCGCGCATGTGATCCCGCATCAGTTCCGGACCAGTGGCGCAATTCATGCCTACTGCGAAAGGCTTCAGGTGCTCAATCGACAGATAGAACGCCTCAATGGTCTGTCCAGCAAGTGTCGTGCCCATTGCCTCTATCGTGCCGCTGACCATTATCGGCACTTTGCGGCCAAGTTTTTCTTCCACTTGTTGAATCGCCCTGCCTGCCGCCTTGACATTCAACATGTCTTGGGATGTTTCCACCATCAAGAAGTCGGCGCCGCCAACCATCAACCCTTCTGCTTGCACGGCGTAACTTTCCACGAGTTCATCAAAAGTTGCACCACCTGTGACGGACAAACTTTTCGTGGTAGGACCCATAGAGCCCGCGACAAAACGAGGCTTTTCGCGCGTGCTGTAAGCATCTGCTGCTTCCCGCGCCAGTTGCGCCGCTAAGCGGCTGATTTCAAACGCTTGGTCGGCGAGATCGTACTCAGCCAACACAAGCGGTGTACTGCCGAATGAGTTGGTTTCAACAATGTCGGCACCTGCAGCCAAATAACCCGCATGAATATCACGAATGACGTCAGGGCGGGTCACATTTAAATATTCATTACATCCCTCAAGTGCTGCACCGCCAAAGTCATCAGCCGTCAATTCACGCTGCTGAATCATGGTGCCCATCGCACCGTCGAGAATGAGAATACGTTCTTTTAACAAGGATATGATCTGCTCTATCATGGCGACTCCTCTCCTCATCTGCATAGATCTGCTCAAAAATGAGGTGTTCCTCCTACGCAGTCCCCACCGTTCGCAGTGCCGTGATTGACCGATGTGTCCACCGCTCTACTGATTGTCTCTCGGGCATACGCGGTAGGTTTTATGTCTGATGTTGTCATTCTCTATACATAAGCTTTACATAAGGCAAGCAATCGAATCTACGGCCAAAAAACGCGCATTAAACAAATGATTTCAAAACATTGTAGCACAGCGAGATTATGCGGACTACCAGTCGTTATCAGATATTTGTCAATATACAAATGGTGGGATGGTCTTATTTGTGCCGAAAAAACGCTCTTAACGCCCGTTGCTACAACGCCTACACGCCCATACCGCGCCATTCGCTGCCTCGTTGGATTGACTTTTGATGATGGCGCTGGCAAGACGTGTCACTCATGCCGCGCAATTTACAAAAAAGCGCGGGAGTTTTCCCGCGCTTCACTGCTGGTTGTGACGTTGACCATTAGCCATTCGAGTGTCGAGTGCCATGTTTGACATTCGCACGATGGTACTGTTTCCACGGAACTGGCGTTATCGGCCTGTTGTCCATCATTTGATTCCGTTTCTCAACGAATGACTCAAAATGATGATTTTGCTCTAAAGCACCAACAAACGCGAAATTCTCATTGTGGTTTACAGTGTGTTGATTGGACATTCATCGCCACCCCCATCTTGTTTTTCCCGATATGGTGGCGACTCATGTACTTTAGCTCGTGGCTTTTATTTGCTGACTCAACCAATTGGCCACTTCAGAGATAGGAATGCGAGTCTGCTCCATGCTATCGCGGTGCCGTACAGTCACTGCCTGGTCGGTTTCAGAATCAAAATCATACGTAATACAAAACGGCGTGCCAATTTCGTCATGACGCCGATATCGTTTACCGATGGAACCAGACTCGTCATAATCGACGCTCAATGATGTCGACAACTCGCTAAACAGTTTGAGCGCAGATTCGCTTAATTTCTTGGACAGCGGGAACACTGCGGCCTGATATGGCGCGATGGACGGATGCAAATGCAGGACCACTCGCGTATCGTTCTCCCCTACCTGCTCCTCGTCATAAGCATCGGCGAAAATGGCCAAGAACAATCTGTCCAGCCCAATAGACGGCTCGATACAGTACGGTATGAACGGCTCGCCGCCCTCTTCCTGCATCGTCATATTTTCACCAGAATGGGTCGCATGTGCGCGCAAATCAAAATCTGTTCGATCCGCCACGCCAAGCAATTCACCCCAGCCAAACGGATATTTGAACTCCACGTCGGTGGTCGCGGCGCTGTAGTGGGACAATTGTTCTTTTTCATGGTCGCGCAGACGGAGATTTTCCTTTTTCATGCCAAGCATGAGCAACCAGTCATAACAAAACTGCCGCCAATATGCGAACCACTTTAAATCTTCACCCGGCGCGCAAAAGAACTCCAGCTCCATTTGATCAAACTCACGCGTGCGGAATGTAAAATTGCCTGGTGTAATTTCATTGCGAAAACTTTTCCCAACCTGACCAATGCCAAACGGAAGTTTTTTTCTCATTGTCCGTTGGACATTTTTGAAGTTGACAAAAATCCCTTGCGCGGTTTCCGGGCGCAAGTAGACTTCATTTGCCGCATCTTCAGTGACGCCCTGATTTGTTTTGAACATCATGTTGAACTGGCGAATGTTTGTAAAGTCCGTCTTGCCACAATCCGGACAAACGACACCATACGCCTCAAGCAATGCCTCCATCTTGGCAAAGGGCAATCCATCAACCATAATGTCCTCGCCTTTTGCACTAGCCGCTTCCTCAATCAGTTTATCGGCGCGAAAACGCGATTTACATTGCCGACAATCGACCATCGGATCATTAAAATTACCGACATGCCCAGATGCCACCCAGACTTGCTGATTCATCAAAATGGATGAGTCCAGCCCTACGTTATACGGATTTTGCACAATAAAATGCTGCCACCAGGCGCGACGAATATTTTGTTTCATTTGAGCGCCAAGCGGGCCATAATCCCAGGTGTTCGCCAATCCCCCGTATATCTCCGAGCCCGGGAAAATAAATCCCCGACGCTTTGCCAGTGATACAAGTTGTTCCATCGTTGTCTGCATATCGTTCCTCCCGTATCCAACCAATACGGCTATCATACTGGAAAAACACTCTGATAATCAATCACTATCAGGAGAGATTTACAAAATTCCGAGAAGCGCGTTTGCTCATGTATAATGATGTACAGCCTAAAGATGTCCAGAAAGTGGGCTAGCGCTGAGAGGAGTTAGAACATGAGAAACACAGACATCCAGATGGTATTTCTCGACATTGATGGAACACTGTTCGTCGAAGGAAAATTGGTTCAAAGCGGCATTCGGGCAGTTGAGCAACTTACCGCGCAGGGAATCCCTGTGGCCATCTGCACAGGGCGCTCGGTGTTGCATGCAAAACACGTACAAGACACACTGGATGTTCCCTATGGCATCTTCTTCAACGGCGGCCTCGTCCGCACCAAAACAGACGAATTGTTTGCTACCCCCTTCAAAGCAGACGATGTTGCAGGCATCGTGCACTACGCCCGTTCGCACGGCATTTCAACCATCCTTCACACGCACGAACGCGCGGTTTCCTTTGCGCCGATTCCCGAGCAGTACAAAGCGATTTTGGCATTCTTCGATTTTCCGTCCATTGAGATCGTGCCATTCGCAGTGGCCAATCTCGACAATATCAACATTTTTCAGATCAACGCGTTCATGACGCGCGAGTGGGATGCGGATTTTGAGACGCGATTCCCGGCGAGCTACATCTATAGATGGGATACAAGAGCGGTTGATTTTCAACGAAGGAAGTCGGATAAGTCGATTGGCGCCAAACATCTGCTTGATCATTTGGGCATCAAACCAGAGCATGCGCTCCACATCGGGGATGGAGGCAATGACATCGGCATGTTCAAAACGCTTGGCTATTCCTATGCGATGGGCAACGCGACCGACGACGTGAAACAGTTCGCCAAACGGGTGACGACTAACGCAGAAGACGATGGTGTGGCGCGCGCTTTACACGAGCTTGGCCTCATCTCCTGACACTTTGATGGCACAAAACAAGTCGTGATCGAACAAACGTTTGCCATCGACGTCCTTTATATGTTACGATTGCGCCAAAAGATGACAAGGGATGTGTAGAACCGTGACCCAACTCACCGCAAGGCAAGAGGCGATTCTCGATTTTATTCGGAAAAATTTAAATGAAAAGGGATATCCACCTTCTGTACGGGAAATCGGTGAAGCAGTGGGCCTCGCGTCCAGTTCTACTGTCCATGGTCATTTGGAACGTCTGCAGCAAAAAGGTTACATCCGGCGAGATCCAACCAAGCCGCGCGCCTTGGAACTACTTCAGGACACGGGCGATTCGATGATGAATGACGAAGCAGCGAGCACGACGGTAATGGCCCCCATTCTCGGCCGTGTCACAGCGGGACAGCCCATCGCCGCGTTTGAGGACATTCAGGGATACCTTCCCCTCTCTCCGGAATTCGCCCATAACGAAGACGTTTTTGCGCTGAACGTCAGCGGCGACAGCATGATTGAAGCAGGCATTTTTGACGGAGACATGGTGATTGTCAGGCGGCAATCCCAGGCCATCAACGGAGACATTGTCGTGGCCATGACAATGGATGACGAAGCCACTGTCAAACGCTTCTTTCGTGAACAGGGACGCGTGCGACTTCAACCGGAAAACAGCCGTTTAGCGCCGCTCTACTATCCGGACGTGGTCATCTTAGGGAAGGTCATTGGCGTTTTTCGCAGTCTGCGCTAAAAGACGCTTTCAGCCGTTCGCGACTTATTCGCGACTTAATTCAGCCATGTCGTTGGAACTTTATCCATCGTCAATTGGCATCTTCCTCAACATTTGAGAACAGTCGGATGATTGCCAAACTGTAGACGCTGATTTAATCTACGTATTCATCATGCTTTGGGAGGCTATGAGCATCCCCGCTCCCCCCTATAGAAAGAGCATGTACACCTCTTTCTCCGGGAGTAGCTCAAAACCGAATTTTGCATATAGGTGTTTAGCGGGTGTATTCTCCCTGTCTGTCTCAAGTTGTAGTCGGTTTGCGCCCTTCCCCTTTGCAAGCGAGATGGCGTGCGACAATAGCGTCGAAGCAACACCGATTTCTCGATATGCAGGCAGTGTATACAAAGCCTGCACCCGCAAAACCGGCAGACCTTTTGAAGTGGAAAATCCCCAATCAAGCACGATAAATCCAACGTATGTCTCATCGTACCGCGCAAGAAAAGGTGTCGCAATTTGATAATGCAGAAAACGCTTTAAGATCTGCTGAGCTTCTGTTTGCTGTTCATCTGAATATTCGACGCCATACAGATAGCTTGCTAAGAGAATGCTGGCTTCCGCTATCAACGGTTGAGTCAGCGCCACAATCACTATTTTCCCTCTTGTCAAATGTTATCCCTCCCTCCTCCAATTCATCTATACCTACTGTAAAGTTAAAGTTACTCCATTCGCCATATCCTGCAACTCGAGTAACGCTTTTTGCTTTCTAGTACACCTGTGCACCCATGCACGTAATCGCTCTTTTCACAACATCCAAAAAAAGCACCCACGCCTACATCGGAATGCAGACGGTGGATGCTTTTTCTTAAACAGCTATAGACCCTCTACGACGGGCATGTCCTGTATTAATACAAGGACAAGTATTGATCTCGTTCCCATTCGGTCACTTGCGTGCGGTACATGTTCCATTCGATTTTCTTGGCTTCCAAAAAGTGAACAAGCACGTGGCTGCCCAATGCTTTAGAGAGCACTTCGTCGTTCACCAATGCTTCCATAGCATCATTTAAGCTTGCAGGCAGACTGTGAATACCGGCTTCCTCTTTTTCCGTTTCCGTCATGATGTAAATATTGCGATTGACGGGGTCACCCAACTTGAGTTCTCGTTCGATGCCATCCAATCCCGATGCCAACAAGGTCGCAATGGACAGATACGGATTACAGGATGGATCCGGACTCCGCACTTCAATACGCGTGCTTAGGCCGCGAGCAGCTGGCACACGTACAAGCGGTGAACGATTTTTCGCACTCCAAGCGACGTAGCATGGCGCCTCATAACCTGGAACTAAACGCTTGTAGGAGTTTACTGTCGGATTACAGATTGCGGTAAATCCTGCTGCGTGCTCAAGCACACCTGCCAAGAAATGACGAGCTGTCGTGCTCAAGCCAAGTTCATCAGACTCATCATAAAACGCGTTTTCATTGCCTTTGAACAAAGACAAGTGCTGGTGCATACCGGAACCATTGATGCCATACACCGGTTTCGGCATGAACGTCGCGTGCAGGCCGTGTTGGCGAGCAACTGTCTTGACGACCAGACGGAACGTCGCAATGTTGTCTGCCGCTTCAACAGCGTCAGCATATTTGAAGTCAATTTCGTGTTGTCCAGGTGCAACTTCGTGGTGCGATGCCTCAATTTCGAATCCCATATTTTCTAAGGTCAAAACGATATCGCGACGGCAGTTCTCACCCAAGTCGAGTGGCGCCCAGTCGAAATATCCACCTTCGTCATTCACTTCGTCAGTTGGTTTGCCGTGCTCATCAATTTTAAAGAGGAAAAATTCCGGTTCTGGACCGACATTAAACGATGTAAATCCAAGTGCCTTCACGCGTTCCAGCACATTCTTCAACACTGAACGAGGATCTCCAGGGAATGGTGATCCATCAGGCAAATGAATGTCACAAATCAAGCGCGCAATTTTCCCTTGTGGCGTATCCCAAGGAAATACCAACCATGTCGACAAGTCTGGCACCAAGTACATGTCAGACTCCTCAATGCGCACAAAGCCTTCGATAGAAGAACCATCAAACATCATTTTGTTGTCGAGTGCCTTCGGCAACTGATCGACCGGGATTTCCACGTTTTTCACGATACCTAACAAATCAGTAAATTGAAGACGTACATAACGGACATTTGACGCTTCTGCTTGACTCAAAATCTCTTCCTTGTCATACTGCTTGCGCACTGGATACTCCTCCATCACTTAGCAGTGTCCCAAAAACGAACACGCTGATTTAATGTTTTTTTCGATAGAAACGAGATAGGTCACCTTGAAAGATGGATTCGGTTTGCGCACGTGCATCCAACAGTTCGCGCTCCAACCACTTGTAAACTTCCGCATCTGACAACTCGTTCTTTGCCATTTGTTTCGCCGCTGGGCGACGTTCCATTTCAGCAAAGTTGCGCTTTACACCAGCCATGTTGTGGCCTTCATCAAGCCAGGTTCGAATCATCATCAAGCGCTCAACATCAGCAAATGAAAACTGCCGTTGTTTACCCGAGGTACGAGCAGGTTGAATCAAATCGTGCTCTTCGTAATACCGAATTTGACGAGCGCTCAATCCCGTCAATTTTTGCACTGTTCCGATAGCGAACAACGGCAATTGACGACGGTCATTTAAATCCATGGAGCGACCCCCACCTCACATGCTCTTCCTCCTCATCCTAACACGGTTATGAGGAGGAGGCAATGTATAATGTTAGTTTTTCTAACATATTTGTGGCGCAATTTGTCGCAAAATACGTTTGAGAGCAATTACGCAATGCTCATAAGTCAAGCCGCCCTGCACATACGCAATATACGGCGGGCGCATTGGCGCATCCGCAGAAAGCTCCAAGGAAGCTCCCTGAATAAACGTACCTGCCGCCATGACCACCGCATCGGCATAACCAGCCATCGCATCGGCTTCAGGACGCACGTGCGCATCAATCGGCGCCACCGCCTGGATTGCTTGACAAAAACGGAGCAGACGCTCGGGATCATCCAACTGAACCGAGAGAATCAAATCCGTTCGTGGCACCCCTGGTTCCGGCGCCACCCGATAGCCAAGACCAGACAGCGCTTGCGCAAATAGGAGTGACCCTCGGATAGCTTGTCCCACCACATGCGGCGCCAAAAAGAGACCTTGGTAAAATGATTGTTGATACGCGCCAGTCGGCCCATACTCGGCGCCTGCACCAGGTGCAACCAAGCGTGCTGCCACCTCTTCAATGACACTTGCCTTGCCTGCAATGTAGCCGCCTGTGGGCACAATGCCGCCGCCCGGGTTTTTGATGAGCGAGCCCATCACCATATCGGCGCCAACATGCGTCGGTTCCAACGTTTCAACAAACTCGCCGTAGCAATTGTCAACACCAAGCAGCACATGCGGGTGAACTGCACGGATTTCGGCAAACGCTTTGCCAAGTGTGGCGACACTTATCGCAGGGCGAGCCTGATAGCCACGCGAGCGCTGAAACATACAGAGTTTCGTGCGATCCGTAATGTAATTGCAAATGGCAGCGACATCAATCTCTCCATCTGCTGTCAGATCGATGATATTGGTCGAAATGCCCCATTCCGCCAAACTGCCTTGCGCCGTTCTCAATCCGGTGACACCATGCAATGTATCATAGGGGGAGCCCGTCACAAACAACAACTCATCCCCTGGCCGCAACACACCAAACAGCGCCAATGAAATGGCGTGGGTTCCCGAGACAATCTGTGGTCGCACGAGCGCGGCTTCAGCGCCAAAAGCGGTCGCGAAGACAGCTTCAAATTTATCACGACCGACATCAGAAAGTCCATAACCCGTCGTGCCAACTAAATCCGCTTGGCTTATCCGTTGACGCCAAAAAGCGTCGAGTACGCGCTCTTGATTCTCCTGTGAAATCCGCTCGCTCTGTTCCACCAGAGGCCTTATCTGTGCTTCACACGCCGCAATATACCCATCAAGTTTGTTCCTCATGCAAACTCCCATCTTGTCGATGCTGCTGCCATACTTGCGCCTCCCGGCGACTGGTGACAGCCGTGATCAACCACTCGTCAGCCGATACCGGATCCGCAGATTCAATTCGACCTTTGCGCAGCAGATCATCCCAAATTTGCGCATCAGGATGCGTCTGAAGTGTCACACGAACTTCATCCAAAAGCAGCAACTGTTCGACCGTTGAATATAACGCTTCAATTTGATCATTTTTTGCGACCGCGCCATATAGAGAAGTGACCGCCTGCATGTCTGGCGCAGGGCGGGCTTCCGCCAAATCCATTTTGTTAAAAAAGGTCACGACCGGCTTGTCCAGCGCAGCCAACCGTGCGAGAACTTGACGTGTCGTGGCAAGATGCGATGTTGGTTCTTCCGCAGCATCCACGACAATCACGGTGACATCGGCATGCTTTGTCTCCTCCAACGTGGCCTGAAAGGCTTCCACCAAGTGGTGCGGCAACGCTTCAACAAATCCCACCGTGTCGATCACGACATACGGATTGCCCAATTTCGTCTGTACTTGCCGCGCAGTCGGATCGAGCGTGTCAAACAGACGATTGTTACCGACGATGGCCTCCGTCTGACCTTTGTCCCGCACCCAAGCCGACTGTAATGTCGTCTTGCCTGCGTTCGTGTAGCCAACAAGCGCAACGACTGGGACATCGCGCATACGTCGCTGGCGCGCAACCACGCGCTGACGTTCCACTTCCTTGAGTTCCTTGCGCAATTGTGTCATGCGCGTGCGAATACGGCGCCGGTCCATCTCCAACTGCGTTTCCCCTGGTCCACGTGTGCCGATGCCGCCGCCTTGCCGCGACAGGGCAAGTCCTTGGCCGGTCAATCGCGGCAACAGATAATTCAATTGCGCAATTTCAACTTGCACACGACCTTCGCGCGTCTTGGCCCGACGCGCAAAAATATCTAAAATCAGCTGCGTTCTATCAATCACGCGGCACTGTAGCATGCGCTCCAGGTTACGAATTTGGGCGGGCGACAATTCCCTGTCGGCAACGACCAAGTCAGCTTCATTCGCCTCGATGATTTGCGCGAGTTCATCCACTTTGCCTGCCCCAAAAAACATCCGCGGCTCGACTTGTCGCCGCCGCTGTACCAGCACGGCCACGACCGTTGCATCCGCCGCGCCGCACAGACCAATCATTTCTTGTTCACGATACGCTCTTCTGTCATCCGTTTCCTGTCCAATCTGGCACATGGCTACAATGACTCGATTTTCCTGCACGCACTCACCCCTGATTCTGCGTTTGTGAGATTTGGCAATCATGTTTATCATCGCAAATCGGACAGCGCTGTTCAAGCAGATATATGGCGCGATACCGAATTGGCAACTCCGCCTCCGCCATTGCCCTACCCTGGCGCCTGCCCGTCATGCGTCCAATGCGATATACCACTAAGAGTATGGTTAATGTGAGTGCAGCATACACCAGAATTACCATTTGTCCATCATCTCCTCATCATCCGGTCCAATGATTTTTTTGGTTGTGACATCAAAAATGATGCTCAAGACCACAAGGGCGATGAATCCAAGCGCCGTCCAGACAACCTCTGTATAAACGGCCAGACACAAGGCAATTAAAATGGCAAATAGAACCTCGACAAAACCAAAGCGAATGGCAACATTGAACTGACCACTGATCAGATCTTTTTGCCTGTCGACCATATCGTCCAGCCAATCGATGACACTCATCATCGCGACACCCCAGAGCGCCTCGCGCCAACCGACTAGGACAATACAAAGCGCGATGGCCACGATGATTTCGACAAAGGCAGGAACACGGCTGGGTAGCCGTTCATCCAAACGTGTAAACATGCCGACTGCATAGCTTCCCAAAAAAACAGCGAGCGCAACGTGCGCTTCTGTGATCATGGCAATGCCAAAAATGGCGAGACTGTACGGTAAACACGCTCGTTCCAAGCGCACAGCCAACGTGCGCTTGCCACGACACAAATCGTACTCGACGTCGAGTGCGTCATCCATCAGCTTGACAGCGGCGCCAGCAAACAAAAGCGCAACGAAAGCGCGTAGGATATCAGGCCATGCGCCAGACATATCGCCTCACCTCTTGAAAGCCAGTGCCTTCGCGCGCGGAAATGGCAATGACTTTTTCCTTCGCCAAATGTTGACGCAGCCACCGGTATCCCTCCTTCGCACTCGGCAAATCCATTTTGCTGGCTAATACGATATAAGCAGATCTCGTCCGTCCAAGGGCAATCATCTGCATATCAAGTGCGTGTAAAGCGTCAGCATCGTTGTTCCGCATACGAATCAGTTCGCGACCGACCGCATCGGCGTCGATGACGTGAAAGACGACTCGCGCATTCACCATCGAACGCAATGTCTGCGCCATCGCACGGCGTACAGACGCGTCGCTGTGCAGTCCATCCGCCAGTCCCGCCGTATCCGTGACACGCACCATTTTGTCCGTTTTGCCACGCGGTACAGGTAAAAACAACGTCTGTAATTCCTGCGTCCGATGCGGCTCTTGGGAAGACAACATCTGTTCTGCTTCAGAAAGCGCCATTCGGCGCCGTTCGCGCCGGCCGTCAGTCCGCTCGATCATCCAATTCAACTCACGCAGCCCCAAATAACGGGCAAAGCGCAGACAAAAAGACGTTTTCCCAGCGTTTGTACGACCTATGATGAGGCTCTCTGTGCTCATGCCTTCCCCTCCCAGACAAAATCAGCACCTTCTAACGTCAGTAAATCCTCCCGTTTCGGATTTGCAATGTCGTATAGGCGGACCGCTTGTTGCCGAACAGCGCGTTCGATGATGTTTCGCACCCAACGCGCATTGCTAAAATCACCTTTGTCTGATCTTTGCGCAATGGTTTGATTAATTTGTCTACGCAACTTGATTTCAGCATCTGCACTCAAACGATACTGCCGTTTTGCCGCAGTTTGCCTTGCAATCCGCAGGAGTGAAGCCGCATCGTAATCGGGAAAGCGAATATGAATGGGAAAACGGCTCGGCAAACCAGGATTGGTGCTGAGAAACCATTCCATCTCTTGCTCATAGCCCGCTAATATCGTAATAAACTGATCTTTATAATCCTCCATCCCCTTGATGAGCGATTAAATTC
This sequence comes from Alicyclobacillus fodiniaquatilis, assembly GCF_042678105.1. NCBI lineage: Bacteria > Bacillati > Bacillota > Bacilli > Caryophanales > Alicyclobacillaceae > Alicyclobacillus > Alicyclobacillus fodiniaquatilis. The sequence goes on from NZ_JBHUCX010000020.1 coordinate 272,260, forward strand.
GGTAGTCCCTGATCAGACGAATGTTTTTTTATTGTCATCATCGAGATCGTCGGGGCCGTTGTCTGGCGTTCCGATGTCCCAGTTGATGAAGATCTCAATCTCGTCATCATGCAAAACCACACACTTGACCAGTTGTTTAGCAAATAAGTGCTTGTCTTCCATACTGATGTCCCAAGACAGATACCGTTTAAAATTTGCAATCGTTGTTTTCAGTTCATCGACCTTCTGCTGGTTCAACTCGTATGCATTCAACGCATCAGCCGCGGCATCGACCAATGTAGACAGTCGCTTAATGTCTTTTTCGAGTGGTTCTAAAGCCTCATCTAACTCCTCGTCTGTCACGCGCCCCTTGACGTTCAGATGGATCCAACGTTTGCGTTCCTCTTGCTTTTCTGACAACGAGGCAACCATCAAGTCGCGCCTCGTCTCTAGTTGACGCATTTGTTCAGGGTCGCCTTGGCGTTCAAGAATTTGGCGAAACATTTCATCAGGCTCGTGCAAAACCTGAACAATGTACCGCCACACATAGTCGTCGATCACGTCCTGCCGCCAGTTCCGACCGTGACACGCATGTACTTCCCGTCCAGTTCCAACCTCGAACACTTTGCGCATCTTCCCCGAACAAACATAGTAGCGGTGCATGATTTCGCCCGTCTGCTTGCTCCGTGACGGTGCCCCAGCAACGACGGAAGAACCGCACCGACCGCAACGCGCCATGCCTTTGAGCAAGAACGGAACATGCGGCTTTGCACCGCGATTCGCCCGCGCCAACCCCTCCATTTTTGCTTGAAGTGCTTCGAACGTAGCATCGTCTATGTACGCTGGAACGGGCACCATCTGCCACTCTCCCTCTGGCTTCTTGACGATTGTGGTCTGCCCTTTACGCTGCCGATACTCAGTTTTTCCATAATAGAAGCGTCCAGTGTACACAGGATTTTTCAGGATGCGACTCACTGTGGCTTGATACCAACAGTCACCGTTCGGCGCGGGGATCGATAGCAAGGAAAGCTCGCGCGCAATGGCTGTGATGGTCATGTCACGTCCGTCCTTGCCGTTCAGCAACCAATCAACCATCATCAGAAAGATGGCCTTTTCGTCAGGATTTTCGACCAAGGTATCGGAATCTTTATCGAAAACGTAACCGTACACGCGTCGAACACCGGGGATTTTGCCGTTCTTCACTTTCTGCCGCCTACCACGTCTTGAGTTCGCCAAGATTTTGGCCTTGTTGTACTGGGCAATCGCGCCTTGCAGATTAAAGACCAACATGGATTCCGGGTTGTTCGGATCGACTTCTTCCGTCTCCACAAAGTGCAAGTCGTAACCCGCACTCCACACGCGGTCAGCAACAACCAGTTGCAGGTGCAAAGCACGCGCGAATCGGTCGGGATGCAAGCAGATGAATTTGCGCCCAATGCCGTGATCGACGAGCCACAACGCGAAATTCAATGCAGGACGATTCGGATCATCCCCTTTGTCCCCCGCCTCGATGACCGCGATGACTTCATCTTCATCCAATTGGAGCTCATCCCGTGCCATCACAGTACACATGTCGATCTGCGAATCGAGTGAGTAACCGTCACGCGCTTGTCCGTGCGTCGATACACGAGCATAGATGATAGCCTTTATCGTGTTTTGCAGTCTCTCGATGTCGTCTTGCTGAAAAGGGTTACTAAACGTCCGATCAACAGACAAAGTAATCATATAATCCGCTCACCAACCCTCGAAGATTTACTTTGTCCCGCAGCCCCATTAAACCGTGTATTTTTTGGTCGCCTTCTCGGAGATCTCCAGAATCAGCGCAGACATTTCCGTTAAGATGTCTTCAAGCCGCTTTCCATTGCCAGAACCGCGCACTGTTACCTTGAACTTGTTGTTGTCCCTGTTCACGCGCGTCACCGTCCTTAATGGAACGTATGACACACTGCTTTTCCGCCTTTCCTGACGAGCCATTTCTGACAGGTTGGGTTAGGTATGAGCGCCATTATGACTGGATTTGGGGATCAATGGTGTTTAAAACCACGTCATACTTCCCCTATTTCACAAAATCTGAAGCGTTAAAAGGGATATTCACAACCTCCGAGCCACCTTTTTTGACTACATATACACCTTGCGCAGTTACATCCCCGATTTGATCACTTGCCCCTATCGTCCCCTTCCACTTCACCCAACTTTGCCCGTTGTCACGCGAATCATAGACTGATTTGCCATCCGTAACATAGACGGTCTGTCCGTCGTATGACACGTTGACCACATTAGATACCGGAACTGGTTTGGTCGAATTCCAATCTTGACCACCGTTCTCTGTTGTGTAGATAACGGTGGTGCCATCGTCAAATGTCACTGGCATGATGCCAACTTGAGACGATGTGAAGATGGGCGCTAACGGATGCGCATAGTGTTTTTGTAAGCTAGTAGATACTGGAATCGTTTGAAGCGCCCAAGAATGTCCGCCGTCGTGGCTAACATAGACTTCCACTTGTCCGGGGTGTTGTCCACTGTCCACCGTGATCCATCCGGTAGTGCGATTGATAAATGTTACTCCAGTCTTGTTCCCAAGCAGCAGTTTGTTCGACTCTGTTTTGCTGAGTATCTGTGACCATGTTTTACCGCCGTCCGATGTATAATAAAGATCAATCGGCTCCTGTCCTGCTGCTGAACCTTGTGATGCCAACAACCAACCGTGTTGAGCATCAGAGAAACGAAGATCAGCTATAAGATAGGATTTGGGAATAGATGTAGATGTCCACGATGCACCACCGTCAGTCGTATGATATAACAGCGTTTTTTTGCCTGCTGAAACAAATAACCATGCTTCCGAATCACTGACCGCCAACCCGCCAGCGAATGTCTCCTGTGCAGAAACGCTGGTGGGTGTGCAATTATGCCACGTCTTTCCGCCGTCATCAGTCCGAAGAACGGCACCGTTTAGTGTAGGGGTAGCTTGTAATCTGCTAAAGTCCCACCCCGTAGATTTCGAGATCATGTAAAGCGAATTTGGATTGAGTTGTAAATTTGTGTGGGCCATTGAGGGATCGGTCTTGAGTGTATGATTTCCTTTACTTTTATTCTTCGGTTTATGCGTATTCACTACAACGGTCTGTCTTGTTGTATTTGCAGTTGGTGCACCGCAACCTACCAACAGAAAAATTGCAGTCGCTACTGTAAAGATGATGGTCGTTCTTACGCTCAAGACAACCCATTCCTTCCGTTTGTGATTCACAGTTTCTTAATTTCTCAGACGGTGCTGGAAAGGAAAAGGTTTCAGCTTTAAAAATGACAGGGGTTGTATACTCATCTGACCGAGGAAACCATCGAGTCAGCCATATTCATTCCTAAATCGTGGTAGAATCCAGTGTGATGAGATGTACAGCGTTTTTTGATATTCGGGTAACGGGTCGTTTATATACACATTCCAATTTTCTGATATATTCGCAAAAACTTTACAGTAGACGTGTGCATGAAACCAAAGCGTCGAGCTACATTAACTGTAACGAAAAGGAGATATGTGCCATGAGCAGGTATGTGATCGGTCCGGACGTTGCCATTTACCTTGCACGTCACAAGTCTGTTATTCATGACGACATCTGGCGGTCTATGAAGGGCCATCTTTGTCGTATCGAGGGAAAATATCGAATGCCTGCATGACGAAATTGGGTACAGTCTTGTGTAAAGCGTTTAGGATTGCGGGAGTCGAATTCATCGGCGCATGCCTACGTGATGCTAGGTCTTTAAGTGTATCGAAAATCTCCATAGGTGAATTTTCTAACACAGCACACAGGAATTCATCTGGATGCTGTATTTCGACTTCGCAATCGTCGGGCAGTGGCTTGAAGTCCTTTAGGTTGGCCGTCACAAGCACGTCAGCCTGAATTGCAATTGCGGCAGCCAGAACGTGATGATCTTTCTCGTCGTTCGGCATGTCACCGACCAACGCTTGATACGCATCGCGGTACCATCGCATCTGGGAAGGCGGCTTCCATAACGCTCCGCAGGCGTGGAGTGACTTTGCCCACTTTGATTAAGTTTCGCTCCATTTCCTCCAACACATCAGGACTCCACCGTAGCTGGCATATACCCGCCTCTGCCATCGACAGAATCACGTCCCGCAAGTTGGATGGGAACAACACACAAGCGTCTAAAAAAGCGACCAGTGCCATCGTCACTAGTCCTCTTCCGGGAAATCGTTCAATTCATACAGACCGGACGATTCCGAAATGCGAATCAGGTCATTCAGTTTCTCGCGGCGCATTGCATCCCGGTTTTTCTTGTACTCCAACAAATCAGATAAACGTATCCGACGATGGGAACCGACCATATGATACGGAATATCACCTGCTTCAAGGATTTTAACGACATGCGGACGCGAAACCTGCAAAAGATCAGCAGCTTGCTGCGTCGTGATGTCCTGCTCGTAATGCAGTACCCCAACGGTGTTCCCCTTCGCTAACTGGTGCGCCGCGTCCACTAGCACGCGGTAAAGAGCGTGTGGAAGTTCAATCCTGACATTGTGTGCCTGATCGACGATGATAAGCTCATTTTCATCAGGTGCGATGTCTAAACTGCTGACGAGCTTTTTTATGCTTTCGAACTCTTTATCATCAGGCTCAATCAGATTGACTGACATATCCGGCATGGGACTCCCTCCTTCTGAACAGTATAGCCTCCATGTATCCGTATTATAAGAAATAAACGAAATAACCGCAACGAAACTCGGTTAGTGTAGAAACCAGGCACAATGGAGCCAATATGTGAATCGCGCTCTATAAGTGATCCCAACTCTGTTTAATCGGATGTCGAGAGGGTAGTCCAATCAGACATGTCGCCTCGTGCCGATGAATTGCGAATCGAACTAGCCACGTGTCGAGAGAAACGTCTTAAATTGTTCAAGTGTACCAAATCGATTAATTCGAACTCCCTTATCCAGCAAATAGGCCTCCAATTGGAATTTCAGTTGCTCCACTGCTGTTTGCAGTGGACTAAGCTCATCTGGGTCGAGCCATTCCACCAAATTAGGAAATCCGATTCTTCTATAAATGTCTTGAGACACCCAACTTGATTCCAGTTCCGAAGGCCATTGTCCTCGCTCAGCAAAATAGAGAAAGTGAGAAATTTCTTGCTGAGCGTGAATCGAAAAGAAGAATGCAGTGTCATAGTCATTTCTCTCGCACGCTGTGAGGATTTTGTCCAAGATTCCCTTTTCTTCTTCGTAAAAACCATACATACGTTCACCATAAGAAGGTTCCTTAACACACAGCTCTTTTTGGGCTTCCACGATTTCAAGCGTATCTGACATTAGACGCTCACATGCCTCGACCGTATCGGTGTAAGTGACACTCCGCATGATTTTGTTCATGAGTGTCTCCAATTGATTGGGCCGTAATGTTAGATTCATGATTTGTTCCTTGTTCTTGCCAAATCCCTTTGTGAAGTATGTTCCATTCAGTACTGCAAGGCCTTGTAGGGTGTGTGTGAGCACCCCTTGCGCTTCCGTGCGTAAAACGGTTAACCGGGACTTACCATCGCGCCTTAACTTGTACAGATGCATGCAAGCACTGCACAAACATGATTCAGCCTTCTCGATAAGCTTTATTCTATTTTCTGGCGCCTGCATGGTGGTAACCGTTTTACGAAGCTCCATAAATCGTTGAAGATCTTCATCAGAACGAACATAGAGTAGTTTACAATCTGCAATGATTGTCGGCATTTCATCGAACTGGGCCATCCTTTGAGCACGTTCCCAGCTAATTGGCCAAAGGTCAAAGCTAATATCCCCAACAATGAACTGGAGACTGACCTGCCGACCAGCCTCTGATGCAGGGATGTAGAAGAAATCTAAGTCTGATCGTTTAGTTGCCGTTCCCTGAGCGTACGATCCATAATACGCCGCAATGGCAACATCATTAGGGTATTGAGACTTTATGTGACTGATCATGGACTCACAAACCTTGAATACATCAACCATTAAATCGCCCTCCCAGGTTGGCAGAGTGTGGTTGGGCGTTAAAGGAGATGAAGAATCCCAATCAATAAAAAAATGACATATCAATAGGATCTTTATAACCCCAAACCACGCTGTTGCCCCTTGTATGGTACAGTTAGGCAACACAAACACACACTCCAATAACGTGTTGTGATACCCAATCCTTCTCAAGACCATTACAAGGTTTTAGACATGGCGGAGTTATTATTCCCCTTTCGATACATCTCCCAATACTTATTGTAATTTTTCTATGCAATTGTGTAAAGCGTTTTCACCCCCGCATGAGCGCATCCACACCAGATTAATATCGAGGTCTGACGTTTCCACAAAACCAGCAAACACCGATCCTTGGCCGTACGCGAAGGACAAGTTCCCAAGTGCACCATACTCGAAAACCACTTTGGTCGCGATGCGATTAACGTCATCACATAGCTTTATATTCATTCAAATACGTATATCCTCACAACTGAAGCCCTTGTTTTACCGAAAACAGTCAGATAAGTTTTGTCAGAGCTGTCCATACATTTGTTGGCGCTTTGAATTTATATTTCATTCTGATTATGATTATCGTTTAACTGCTTCTGAGCTCTAATCAAATGTTTTTTATCAATTTTTCCGAGGCCATAGATCTCCATGGCAGATCGACGATCTGCTCCAGTTTCTTCGTCGAAACTTTTGCTAGCGCGAACTTGATTCCAATCAGATATTTTTTCATCCGCCATACTTCCTCAAACGTTAACGTTGCAGACTTCTCAAAGAGCGTTGCAATGAAATTTTTTTAGCTCAGAGTCATACTCGGATGTCTGATTTCATCCATTCATCAGGCGTATATAACCAGTTCAGATGATCACAGATAGCTTTCCAACGCTCTTCACTATCCTCTGTATAAAGAAACGGAACGAACCCAATTTTGAGATAAATTTTAAGGGCCTCAAGACGGTGGTCATTCGTACCTACACGAATGTTTTTATAACCTGCTTCAATGAGTCTGTTTGTTGCGGAAACCGAAACTGCATAGCCAATCCCTTTTCCACGGTGATGTCGTTGAACGATTACGTATCCGATCTCACCACCAAATGGGAAGTGCCAATGAGGTGACTCTGGATGGTGAACAGCAGAAGCAGTACCTATAAATTCCCCTGTAGGCTCATAAATCACAAAGAATAGTCCTTCAGGGATGACATGGTCTAAAAAATCATTGATACTTGGTTCATCATTGGCCCATCCTTCGGATGCTAAGAGCATGGAAAGTTTATCCTTGTCTCCCTCCTCGTACTTTCTGAACGTGTATCCACGAGGAAGCTGAGGTCTTTCCGATGGAATCAATCGATTGTATGGAAGAACCAAAAAGAGTGGCCTAGTTCGTTTTTCAGTCGTCATTTATATCCTCCTATCCGCCTTCTTCTTGTAATTTTCTACCGTCTTTTTGAACTCTCTAACTGCCCGTCCAAGAACACTTTCTGAAGATCCGTCGAGGTCGAAGTGTAACCTATATCTGTTTCATACATCCGCAAAAAAACGAATCTCAACCATCCGCCTTCAGGATTGTTAACATCCTCAGTATCGGGGAATTCAAAAGAATTCGTGCAATCCCTAAGCATGACCACGCGATAATTGTGATGACGAGCCGACAAGCAGGTTTGATATAAACATGACTTTATGTGAAACCCAACAGCAATTATCGTGTCAATATTCCACGTCTTGAGATAGTAATCGAGGGGTGTACCGTCAAAACCATCTTTCCCCCATTTAGGAATAACAGGTTCATTCTCTAGAGGTCGTATTAGCGGATTAAATGTGGACGTCACTGGCTTCCAACTGTTATCCTGGTGATCTAGTCCATGAATTCTTGTGGTCACATCATAAGGACCACCGACACCAGAAATTGCATCATATAGGTAAACCACTTTTAGTCCCATATTTCGTGCAACATTAAGCGACAAATGAATTTGGCACTCTATAATTTCGTTGTGAAATCCTGTTTCATATGAATCGACTACAAGGAATGCAGTTTTTTCGGTAGTGATTGGAATCCTCAAATCGGGGTCTGAGTTATATTTCCTAACGGGTAATTTGAAGTCAGCCATTTCGCATACCTCCATGTCTATTCAGGAATTCGTATGCCGCTGTTGACAAGTGTGAACGTAGTCCCCCAGCATCAATGGCATTTCCAGACGCGTAGTGGACATTCCCATTTTTACAATGACACCAAAATGAACCGTCCAAATGCAGATTTATCGAATGTAGCGTTCAGTGTGTGAGACGGATTGAAGTAACGAAAAAACGCACCCATCGAGACGCGTTGAACTGATTATACAGGATGCGAGGAACGGGGATTCGCACACGTTTGTTCAAAAGCATATGGCTCCAATTTTACTGATTGAATACCGAGAGGAATTCTCCATCATCACATACATCTACGAATTCCTGAGTATCTAAAAACATGTGTTTGTATCTTGAACGAAGACCTTTGTTGCCTTTGGTGGTCGTTTCCGCCATACGCAAATGATACAGGGTTTTTTCTTTGTTTTTTTCGGTTGCCCATATACACATAGCGTAAAAGAAATGGGTTACTCCTGTCCCCTGCTTGGAGACAGCGTATTCGAACAGAGGTATTGCCTGTTCATATCGCTTCTCCCACATAAGACAAGTTCCAATTTCATGAGCCATATCACAGATTTGATTGATTTCAACGTGCTCTCCACGCTCGTATTTAGCTATACAGTCTGTGATTATTCTGGTTGCCTCTTCAACGACTCGATTATAATTGTCCCATTGTTGTCGTCCACTATATAGTCCGAGTTCGTACGACTTGACACGGATATTGAATTCATCAAATCCGTCCCACAATGGGTCCTCGTTAATAACGCTGTAGTAGCGTTCGATTTCAGGAACCGCATCTTCATACCTCTGTAAGTTGTACACAAGTAAACCAGTGGCTGTCTCCACGTATAGAACACGAGCACGACGATTTGCAGCTGTACGCGCAACTCTAGATATCAATTCGTGATATATTTCAAACCACTTATCAGTCATTTTAAGTTCGAACCACCCAAGAGCCTGTGTGCTATCATACATGACTTGTATCAAGAAATCTGATTGCATATGTGCTTTAGACCATAATAAAAACGCTTGCTGTTCGTTAATCATTTCTGGATATCGCTTTAGGAGAGCGAGGTTATCGACGATTTCCCATTTTGCCCAGAACTTATCTTCAAGATTTCCGTTCGCATTCTGAAGAAATTTGGTCATAAGGTCTACTCTGTCATTTATTCCTTCATTCCCCATGTAACCATAAATCCTGTGTGCAAGCCTCACTGTTTCTATGGGGTAGTTAAGATTACACAATTCCAAGTTGACTAAATCTCGAGCTTGAAACAGGAGGTCACTATGATTTTCTAACGGATGAACCTCTGTTTTCCGAATAAATTCGTCAAGAACTAAAGATGCGTCCATTCAATCACTCCCATATTTGGCAAGCATTCTGCTTATAAAGCCCACGATACTGAATTATCTTAATATTGAACAATGCTGTACATTACCTGAATAACCCAATAGTATCACAATGTCCCCGCTGTAAATGTGACTATTTGCTCCTCGACGTTCAAACCAATCGTCCTTTGCTACCAAACCGCTCACAGAGACGCATAGGTCATAGTCGGGCGATTTCGGCACTGCGGTCCCAAAGGGTAGCCAAAATGACCTCGCTGGCGGCAAGCAAAGGCCATACCACGACAACAAAAAAACGCTCCCAAGTCGGGCGCGTCGATAGTGGCGATGCGGAATTCGTAGTGATGCGCGGCTTGTTCAAGATTTGCCCCCAATACTTCAAGAGGCGTACTTGAACTAAACCACCGTGTGTATTAAGTGGTGGTAGATCGATATTGAGGACGTTTATATTTCGTCATAGCCCATCGGAAATTTTGGTATCCGCCATTCTGTCGGGGGCATCCAACTCCCCCAAGTATCGTAAAATGATGAAGAACTTTCTTGCATCAACTTAACTGCTCGTTCACCTTCGGATCGAATGATTTGTGCGTGTTCAATCGATATATTCCCTGCAATGATGGCTTCCTAAAATTCGTCTTCATCCTGCCAAACCCATTTAGATCGATCAGGCCTTACTGCGATATCCAATAAGTAATCTGTTGTATCAAATCCGACCGCAGTTCGGTGCAACGGTTCCTGAAGATTGATGTACCATTCCAGCAAACGGTGTTCCTCATCCCACATGGCATAGACAGCGTGGGCTGCTTTTGGTGAAGCAAGCGAAAGCACAGATCTGCCCCCCCATGTACCATCAATAAGATCATGAGAAATCTCCAAACGACCTTTGAGAGGGTTATTCGTCGTTGCTTTGAGAGGATAGCCAGGCCCCCAATATAGCGCAATCAAATCCGGAGTATCCTGCGCAACGGTCGCTGCAGTGATCCGGTGTATCTTTCCCTTCCATACTCGCCGAAGTACAACTTCCTCACCAGGAGCAAAGTATTGGTTTTTCAATGGCGGGCACCCTCCAATGTGAGTCCTAAGAGAACTATGCTTCGCATTCTGTTTCTACTTGTTATTGCCTTCCCGGGAGTTTAATAAAAATAGAATTCCTGTTTATCCTTGGCAGGCATATATTGATATACGTTATCCACGTATTCTTGAAGTTTACTCTCAACGATGTTTCCTCTTCCATAGCCCAGCGCAATCTGTCTGTCTAACTTGTGGCACCCCGCCCGTGGTTTTGGTTCCTCGCCGTAAACGAAGCGAGAGATACATAAAACAACTCGACCACTGCAGTGCTGATGAAGGTGTTATAAGGAGGGCGAGACGCAGGGCTTGCCAACTAGTTCAGTCCTCTTCAAACCCGTAGTCCCGTTCTACCTTACTCACTCTCGTTTTGTATTTTAGATACCAATCGGACTTTCCAAGCTTTTGGGCAATTATATGTCGTTCATTCTGTTTCCAGTTTTGTATAGCTTCGAGCGATTCCCAATAGGATACGGTAATACCGACGCTTTCACGAGCACTTTCTACACCTAGAAATCCTGGTTGAACGGAAGCGATTTTTACCATTTCCTCAGCCATTTTGGCATAGCCATTATTCCCGTCTGTTCGTTCAGACGTAAAAATCACTGCATAATAAGGTGGTTTTGGTGTTTGAGCAATCTCGCCCACTATAATTTACCTCCATCAAGGTGGTTTTCTGAAAAATGCCGCTCTGTTAAACCTTTCTCCTTCTCACAATAATACCAGAATGAATCTTCCGAATGCAGCTTATCGAACGTAGCGTTCAGTTTGAAACGAACTGAAGTAACGAAAATACGCTGCGCAGTGGCCGCGTCGAAATGACTGTACTGGATACAAGTTACGGAACCTGTTCAGGGTTCGGCTACGTAACTCGTGTGCTTTAAATTCGGTATCTTAAAATACTACCCGTTAGGATAGAGCGGAACCGTCGGTTTTACCCCAGAAGTACAATAGCGATTAGTCAAAAACTATTCTGTTCTCGCGTGAAAGTAGAAGGCTAGCAGTAGAATCGCAACAATCACACTCGGTATAGCCATCACTACAAGAGCAACTGAAATACTTATGTGCAACAACATGCCGAAAATTACGACCCCGAGTGGTGATGCTAGTCTTGCTAAGGCTGTTAACGAACCAAACACTCTTGCAGTCATTTTGGGAGGAACAATCCTGAGAAGCTCGGTTACGATTGAAACATTAATAACACCCACTGCAATTCCATCAAAAAAACCCAGAATACAGCCCAAATGACATTTGACAAGAGTGACAAGACCCCAATACACGCTGCAACACAAAAATTACTGACTAAAAGGAGCGTTCTTGATGAAAATTGCTTAGCAAGTGGCCCAACCAAGAGTCCTCCAACCAACACACCAATCACATCACCAACAGAAATGACCGCTACTGTCGAAGCTGTTCCATGAGACGTCCAACCTTTCACCCATGTAACCAACGCCATATCGAGTGGGGCTAATGTGAAATTGGCAATCAAAGCCGATATAACTACAAATAAGACATAAGCATTAAGGGTAATAAAATTTATACCTTCACGCCACCGAACCCAAAAATTGAACTTGTTGTTCTTTATGATTGAATGCTCCGTTACCTTAAGAAAACCTAAAGTCGTACACGAGACAATAAAAGTAATTGCGTTAGCAAGAAACAACAGTGGTGCTCCGACAACCGCGAGAAGTGTGCCGCCAAATAAAGTTCCAATCAATTGTGATGTTGTACTCGCTGATTGGTTTAGTCCTGTGGCTGTAGAAAGTTCATCTTCCGTTACGACAAATGGCAAAATTGAATTTTGAGCAGCCCAAAAAAATGTCCCTGTTGTCGTTAGGAGGAATACAAAGCAAAACAGTAACAGGAATGAAGGGTGGTGACAGGCCGAAACGATAAAGATCCCTACGCAGATCATGCTTCGCAGCACGTCTGTTACAATCATTGTTCGTCGTTTACTCCAATGATCTACAAAAGTGCCTGAGAATAACCCAAATATAGGAGGGACGGTCTGTGCAAGTACAATCCACGTCAGCGCCGCATGAGAACGTGTCGTAGAAATCGTAAACCACATCAGGGCAATGAGAAATACGTTATCACCGAATGTCGATAATGTCTGGCCCGAAACGAATAGCATCAAATTTGAGTTTTTACGCATTTCCACATCGCACCATCCTCCAATCGCCCCACATTTCTTTTGGGTTCAACTCACAAATTCTATTTTTCCGATACGGGTAGTGATTGATGATAATTTCGAGTCGAATGGTGCAATAATCATACAAATGCTGAATATTCTCGTTAATTTGCTTCTCAGTGTTTTTTGTCCTATGCGAAATTCACACAGAAGGTGCTCAAATACCACGCGCTTGCGCTGGGCAGGTATTTGCTTCAACCTACCATCTACCATCCGGTGTAAAAAAAATTGTTTAACACCGAATTACGGAGACGATCGTACCCAACCATCGTGCCGTCCTCCATGTCAATTTCTTCTGATCTGAAAAACCACGGTGGGAATGGCTTCCGCATTCTGTTTGAATAATTGCCGGTTCAGTTCGAAATAAATCGTGTTTTTATTCCGTATTTCTTTCACGACACTTGCATTTCGAAGCATTGTCATCTGATGAGTAATAGTCAGGACCAAGACGCCAGCCAACCCTTGACCATGCATCGTACCTTTTTAATAAAAATAAAATGCGTATGTATGTTGGAGCCTCTAAAGCTTTGTGGTAAGTCACCACTTATCGAGTTACATCTCAAACACATACTTAACCATATATCTAATTAAACAAACAACTAATTTGATGATATAGAAATTAGATGTCAGTGGTCAATCAAAAAATGGAGTCAGTGTGTTTTTACTGGCTCTAATTGTGCCCTGGGGATGTTATTTTCTTCAATTAACGGTTTGTTCAACAAAGAGACTGAACAACTGCCCATAAAAAGACAACCGTTCAATCTGATCAAAATAATTGGCAATGTTTCTCTATATGCATATCGTCTGTTTATTTGATTTGCTCAGCCAACTCCAAAATAATTCCCTCTGGTCCACGAACGTAGCATATCTTCATATCGCTGTATCTCACCAAATATTCGCGCTGCACTCTTTTTCAACTTGGCAACAACAGCTTCAATATCCTCAACAGCAAATGCAATATGTCGGATACCGAGTGTATTTGCAAAAGGTTGCTGAATATCTCTTTCATCGAACGGTGTATAAATTGATTAGCTCTATATTTGCCTGACCGTCTGGCATCCGCAAGAACACATATGCCGTTTTAACATCATTAATCCCAACAATCTGATCGAGTTGCTCTCCTTCCAATTCTCCTTCCCCTTGCACTTCAAGTCCAAAATGAAGAAAAAACGCTTTAGCTGCTGAAAGGTCATTTACGATTATACCCACATGATCTATTCTGTTGATCTTCATATCTCATAACCTCTAATGATCAACGATCTTCACATGCTGGTTCGCTTAAAAACGGTTCGTAAAACCCATTAAGGTTCACGATAGTCACCACAAAAAACAATCAATGGAGTAATAGCCGTATCAATGCCGCTCTTGTGTATTTCTGATGTTGTGTTTCGATAATCCATCATCAAACATTGTCCAATCTCTTTCTATGTTTTACACATTCAATTTTGGTTCGCACCCACCCTCCATTTGAACTTGTCGTATGTATGGCGCAGATCGCCCGATAGCTTGTCCGCTGCGGCACAGCTTTATGATTTTATCGGCAAGATCTTCGTGCCGCCTGTAAACACGTGCCCTATACTAAGGCGAAAAAACACACGTTTTCCTCGCCAATACTCACTTTACCTGGAGTGTGATATTCAAACTCTGGTGTTGACCAGACAATCAATCGCCTCACGACCAAAATCTTTGTCGCCGCCGCGCGCCAATGAGTACGCTTCATCGATGAAGAGCACGCCGCCCAGTGCCTTTTTGATGTGTTCGCGTGTCTTTTGCGCAGTGTGACCGATATATTCGCCGACCAAATCGGCACGTTCAACTTCGACCAGATGCCCTTGTGACAACAGTCCACATTCAAAAAACAAACGAGCCAGAATCCGTGCCACCGTGGTTTTTCCGGTGCCCGGATTCCCCAAAAACACCATGTGCAAAACGACAGGTTCCGCCTTTAAATGCTGTTTTTGCCGCGTTTGTTGCACATACACATAGGCAAAGATCTCTCTCACGACGCGTTTGACTTCCTGTAAGCCAATCAATTCGTCCAATTCGGTCAGCAATGCGTTTAAACGAGATTTTTCAATCACCGGCTGCCCACCAGTTGCACTGTTAGAATGGCCTGACAATTGCTGCAGCGCTTCTGACAGCGCAATCTGGCCTTGTTCATAATCGTCAATGACCTGCAGGGACATTTTCGTGTTTCGGTTGCTGCGCTTTTTTCGGTTGCTCGGTTTCATGTGAACCACCTCACGTATTTTCATCTCGTGCCCGAGCGGCCGCTTACCACCTCAACCTATGCAGGAAAACAAATATGGGTGATAGCCCAGCACAAAACAAAAAGCCCTGGGCGATGCCCAGAGCGATTTCGCAGTGATCTGATCTCTGAAATTGGCGCGTTTCACAAACGGCCGCGGCGGCGTTTGAAAATTTCAGGAACGCCACCCAATTGGAAGCTGGGCCAACGAAACAATACATCGCGCATTCCGTCTTTCCAGCGGAACGGAAACAATGGCCACAAATACGGTTTGCCAAACGCCCTGGTCGTCAACAGGCGGATAAACCAAGTGCCCACGCCGATGATCGCACCGAGCCAACCTAATCCTGCCGTCCAAAGCATCATCCATATCCGTGACAGCTGATTGGCTGAAGATAGCTCAAAAGAAGGTGTCGCATACTCCGCAATCATCACAAGTCCCATGTAGACCAGCACTTCTGGTTGCAGCAAATGAATTTGCGTTGAGAACTGTCCAAACAACAATGCTGCGATAATACCAACAGACGACGCCAATGACACTGGGCTGTTGATGACCGCCAACCGGACAATATCCAATGCGACTTCAGCGATGAGCAATTCACCCCACAATGGCAGCGGATCATGCCGATTTGCCTGAAAAAAAGCGGCCCAGCGGGGTATCATATTCGGATGTTGGTTGACTAACAGAAATATACTTGGCATAAAAATGCTGATGAATATCGATATTGCAATCACCCAACGCAAATACGTCCCCACCAAAGGGTAAGAATGATATTCCTGTGGGTGCTGAATATGTTGAAAAAAAGTGGTGGGCGCAATAATGACCTGTGGCGTCGTATCGACCACAATCACGACTTGTCCCTCCAACAACGCCGCACTGGCCACATCTGGACGTTCCGTATAACGGGCAATCGGATACGGATTCCACTTCACTCTGCCAATCAGATCAATGACTTGTTGTTCACCCATCATCATGGATTCAGATTTTAGATTTTTGAGCCGCTCCCTCATGTCCTGCACAAGTGCCTCATCTGTGACATCCTTAAGATACATCAGGCTCACGTCCGTCTGCGAACGTGCCCCCACTTGTAGCAACTCAACACGCAGTCTTGGATCACGCAAACGCCGACGAATCAACGTCGTATTCATCAGCATCGTCTCTGTGAACGCGTCATGATTTCCTCGAATCACGCGTTCTGTCAGCGGTTCGGAAATACTGCGCATTGGATAAATACGTGTGTCGATGTAGAACACTTTATCGTATCCATCAATAAACGTGACAAGCGGCCCTGACAAAATAAAGCGGACGGCATCCGACATCTGGTCAATAATTTGCACCTGAACAAACGAGATGTTTGCATTTAGGTAATCGACCATTTGTTCAAGCGTATACGTTTGCCCCGCATGATTCTTTTCAAATTCCTCTACGCGGGCATGAAAACTGTCTAAAATCAGGACCTCGTTCATCGTCAGAAAGAAGCCATTCGTCACATATGAGGCCATGTTTATCTGGCCAAACTTAAAAGGTTTTAAAATGATATCCCAAGTCGTACCAATACCGAGCAGGTTATTCAAATAATTAACATTTTCCTCTAAACTGGAACTGATTTTTTTGTCCTTGACCTCATCAATCAATTGCGGCATGGTGTACAATTCCCTCCAGACTTAAATCCCCTCTTACTCCTTCCCTAAAATTGTAAAACAATGCATAACCTTTGCATTCGATCCGCTTTAAAATTGCTCGATGTCATGTCAGACGCGGATGACAAAAGCAGCTAAACAGCCAGAAACGGCATTGGGATCATTCAATGCACCTGCTGATTTTGATTCGCTTGCTGGTTTGTCTCCCCTGGTGCAGCTTGTGCATTTGATTGCTGCCCGGTCATTTTTTGCAATTGCTGTTGCGCCTGATCAATCTGCTGATTCATCTGTGACAAAATCTGATTTGTTTGTAGGTGTTCATTTGCCTGCCCAAGGATTTGCATCGCTTGCTGAATCGATTGCTGCAATTGCTGATATGCTTCCTGCTGTTGTTGTTGCGTCTGTTGTTTGAATTGCTGCATCTGTTGCAACAACTGATTTGATGATTGCTGTGGCTGTGCATTGCTTTGTCCTTTATTTGACGCTAAGTTTTGCTGCATTTGGTCCAGTTTGTTTTTCAAACCTGAAATTTGCTCGTCTAACGCTTTCCGAAGTGTCGTGGACGCCTCATTTACAATTTTTTTCACTTCTTCTGGTTGTTCCATCAAACCCGCCCCCTTGCAAAATGCGTAACTTGGCTTATGTTGAGCATTCGCATTCACTTCTAAACCAATATCATGGAAAATGCGCAAATTCCGGCGCATGTCTGGTACATAACGCCTATTTATATCAATCTCAGCACGCGTATTGTGAAGTATCTTCTGGAGAGGGGCAGTTGACATGGGAACCTTTGGTGGATATACGCAGTGGGCGGTTGTATTCTTGATTATCTTTGTGTTGTTCTTCTTGCTCGTCCCAGGATATGTGGCAACAAAAACATGTTGCACAACGACTCCGGTTTATTGAAGTTGGGTTTTGTCCTAGATACTTGCCATTCGAACATGTACGCATTGACCCGCCACGGCGGGTTATTTTTATGAAAACACCGCTCAAAACGAAGCCTATTTTCGTATTGCTCGGAAAATGATATTTTTAGCCGACATTCGACCTCCTCATCCTCTTTTCGTCAAGCTTAGACACGACAGCATAGCGTGAACCACTCCCGCTTCTCTAGAACCGCTGATTGTGGGACATTTGGCAGGACTTTATGTCTAGTAGGTGGTAAATACATATCTAAATCACTATAATTGCAGTAGGGACAGAAGGATATTATCCATTTCAACTACATATTTTTGAAAGGTGCGTCCGTGATGAACTACTTGGAAGAGCTCATGGCTTTCAATCAACGCTTTGTAGAATCCCATGAATACGAGCAGTACAAAACATCAAAATTCCCAAATAAAAAGCTGGTTGTTTTGTCTTGTATGGACACGCGCCTCAGTGAATTGCTCCCCCGCGCCATGAATTTAAGAAATGGCGATGCCAAAATTATAAAAAATGCCGGAGCGGTCGTCTCACATCCATTTGGAAGTATCATGCGCAGCATTATTGTCGCTGTCTACGATCTCGGCGCTGATGAAATCTGCGTCATTGGTCACCATGGTTGTGGAATGGGCAGTATCAATTCAGATGAAACCATTAAAAAAATGATGGACAAGGGCATTTCTCCCGAGACCATTCACACATTAGAATATTCTGGAATTGATTTGAAAACATGGTTGCAACGCATTGAATCGATTCCCAACAGTGTGCGCGAGAGCGTGCGCATGATTGTCAACCATCCCTTGATCCCAAAATCGCTTCGCGTCCATGGACTCGTCATCGACCCGGAAACCGGCAAACTCGATGTTGTTGTCAACGGTTATGAAGAGAAATAATCAATTTATGGCTGCATACTTGTGGTTGGTGACCCACGGCAAATCTCTGCTCGTGGCTCACCGCCCCCAAGGATGCGCCAGCTTGCGTTTCAAGTCCGTCCTTCCATGCTGACGATTACACTTCAGAATCAGTAAGACCACCATTGGCTTTTAGCACTTTGCGCAGAAATCTTCCAGTGTGAGAAGCATCTATTTGTGCCACCTGCTCCGGCGTACCGCAGGCCATGATTTTCCCGCCACCATTGCCTCCTTCTGGCCCCATATCAATGATGTAATCGGCCATCTTAATCAAATCCAAATGGTGTTCAATCACGAGAACTGTATGACCCGCTTCAACCAATCGCTCAATACAGCGGATCAAATTCTGAACATCATGTAGATGCAATCCAGTCGTCGGCTCGTCGAGTATGTACAGGTTATGCGCCCCTCTTTTTATTTTACCAAGCTCTGTCGCAAGCTTAATCCGCTGGGCCTCTCCGCCGGAAAGTGTGTTCGATGACTGACCAAGTTTGACATATCCAAGCCCTAATGCATTCAACATATTTAATTTATGCACAATGCTAGGATGCTCATAGAAGAACACAATCGCCTCTTCAATGGTCATATCCAATACCTGCGCGACGTTTTTGCCATGCACGCATACTTCCAGTACACGGATGCTAAAACGCACCCCTTTGCAAACTGGGCAAACAGTTTCCAAGTCGGGCATGAACTGAAGCTCGGTTTTAACGACGCCTTCTCCCTGACAATGCGCACAACGTCCGCTGCTTTTGCTGTTAAAGCTAAAATCCGTTTTGCTCAAACCCTTTTCCACCGCAGCCTGTGACGAGGCAAACAAGTCGCGAATCCTATCAAAAATACCAACGTATGTAGCTGGATTTGAGCGTGAGCTGCGGCCAATTGGCGATTGATCAATACTGATGACTTCCGAAATGTGCTCTTGCCCTTCTAAGGCATCATGCAAACCTGGTACAACACGCGCGTGATGGAAGATCAGGCGCAATTGCTTATAAAGGATTTCATTGATGAGTGTGCTCTTGCCAGAACCGGATACACCAGTCACGCATACAAACAGACCGAGTGGAATCACAGCATCTACGTTTTGCAGGTTATTTGCCGTAGCGCCCCTTATCGTGAGAAATGCCTGGCTTTGCTTGCGCCGCTTATGCGGCAATTCAATTTTACAGGCGCCAGACAAGTAAGCGCCTGTCAATGATTCCTTTTTACAACACACTTCTAATAAACCGCCTTCTGCAACGATATGTCCACCGCGCGCGCCCGGACCCGGTCCAAGCTCGATAATGTGATCTGCGTTGCGAATCGTATCGATATCATGTTCGACGACAATGATGGTATTGCCGATATCACGCAGGCGTTTGAGCGTGTTCACAATGCGCATCGTATCCCTTGCATGCAATCCGATACTTGGCTCATCGAGTACGTAGAGCATCCCCATCAAACCGGAGCTAATCTGTGTGGACAGGCGAATGCGTTGTGCTTCCCCGCCTGAGAGGGTGTCCGAACGTCGATTTAAATTCAAGTAGTCCAATCCAATGTCAATCAACAACTGAACACGTGTTACAACTTCGTGGATGATCTGCTTTCCAGCCTGAACATGATCACCAGTCAATCGGATTTGATTCAAGAAATCATTCAATTCTCGGATCGGCATCGTACACAATTCGTGGATATCCCGCCCGCCAATTTTCACGCAGAAGCGCTGCTGTTTCAGTTTCTTTCCTTCACAATCTGGACATGTGTGTTCGACCATCACCCGCTTGAAAAACTCATCTTCAGTTGGATTTCTCACACCGCGTTTCATATAGACCTTGTACCAGCGATTGATTTCACCCACCATACCGTTGTAAGAAACCATGCTGCCAAAACTTCGGCCGTTGAATTTCGCTGCGTGCGCCTTATCTTGAGGGGGTTGGAGTTCGAAACGCTCGCCATGCGTCCCATAAAACAGAATGTCGGTGGCCTTTTTGGTCAACGCTCTGAACGAGGTATCTAAACTGAATTCGAAATGGCGCGCCATATTGTAGAAAAACAACCACCGCCAGGTGGTATCGGCCATCTCGCCTTTAAAAATCCTCGGATCCATTGCGCCCTTGTTGAGACTTTTCTCCATGTTCGCGACGAAGAAATTTGGTTCGGCACGTACGTAGGTTCCGAGTCCACCGCAGGTGCGGCATGCGCTATCCTGCACGTTGAACGAGAAATAGTTGGCTCGCAGTTCACCCATCGCCAGATGATGATTGGGACAGCAGAACCCTTGATAGAATTGCTGCTTGTTGACACACACCTCTTCCCCGCCCACTATCTCGAAACGAATGAACCCTTCACCGATTAAACGAAGGCTATTTTCAATGGTTTTAGTGAACTCCCTAAATACACCCGGTTTGACCACGATGCTATCGACAACCACCTCCATCCAATCACCCGCATCCTCATCCAGTTCAAGCTTGTCGCTCATCGTTCGCTTTTCACCATTGATGACGATGGTCCGAAACCCTTTGGTCCGGATCTCATCAAACAAGGTTTCATAGTTCTCTCCATCGTTTTTAAAGATTGGTGCGCGAACTTCAAGCAGAGTTCCCTCTGGCAGCGATTGAACCCACTCAACCATTTGTGCCACCGTTCGGATGGATATTGGGTGCGCGCATAAGGGGCATTCCGCCTCCCCGCAGGTGGCAAACAACAGCCGCATATAATCATGTGTATCTGTCATCGTGCCGACAGTAGATCTGGGATTGACAGTCCCTTTCTTCTGCTGAATCGCGATGACTGGAGACAGTCCGAATATAAAATCGACATCCGGTTTCTTCAACTGATTCATGTGACTCTTCGCAAATGTAGAAAGAGATTCAAGAAACTTCCTCTGCCCTTCACCGTAAATGACCTCGAACGCAAGCGATGATTTACCAGAACCGCTCACACCGGTAAGCACGGTTAACTTGTCTCGCGGAATGTCAACATGCACATTTTTTAGGTTATTCTGTCTCGCACCGCGCACTTCAATAAACTGTTTCATGTTATCCCCCTCAAATGAACTGTCCTCCATCTGCACATAAGTATGCTGGTTCCTCCAATTGAACATTGCTTCTTGGCGTCAATTTTGTCTCTGCCGTAACTTTGATGAGTGCACCACACTCGGCTAACCAGTCGCATGCGAGTGTAAGCCAGCCAAAATCTAAAGACACTATGGTTTCGAACCGCGCCTCAATATCTGATATGGTCCGGATCTCCTGTTCCTGTCGTAAATAATCCAGCACTGGTTTAAACAATCTTTCCGTCTGTCGATTGAGATACGCATTGATTTTCACCAAACCGCTTCGTACTTTGCGCTCATCTACTTTTCCACAGATCATTTCTGTATAGATGGCGTGGAATAATTCGGGATGATATTGAAGCGCCCGCTGTACTGATTCACGCATCGGCACCTCTTGATTCACCATCACTTCGATGTCGGCAAGCGTATCAACCATTTTCAACATCCAAAACGCACTGTACGTCGGATCCGCTTTCACATAACACCATTTCTCGACTTTAGACAGCAAGTTCAACGCGCGGCACCCAGACTGCAGCAACATCAATTGGCGATCTCGCTCGCCCACATACCCAATATCATCGAAGTATTGTTGGAGCGATGGATCCTTGGTGAACAACAGCTTGCTCTTCACGAGAATGGCGTGATCAATCGAGCCTTGTACGGAACCTTCCATCCAGCGTTTGAAATCGTTTCTCGTGTCAATGGTCGCGTTGATGAGCACATCATGCGCTATCAAACTCATGGTTGATTTCGCTAATCTCTGCTCCTTTACGATCAGTTTCAAATCAATATCCGACTTTTCCCACACTTGATCGTAAGAAAGACTTCCCATCAAGATAACGGCGATCACTTGCTCATCTTTGTTCAATTTGGAACAAAAACTGTCTAATGCCCACTTGAATTTTGCCTGGATTTCAGTTGTGGACTGGCTCTTCACTAAAATTCTCCTCTCAAATCCAATTCAATGCCGCTCACAGCCGTCCGTTTCTTGCGCAAGCCCGCTTGCCAGTCGAACTATATCTAAAATTCAGAACAAAGAATAGACTTTTTGTTTTGCCTCAATTACACTAGGATTTATAAGACAAATTAAAAAAAGAACACCTGCATCGCCCATCTTGCCATGCGGACGATACAGGTGTGTGATAAGTATCCATTTCACTTCTTGGCGCTCTCGCTTTATCGCACTGTGCGCTTATGTTCTGTGACACTTGCTTGCAGTTCGAGCAAAGCAGGCGTTAACCCCAAGTGCAAATCGGCAAACGGCAATGCGCCACGGTTGATAAAATCACCGTTTCGTTCCACTGATTTGGCCACAGCCTCGAACCAAATTTGACATTGCTCGCCGAGAATGCGCAATGCTTGAACTTGATCTCGCTCCTTCACCATCATCTGCAATGCCTCGGCAACATGCTTTGTCGCCGCAATGGTCGGCCACAGTTCATCTGTCACAGGCGCCCTGTGAGGAAACTCATGTAGCGCGGTCTGTTGCATATCGTCCAAATGCGATAAGACAGTGCCCATTTCACGCAAAAACGAAGCATAATCTCCTGGATCGTCGCTCTGACTGGACAGTACGGCCTGCAAAAAATCGCCTTCAGAACGAATGGCGCGCGCCGCTACGAGTCGCAGCCTCCTCGATGCAGCTCGACGCCACAACAACAGCCCCATAGCAAGTCCGACGCAACATCCAAGAATATTGTCGACTAGCCTTGCGTGAACCAACTCAAGAGGCGTCATGCCCGTGTTGGCGGTCATGGCGACGATGAGCGCCAAAGGCGTGATGAAGATGACCGCCAAGCCGTAATTTCGGACGACGAACAACTCGACAACCGTTTGCAGGACTAAACAAAGTACGGCTAAGACGAGAAAAGACGGGTGCAACGAAAAAATCCATCCCGTCAGAATGATTCCGATGGAGGTGCCAATGGCTCGTTGGATCGCCCGATGGATGGTCGCCATGACGTGTGTACCCAGAAGTACGGCAGCACAGCCAAGTGGGACCCAATATGGTCGATCATCGCCGAGCGCATAGGCAATCAGTGTGGCGACAAAAATGCCAATGGCGATTCGAATTGACGCTGGCCAGACGATGGAGTCTCGCCGCAATGCGGCGCGCAATCGCGCTGATGCATCCAACCACATCCCCGGCTCACCCAGGCGTTGTACAGTTGAGTCATATGTTTTGTCTGTGCCGGATCGACCAACTCGTCGTTGCCAAAAGCAGCTTCCCATGCCGATGCTCCAGGCAATGGCCCCGCCGATGAGCGCGAAAAAAAGTCGCGTTCCGGCGGCCCCTGGGTCTAGCGGCATGCCCGTCCCGACTTCACAAGCCATGATAAAAAAGTAAGGCCCGGGTGGCGGCACTTGCAATGCGCCCGATATAAACGTAGCGCAGGCAGCAACAACTGCAGACATGATGGCTATCGACCATGGTGAACCTGCAGACAGCGTTCCAAGTGCAACTGAAATCGATAGACCAATCACCACGATAAGCAATTTGACTGCAAGCCTCTTCGGTGGGGAATCCGTGGCGTAAATTCCCGCAAATCCACCCATTGTGGCCATCAGCCCCCATAGCGGGTGTCCAATGGCTATCCCACAGACAATCGGCACAAACAAACTCAAACCTGCACCGATGGCACGTCTCCAGGGAGAGGGCGCTTTTCGAAAGTGAAAGGCGTGACGTAACAAACGAGTCGGCGGAAGTGTCTGTATACTGCGCTTCACATCGTTAGACGAATGGATATCATTTGCCGCTGGTGTCTTGGGTGATTTTCTCTTCATGATGACCTCACTGTGCATTGAATATCGTTATCATCGCTTGACCATAGCCGAAGATTTTCGCACGATGAGTGTCGGGTTCAACATCCGTTGAACCTGCTGTTTGTCAGTCTCCGAACTCGCCAGGGCGTCCGCCAGAATCTCAAGCGCATTGACCCCGAGCAGATATGTAGGTTGAGAGACCGTCGTCAAACGAGGTCTGGACCAATTGGAAAATGGGATATTGTCATAACCCACGACAGATATGTCGTCTGGAACCTGTAGGCCGGATTCAAACACGGCATCCATTGCCCCAAGCGCCATCATATCGTTCGCGCACAGAATCGCCGTGATCGCCTTGTCCTTGAGCAGTTGATTTGCGGCGATGAACCCCGATTCATACCGATAGTCACACGGTACGACACGCTGTTCTGGGCAAGGCAGTCCGGCCTCCGCCATGATGTCTCGGAAATAATTCGCCCGTTCAATCCCTGAAATGAGTGTTTTCGGACCAGAAATCATGGCAATCTCGCGATGGCCAAGGCCAACCAAATGGTCAACTGCCATCTTGATTCCCTTGCGATGGTCGGTGACGACGGAACTGAAATGCTTGCTCTCAGGTATCCGGTCACACAACACCACGGGAATGTCCTCTATCATTTGACGCATGGTTTCTTCAGACATATTGCTGGCGCTCACAAGGATGAGTCCATCGACACGCTGTTCCCGCAACATGCGAAGATACGTTTTTTCAGTATCTGCATGGTTGTCCGTGTTGCAAAGAATCACCTTGTACCCTTTGCTGATGGCCGCATCCTCGACGCCGCGCGCAATGCCCGGAAAAAAGGGGTTCGTGATGTCCGGTAGTATCAGTCCCAAAATCGACGTCGTTCCATGATTCATACTGCGTGCGATCGCATTGGGGACATAGTTCACTTCCTGAATGACCTTGTTTACAATATCCCGCAATTCAGGATTTACCTTCGGATTCCCATTGAGCACACGGGAAACCGTCGCGGTTGAAACCCCGGCACGTTTTGCAATTTCACGCATATTCATTGCTGCAGCACCCTCTACCATACCGTTCAATCAAAATATCAACACTTTATCCTAACCCAAACATTGTGACAATGAAAGTGACCAACCGGATATTTTTACACCCGATGCTGTCTGATCTTTGTGAAGAGATCCGTAAACACCGGATCGCGGTGGATGTAGTTTACAGCCCGAATCAGGTGCCGTGTCGAATCAAAACTATACGTGAATCCATCATTTAAAATCGGGCTATGCACCAAGCTCGATGGAACCCATTCTTCATTCATGAAATACGCAATGGTGGCAATATCCCAGATGACACGGGAATACCCAAAGTGATCCCCATGGCATCGTTCAAAGACCTCCACGAGATAATCGCCGATCTCGCCATAACCGCCGATGGAATCGCGGATCTCCGGCAGCGATGTCAACAGATGGGACGTCACTCCCATACACGGTACGTAAACCAGGGGAACGCCGGAATCCAGAATCACACGCGAGGCGTGGATGTCTTGGACCATGTTGAATTCGCGTGTATCAGGCCAATGGAGCCCATTTCCCCCCAGCCAAACCACCACAATGTGATGTAAGATTTTCGGTTCCATCAGAATTGCCGAGGCGACGTTGGTCGGTGCGCCGATGGCGACGACGTACAGTGGATCATCCGCATCCGACGCCAGTGCTCTTTCGACTAAATCGCGCGCAGCGTCACTCTTCACTGGCGTGATCGCGTCGGGTAAATATTCAGTGGAGCCTCTATAGACGAATCCTGTGCTGGGCACATGCAGCCGTTCAAGAATCCGAAGAATTTCCTCATAGCTTTTTTCCATACCGTCAGCCGGTCCGGTTGATAAGTCGTTGTAAAACGGCGCAGCGTAGAGCGCTTCGACTTTGAGTCGCTCTGGCGACAAAAGCGCATAGGTGACTGCAAATTGATCATCAATTTCGTTATAGGTATCGGTGTCCAACACCATGCGAACTTTTCCCTTAGGAAATGCGAGTTTCGCCAAGCGGTTCAAGTCGAACGCGCCAGTCGTTTTGGTAGCGTACATGTGCAGCCTTCCTTTCGTATGACGCGTCTGCATTTTGCAGATGTCTTTATCTTATGAACCTACCTCTGTTGTTACTCTTTGATAGAACCAATCAGCACACCCTTGATGAAGTACTTTTGGGCAAAGGGATACATGATGATCATCGGGATGGCCGCAACCACCATCGCCGCCAGTTGGACGGTTTGTGCCGATGTCGCCGTGGCCACATTGTGCATCTTGCCGGTGATAAGCGATGTGGCGCCAGTTTGTGTTTGCAGCGCATCAACCGCATTGACGCTTTGAATCAACTTCAAAATGTAATATTGCAGGGTTTGCAGACCTTGAGACTGCGTAAAAAACAAGGTCGTGGTGTAATCGTTCCACACACCGACTGCCGTGAAAACCGACAATGCGGCCAACACCGGCTTCGACAACGGCAATATCAGTTGAAAAAAGATGCGGAACTCACTTGCGCCATCCATTTTGGCCGATTCGATCAACGAATCTGGAATGGAGCGAAAATTCGCTGTAAATATGATCACGTTCCAGAAACTAAACAGGCCCGGCAGAATGTAGACGAGATAGTTGTCATACAAGTGCAGCCAATTCAGCAACATGAACAACGGCACCAACCCGCCGCCGACATACATACTGCAAAATCCTGCCGCCGCATACCACTTCTTTCCTCGCAGATATCCTCTCGAAAAGGCGTAAGCGAACATCGCCGTGTACAGTACCGAGACCACCGTCACAATCAGCGTTCGCGTGATGGTGACGACCAAGGCCTCCAGCAGCGCTGGATCGACAAGCACCGTCTTGTAGTTCGCCAACGTGAATTGACGCGGCCACAGGAACACTTGGCCGAGCGCATAATCATTGCCCGTGTCCAGTGAGCCAATTAGAGCATACCAAAACGGATATAAAGTGAGAATCATCAGAATGATCATAATGAGCACATTCGCCCAGTTAAACGTTCTGTCCCCTATCGTTTTTCCTTCTATCATCAGCTTCCGCCCCCCTAGAACAAGCCTTTGCCAGTCAGTTTCTTCGACAGCAAATTCGAACCGACCAACAGTACCAGCGCTATCACAGAATTCATCAGCCCAACAGCCGTGCCATACGCAAACTGGAACTGCTGCAATCCAATTTGGTAAACGTATGTTGCAATCACCTGACTTGTGGGTAAATTGAGACTGTTCTGCAGGACGTAAATCTGATTGAAATTGTTGTTGAGAATGCCACTGATAGAGAAGATGACCATAATCATCACCGTGCCCAAGATCCCCGGCAACGTGATGTGCCACATCCGTTTAAACCGCCCGGCGCCATCAATTGCCGCCGCTTCGTATTGACTCTGTTCCACGCCAGCAATGGCAGCCAGATACAAAATCGCGCCCCAGCCCAAATCCTTCAACAATCCGGTTGTGACAGCCAGCCCCCAGAAATACTTGGGATTCGCCATGAATTCCACCGGCTTATGCACCAGATGCAGATGCAACAACAACCAGTTCACGACACCTGTCGTGGGGGAGAGCATATTCATGATGAGTCCCCCGTATATCACCCAAGAGAGAAAGTGCGGCAGGTAGGTGATTGTTTGAATGAAAGAGCGAAACTTCTGGCTGGCGATCTCGTTCAGCAAAAACGCGAACATGATGGTCACAGGAAATCCGACGATCATCCCCAGGATGTTGATGCCGAGCGTGTTGCGGATCATCGGCCAAAAGAACACATCTTTAAATACGAACATGAAATTCGCAAAATTGTTCCACGCACTGTCAAAAATCCCGGCGATCCCGTTTATCGGGCTGTAGTTTGTGAATGCAATGATCAGACCGAACAGCGGCAGAAAGTTGAACAAAATCATGAAAAGCATCGCTGGCCACACCATGACCTGCAGTTCGCTTTGCGTCCGCGCGTCCATGCCGTACGCGTATTTCTTCCTCCTCTTTGTGGGTTTCATCCCTACCGCTGCCGCATCAATCCCGATATTTTTCATAAAGCGACCTCTTTTCTCAACCTATAATCCCCAGCTCATTGAGAACAGCAGCTTGACGCAACCGTTCTCAATGAGCACATTCCTCCTAGCATAAAATTAAAGTTGCTACCTCAGCGCCGCGCCATCTGCGATGCCTCAATTGACTGGCATTTGCATGATTCTGCTGGTGCGATGGCAGTGTTATGGATTGACGCCTTTCAACGTATATCCAAAGACCTTCTCCAACTTGTGAAATTCCGTATTATCGACGGAATCGATTTTGGTTTGGCCCATCTTGTCCATCTGCTGAATCGTCTGCTGCCAAATCTGTTTCTCCTGTGCTTCACTCGACGCAAAGATCATCTTCGGCACCTGCGCCTGCCAGTATGTCGTGATTTGCTGTTGATCGTTGTATAACGTGCTTCCAGGCGCGATCAACGTCGCTGGCATGCTCAACGCGTCCGCATCGTAGCGGTACACTGGTTTGGTCAATGCCGCCGCGGATTCCATCTTGTTTTCCCAACTCTGTGGCGCCTTCGGTGGAGCGGCGACACTTTGCATATACACTGGGTTGTCGAAGTACCACATTTGATCTATCCCCAAAGTGGCTGCGTAGTTCAACTTCGAATTGTTCAGTTTCTTCACGACCTGCGGATTTTGCACAATGGTTCCGTTTTTGCTCCAATGCCAATCTGTCCCTTGCAGACCGTATTGGACCAAAATCTGCGTCTTCGGACTCCACATGTAAGCGAGCCATTTGGCGATTGCCTCTGGATTGGGCGCATTTTTTGACACCATCGTCTGTGTCCATCCTGCAGAGTGCGTGTACGGGAACACCGGCGTCGTCCCTTGATCGGAGTCAATGCTGCCTGGCGACACCCACATCACATTGTGGTCCGCAGTGTACATGCTCGCCCAGTTGGGGTTCGCTGCATTGCCCAGCAAAGCGAAGACACGTCCAGATTGAACCGCGCTTGTGACCGACGAAGTGTCCAGCGTAAACTCGGATTGGTCGATGACGCCTGCCTGCGCCAACTTAAACAAGAAATCGATTGCATGCTCCATCTCCGGAGACTCATCAATGGAGCGGTAATCACCCTGTTTGGTCACGGGCATCCCGCCGAACATCTGCGCCAAATTCTGCAGTGTCACGTACCACCAGTCGTCTTTGTCATCGATTTGAAGCGGTATGACTGGCGCGCCGTTGACTTTCATATTCATACTCTTCACTTTTTTCAGTGCTGCGATCACGTCGTCTTCGGTCTTGAGCTGCGACAGCTTGATGCCCGCCTTCTGCATCAATTGTTGATTGACAATGAAAGCCCAACCGCTCTGGTATAACAATGCGGATTGCGT
Source organism: Alicyclobacillus fodiniaquatilis (assembly GCF_042678105.1). Taxonomy (NCBI): domain Bacteria; kingdom Bacillati; phylum Bacillota; class Bacilli; order Caryophanales; family Alicyclobacillaceae; genus Alicyclobacillus; species Alicyclobacillus fodiniaquatilis. Next base: position 301,870 of record NZ_JBHUCX010000020.1, read on the forward strand.
TTGCGGATACTGCTTGAACTCGTCAGCCGATGTGGCGAAACTCGGCATGCTGTAAAATCCGCCGAACTCATTGTTCAATTCGGTGACGATCCCGCTCGGAAACTGTTTCAAAAACGAGGGATCATACTGTTTAAACAAGTCTTCTAAGTTCCATACCTTGCCGCTTTTCGCCAACTGTGTGACAATGGACGGCTGCTGCGTCGAAATGATGTCTGGCAATTTACCTGTGGCCATCATCAAATTCAGCTTGGTGTCAGCCTGTTCAGGTGGCGTGTTCATTGTGAAAGTGAGCCCAGTCTGATCTGTAATGGTCTTCTGCACCAAGTTCTTCTTGGTATTCCATGTCCAGTTGTATTCGGGAACATCGCTGAACCAAGTCAGCTTCAAAGGATTGCTGGCTGTAGGTGCGCTATCAGAACTACCTTTCGATGACGTTGTTGGCGATGTGCCGTTCGAACTGGTGCTGCAACCAGCCAAAGAGAGTATTGAAGTGCTTACAAGTCCACTGATAAGCAAGGAATAGCCTTTCTTCATCACAAAATCCTCCCTATTTCACCTGTAGCTATTTGGCTTTAGACCGCCATGCGGGATGCAGAATGCGCCCCGCACCAGAGCGCCAATTTATTTTCAAGTTGCGCTGTACGCGATTCCTCGCGGCCTATTGCCTGAAATTTTTGGTTTGCCCCCTCAAAATAAACACCGCTTTCAATTTGGAGCAGCCATGCCTCCTCAACTGCTCAATCACCCCCCTACCGTGAAAATAAAGCCGGCACCCTAGTGCCGCGCCATCCGCGCTGCCTCGATTGACTGGCATTTTCATGATTCTGCTGGTGCGGAACGTATCACGTATGTTCATGGTAACGCCAACCATATTCCGAGATTCCGCAAATCACAAAACAGGATAACGTATTCTTATATAGACAAAATTATGAGTAATCGGTTACTTGAATGGTTTAAAAAGTACTCTATTCTATATATTTCGTCAACCTGTTTTTTTATTTTTACAACATCTTGCTTTTTGGCAGGTTATCACGCCACACGGTTCCCTTTTCATGCCTCAATGCTGCCCGGTGCCATCACCGCATTGCAACGCACCCATAACAGGTCTAAGTGACATACAACCGGGCAGGAGCGCTAACTACTTCGCAACCACCCAGACGGCGCAACCTCCGTTGACAAGCAGGGGGATCTCCAGAAAACTGGCAGGATCGACCATATGTTCTTGATGAATCATCTGATCCGCTTTGTCGCCATCGCGAATCACATTGGCGACATACGCGCCCTCCGTCAGAAAAGACAGCGGAATGCGAACTGATCTCGCCTCTCCACCACAGATGGCGCCAATGAACCAATCATCTCCTTTGCGCCGAGCGATGGTGACGTAACGTCCAGGATACCCTTCTAACAACCTCGTCTCATCCCAAGTTGCGGGACATGCTTGAAACAGCTTGAGCACAGGCGCATCAAGCGTCTCGTAGCTGTCGACGCTGTCCGCAAAATGTTGGACACTGGACTCAAATACAATACAAAGCGCAGTCTGGTGAGCAAAAGTCGTCTGCCCCTGATAATTCGAATACGTAACTGGCGTGTAATCCATCGGACCGACAACATTGCGTGTAAATGGCAGTGTACAGTTGTGTTCTGCCGTGGCGCCAAGCGACCACTTGTAGTACTCCGCGCCAAGCACCCCCTCACGCGTGACCAGGTGCGGCCATCTCCGCCGCTCGCCGCTCGGTTTTGTGCATCCGTGATAATTCAGCAATAACTGCCGTTTCGCCGTCTCAATGGCGAGTTTGTCGTACAAGCGAAGTTTGTCTTGGGAATCGCTTTCAAAAAAATCGACTTTTACGCCAGCCACACCCATGGCCGCCCAGCGCGACAACTTGCTTTCAATTTCATCGTCCGTCTGCAAATCCTGATGATGCGACCACACGAACAGACGCACGTCTTTGCCCTTGGCATAGTCGAGCAACTCAGGCAACCACGCTTCTTGCCACCCGCCGTCGCAGAGATAGTACTCCCATCCCATCCGCGCAGCAAAATCGACATATCGCTTTTGGACGTCGAGATCACTGGTGCTGTCTCCCGACCACCACGACCAGGCGGATCTCCCCGGTTGAATCCAACTCGTGTCGCTGATCTCCGATGCAGGATTCAGATTCTCCATCAGATTCGACGCCACAATCCCTGCCAGTTCAACGGACACAATCACCGCGCGCCAAGCTGTTTCAAACGGTCGATGCGAGAGGAGGGCTGCAGATTGATCCGGTGCAGGCACAACCCGCAATAGACACCCGTTTTGCTCGTCGGCAACACAGAGATGTGATGCGCCAGTCTCGCCATAGACCGCTGCTTCCGAAACCAGAGACCATCTGCCGTCAGGATGATGGAAGAGCACAGGCATCCCATAGTCGCCCACCGCCATGTCATTCAGTTTGCGTGCTGGGTAAAACGCCTCGTAATGTTCGACGAAGTCATGCGCCCACGCAGTGCTGCCATCGGGCATTTTAAACGCGCTGGCTTCCCCGTATATACTGATGGCGCCCGTGCCTGGTACTTTATAGCGATAGGCGATGCCATCGTCATAAGCGCGCAGGATGACATGTAGTTCGTAAATTTGCTTGCGAAACTTCAATGTCAATTCGTTGTAGTGATCGACAGCTTTCGAAGTTTTGCCGCCAATCAGATCATAAGCCTCTTGAACTGTTTTGGTTGTATGTGACAAGTAGGTCATGCCTTCGCGAAAATCAGCCACGCTGGTTGAGAGACCAAGTGGCGATGGCTCTATCATCACATGTTCATCCTGCAAGACAGAATAAGTGAGACTGCCTTCGTTCGCTAAGGTCAGCGTTAGCCGAATGCGTCCATCAGGGGAGTCGACACACCAGAATGCTTTTGAAGTTGCCTCGATGTCAGTCATCTCGTACACCTCGCGAAAATTTGTAGTGCCTGGATTGAACTAGAAAACGCACTTTTGCTGCGTGAAACTTTGCCTGGACATTCCGTAGGTCATCAATGTTGTTCTTGCACGGATTTCAGCATCTGCTGAATTTCAACATTTGGCTCATCCAATTCGTCAGCGGAGTGAATCGTAATGGTTGGTATGGCTCCCTGCGCTTCATGCGCACGCATGCGGAGCTTCTCCTCTTCCGTATGCCCGCCAAGCCGACTGTATCCAAAGGATCGAGTGAGCTTCGAGAACAAAAAATGATTCAGTGGACACCCAATCCCCTCCAATCCTGATATGGTGTCGTGATAGCTTCGGAAGAGATGCACTTGGGCAAACGACAGCGTCTGCGCAGTAATTTCATTCAATCCTTCCCCGGCGAGCACAAGCCCATTGCTCAATTTCGAGATCTGTTGCAGTTCCACGTGCAGCCCCTCGGTCGGCGTCATGTTGTCCACCAGGCAATTGTGCAAGTTGAAAGTCGCCAGCGCCACATCCAAAAAAACGGTGTCCAGTTTCAACTGTTGCACTGGCTTTGCCATGTTCTCCATGAGTATCGACTGCCACATTTTTAACCCAGGGTGAATCTTGGCCATCACATTCAAGGATCGATTCCTTGTCAACTGATGATTGGAACTTGGCACCGGAATCGCTACACCGTCCCAACCCCATCCCAAGATCTCCTTGGTTGAGATGTGTCGATACTGAAAATCACGGACGAGATCGAACAGATGATGGGATGGATCAATCTCGAGCGCATTGAAATGCGGCGCGATGTGAAATCCGTATTCCTGTCCACGCTGGATGAAATCTATCGCCGCGTCAGTTGCCACATAATTGGGATAATGTTGGTCATACGCGTCAGTTCGCCAATAGGGAAAATGGATAAGCACCTTTTCTGGCGGCACGTTTTTCGCCAGCGCTTCCAGGATGCGAACATCGTTTGGACACCAGGATATCGCCATAGAGACATCCTTTGTCCATGGAGCACGCGTTTCTGCCACCTTTTGCAGACCGTACGCTTCCCACCACCACTGCCGGTACGTTGCAGCTGGCACTTGCCAATCCCCTGTGTAGACGTTGATTTTCCAACTCAAGCCGCCAGCGCTCAAATTGTTGTCTACCGGACCGTAGGCCCAAGACTCCAATCCGATTGCGCCTGCGCCATTCTTCCCCAACTGAACCGACTTGTAGCGGTACTGGGTGTCCTCTGTATGTATCCAGAACCCTCCAGTCCGCCCTTGCAAAATCAGGAGCCCTGCCTCCCATTCGTGCGGCCATGACCAGTGTGTATTCTGAAGCAAGGAATCCCCTAAACTGAGCTTGACGCCCTGAAAAAAGGGAGCGACCAATTCCAAATCGTTCAGGACACCGGATACATTCCATCTGCAAGCGCAAACGCCAGGGCGCGCGGAGAATGCGGCGGGATCGACAATCAGATCTCCTGTAGCTTCATCCTCTGTCAGTGTGATGACCCCATCGGCGTGCCAACCGCTGAAGCGAATTTCTGCACACGTGTCCGACAGGCTGCGGCACTCAATTTGTCCACGAGGGCCGCGACCCAGTTCAGCATGTGGGCCTGAAGCGTACAAAAGTTCCAACGACGCGACCTTGTCGACCTCCCCATCTGAGATCTCGATAAAAGATTCACCCGCGATGCTCCGAAGTGTCGTTATCAAACCTTTTTGGAAGATTGCATAAAGTGTTTTCGTCTGGATGACGACGCTGTCGCCATGTACCTCAATCAACCCGGCTCCTCCAATCCCTGAAAAAATACGACTTTGCATCCTCCATCAAGCTACATATAGCACATGTTCCGGCCAACTCGCACCAAACCATCGGTTCACGATGACTCACTTTGTTGTGCCAATCCTTCCACCTCAATGGCGACATCCAAAAACGCTGTGACGTCCTCTGCGTAAGGGAGAGATGGCTGCGCCCCTTGTTTCGTGACGGTCAATGCACCTGCCGCACACGCCACGCGCAAAGCGCTGTGCACGCTGTTGTATCGCAGATAGTCAACCACGAAAGCGGCGCAAAACGCATCACCAGCCGCCGTTGTGTCTACCGGTACCACCTGAAATCCCGGTTGAAACGACATGCCGTTTTCATCAGATACATATGCGCCATAACTACCTACTTTGAGCAACACTCGCCGTGCGCCCAGTTGTTGCAGTTTGGCCGCAGCCAACCGCGCCGTCTTGATGTCGTACACAGGCTGTCCAGTGAGCAACTCAACTTCGGATTCGTTGGGCACAATCCAATCCACATGTCCAATCTGCTCGAACAAATCCGCTCTGGCTGGGGCGGGATCGAGAAATGTGGGCACCCCGGCTACCGCCGCGATGTCGAGTACCGCTTTGACCGTTTCAATTGGGATTTCTAGTTGGACCAACACTGCATCGGCACGCTCAATCATATTTTTACATTTCAGAACATTTTCCACGCCGTAAGCGTAATTCGCGCCTGGTGAGACAATGATTCGGTTTTCTCCATCTTTTTCAATGTGTACGAAAGCCACGCCAGAGGACTTGTCACTCGTCTGAATCAATTCCGTGTCGACATGGTCATGTTCGAGCATTTTCTTCAATTGCTTTCCATAACCATCCGCACCGACCATGCCCAACATGGTCACATGTGCCCCTAGCCGAGCGGCCGCGACCGCCTGATTGGCCCCTTTCCCGCCAGGAACATATTGAATATCGCCTCCCATCACAGTTTCCCCAGGACCAGGATACGGATCAGTAGGAATCAAAATGTCCATGTTTAAACTTCCGACAACAACCAAGTTCATCTTCTCAACACACCCTCGATGTCGACTTGCAAGCTATCAAAATCCCTCACTGATTGATGCGCATTCTCCGTTAGTTCTCGCAGCTTCAGTCGTCCGAGTTCTAACATACAAAATCATACACTCATCACTCAAATCATACAAAGATACGGTTTTCACCAAAAATAATTTTCAAGTAACCGTTTACTCACTGTAATATAATCCACTCTTAAAGTGACGTCAACCCTTCTTCGTCCATATCAATCAATTTCGCGTGCACCTCCTTTTTCTTCATATACGATCCCGTTTTTTACATGTACATAATTGTATACAGCCATGTTGTTGTCTATAATAAACTACATGTAATTAATGATGAGGTGAACAGGCGTGGCTAGACCCAAAAAGGATGCAGCTGAGAAAAGAGATAAACGGCTGACCGTTTACTTGACGGAAGAAGAACGCGATACGCTATACGCCACAGCGGAACGTGAAAACCGTGCAGTCACACAGGTGGTTATCACGGCGGTAAAAGACTGGATACATCGCTTGACAGAACCGTCCACAGCGCCTTGCACGGACCGAATTCAGCGCCGAGACGGCTTGGAGAGCAGTTTTCTGATTTTGGAGACCGCACAGCGACTGTTCGCCAAGTACGGCGTAGCCGAAGTGAGTATGCACCAGATTGCCAAAGCGGCTGGCGTCGGCCAAGGCACACTGTACCGTAGATACGCGAATAAAGGCGAATTATGTATGGAACTCTTGAAAGAAAGCGCAGAGAAAGTCATGCAGGAAATGGAGCAACAGATTGCAGATATCCACGGGCATACAAATCAGGCCATTGAAGTTTTGGATAGCGTGATTGAACGTGCCATCGATTTTATCGATGAAAAAGAAGACTTACTGGCATCTGTAAATCAAGCACAATTGATTGGAGACAACGAATTTTACCAAAAACTTCATCACATCTTCTGTCAACTGCTGAAGATGGCAGAGCTGGAACCGCGCGATATGGATATCCCATTGGCCGCAGATATCCTACTGTCAACCATCAGTCCCAGTTTTTATTTGTTTGAACGAGACATGAGAAAATACAGCAAAACGCAGTTTGTAGAAGGAATTCGCGACATGTACTTAAACAAACTGCAAAGTCGAATCACTGAGTGAACCGTTATTTACATGTAAATAAACTTGGGCTCATAATCCGTGTTCATCCCGTCCATATTAAAATGGGTTTTTGTCGCAAACGAGCTATCTTCCAACCAATCTACTGCTTAAATCAAGTGTAACAAATCGGACACGCCATATGCGTTGACACCCGGACAGTTGTCCTTTAATATTTTCCACACGGACATTTGTCCGTTTATGATTCATTCCAAAATTGGGTAGGTAATGAGGTGTTCATTTCCAGTGTGCTTGATTGCCGCGAAGAGGCAGATTTTGACCAAAAGCGCCCCCCTCATCCCTGCTCAATGCAAATCTTTCACGTTAGAAGGAGAAAGCACATGTTTGAAAAATATGCGCACTGGGTGCATAAATTTCGCTTTCTGATCATCATTGCCTGGATTGTCCTTACAGCCGCCGCTTATTTTGCGTTGCCTCAACTAAAAAATGTCGTCTCACATGAATCTTCACAATATCTTGCCAACAACTCGACGGTGGTTGTCGCCCAAAACCTATTAAAACAGGTGAATCCAAAACAGTCTGCGCAAAGTTCCGCCATCATCGCCATCCACAATGACCACGGATTGTCGAAGGCGGACAAACAGTACTTTAAAGAAAAACTTGCGCTGCTCGACAAACAGCCGAAACAGTACGGCATCAAATTTGTACAGGATAACTACAACACGAGCGCTTCGTTGGCATCGAAATTTAACAGTTCTGATCACACTGTCGAAATTGCTTCCGTCGGCTTTCCTGGAAACGACACGGATCAAAAAACGGTCAATGCTCTAGCAAACATTAAACGTGTATTCACCAACCCACCCAGAGACGCCAACGTATTATTCACTGGTGATGTGCCTTTGGAGCAGGATCAAACCAACACTTCGTTGGATGGCGCCTCCAAAACAGCTGGTGTGACAGTTGTACTCGTACTGGTGATATTGCTCTTGGTGTTCCGTTCGGCCATCACGCCATTCGTCACGCTTTTGTCCATTGGTATCTCCTTTCTCTTCTCAAGCAGTCTCGTCGGTTGGTTGGCTTCGCTTGGCCTGCCAGCATCCACGTTCACACAGACGTTCCTGATTGCCATCATCTTTGGCGCCGGCACAGATTACTCCATTATCATCCTGAACCGCTTCCGCGAGGAACTTGGCCACGGGCTGGCGCCGATTGAGGCTTTGGCCGCCGGGTTGCGCGGCGTCGCCAAAACAGTCATCTTCAGCGCGCTGACCGTACTCGTGTCATTCGCCATCCTCTATTTCGCGCACTTTAGCATTTATCGATCCGCCGTCGGTGTGGCGGTCGGTGTCTTTGTCACCATTTTCACATGTCTGACGTTTATTCCAGCGCTCATCATGGCTTTGGGACGGTTCATCTTCTGGCCGCGCAAAATCGGTTCCACACAAGCGCACAAACCTTCACGGATGTGGAATGCCACCGGCCGCGTCGCATTGCGCCACCCGTGGTGGACGCTCCTTTGCGCCGTCATCGTCCTCTTGCCCATTGGTCTCATGTTCACGGACAAGCGCTCGTTTGATCCGCTTTCCGACATTCCCTCTGCCGCATCCGTCAAAGGGTTCAACACGGTTGCGGGCGCCTTTGGTCAAGGAAACGTCATGCCTTCGGACGTGGTCATTTCGTCCCCTGACAACCTGCGCAGTCAAAAAGGGCTTGCGACCATTGAGAACGTGTCCAACGCCATCGCTCAGATGAATGGTGTCAAAGAAGTGGACAGCGCCACACGTCCAACGGGCACTGTGCTCAAATCATTTCAAATCGCTTCCCAGAACAAAGAGGCCGCTGGCGGATTGAAACAGGTGCAAAGCGGTCTGAATCTGCTATCGGGCAAGCTAGGCGGGAAATCGACCAGCACTTCCTTGCAACCATTGGTGAGCGGCGCCAAAGGGGTGCAACAGGGCGCCGGCCAATTGCATAGCGGACTGCAGCAAGTGACCTCCCAAACAAATCAGTTGACCACTGGTGCAAAGCAATTGCAGCAAGGCGCGCAGAGCATCAAAAACAGCGAAACCCAGTTGGCGACTGGCGCGACATCGACTGCGAGCGGCGCCGGTCAATTGGCCAGCGGCGCCAGTCAAGCGGCCAAAGCAGCAACTCAATTGGCCACTGGCGCAAGCAGCCTCAGTGATGCGGCGCAAACCAATGCAAGTAACGCCACCAAGTTGGCAGATCTCCTCGCACAATGGGAAAAGGCGCATCCGGATGCCAGTTCGACGGATCCAACTTGGCAACAAATTGTCCAATTGGCGAATGCTACGGAGCAAGGCACTTCACAGGCAGAAACAGCTACCAAGCAGCTGAGCGCCAACACCAAAAGCCTGTCCAGCTCATTGAGCCAGTTAAGCAGTGGCGCGACGCAAGTGAAAAATGGCGCAAATCAATTAGCGGCTGGTCAACAAAAACTGGCTGGCGCATCCGGGCAACTCGTCAGTGGACTGGCCCAATTCACCCAAGGTTCTTCACAGTTGCACAACGGCCTTTTTCAGTTGACAGACGGAGCCGCACAGCTTGCCAGCGGATCGACCCAATTGGCGTCTGGCGTCTCTGAATTGAGCCGAAATTTAGGTCAGCTCAGTTCTGGTGTCAACCAGGCTGGCAACGCTGTGGATCAACTATCCAGTGGCGTAGGCCAAGTGAAAACGGCGCTCCAGCAATCGGCGACAGCGACGACCACAGGCAACCCTGGTTTTTATGTCCCCGCCTCTGCTGTTCACAACAATGCAGACCTGAAACAGGCGATGGACGCCTACATTTCGAAAGATGGCCACGTTGCGGACATCAAAGTGGTCCTCTCGACGGATCCCTATTCGATGACGGCCATCAAAGAAATGCCGACCATCCAACAACACGCAGAAATTGCCCTTGCCCAAAGCCCGCTTTCTCAGGGCCAGATACTGATGACCGGCACCACGCCGACACAAACACAATTGAACAGTGTCTCCAATGCAGACTTTGTTCGGACCATTATCCTGATTTTGATTGCCATTTTCATTTTGTTGATGATTTTCTTGCGGTCCATCATCGCGCCGCTGTACATCATCTTCTCCTTGGCTGGCACGTACTTTATCACGATGGGCATCCTGCAATTTGTCGCCGTGCATCTCATGGGCAAACCAGGTATCAGTTGGTCGGTCCCCTTCTTCGCCTTCTTGCTGTTAGTGGCTTTAGGGGTCGACTATTCCATCTTCCTGATGTCGAGATTTGATGAGGAACTGGCGGCTGACCGACATGCCTCTGTGCGCGCGGCGATGCATCGAGCGATGAGAAACATGGGCAACGTGATTTTCTCGGCAGCCTTGATTATGGGCGGCACATTTGGTTCGATGGTCGTCGCTGGTGTGACGACATTGGTGGAAATCGGTCTCTCCATCCTCATTGGTTTGGCCATCTACTTCTTCATCATGCTGGCCTTCTTCGTGCCAGCTTGTGTCGCAGTCGTGGAAAACGGCCACTTCTGGCCGTTCCGCCGCGCCAAAACCGACGATGCTATGGAGAGCGCGATTCCCGGGCATTAAATTCAGCCTCGCAAAAAAAGCCATTCCTGCGCAGCACAAGCTGCTTTGGGATGGCTTTTTTTGATGGCTTCATCGAACAAGCCTGCTTTGCTTCAAACCAATGGTAAGCGCCATGATCGCCTTCCTACTCGGACCGATTCTCGGCGGGTGATTGCTGTCGGGATTCTGGTGGGCTCTGTATTTCTCATCAATATGCCCCATCGTAGTACTGGCCATCATCGCCGTCGCCGGGCTTGGACTCGGATTTGTGATGCCGACCGCAATGGACGCCGCCAGACGAGCTTGCATCAGAGCTGGAACGCAGCAAACTGATCTTCTCCATTCCGGAAGTTCGCGCGACATTCTGGGACAACATGGCCAAAACGATGCACATGCTATCCGAGATGGTGGCCAAACGCGCCGGACGTGACGCGGACGATCTCGCTGTGCGTGTGTTCGCTGGCGCATTGTTTGGGGTGGCAATGTCCTTATCGTTCCGCTCAATAGAACAGCCGGAAACGAACATCTACGCCGAATTTGCCGAGGCGCTGGCTTTGCTTGAAGATGGCATGCCGCTCTAGCCTGCGCCGCCTTTGGCAGCAATTGGCGCGAGTCGATATTTGATAGGTTTTATTTGGACGAAAACGGGGATTGGGGCGCCTGTGAGCGGGATCGACCAAGTCAACTCATTGACTTTCGTTCATCAGCAAGGGACCGCTGCCTGGGGCTTAGGCAACGGTCCTTTGTTTGCGCGATTAGGCGTTGTTGGTGCAGAACGTGCTTCACAATTGGCCAGTCGCTGTTCATAATTCCGCAAATTCCTATCCGAGTCATGCTCGACGGGAAGACGTTTCACCGCATATCTATCGTTTTTCACAAACCCACTTTAACTAATGGTTACTCCCCCACTTACATATCCGGCCACAGTATTCACCAAGGTAAAACCTGCAGCAGTTGCTGAAAAAACAAGCAACAGACGTGTTTGAGCAGTCACTGGAATTGCCAAACCTGTCGTAATTCCGTTACTCACAGTTCCAAGCGCAATCACGCCAGTCAGCGCTGGAGCCAACGTGACAACTGCACCAGCAACGCTGAAGCAACGACCCGAAACGCATCTGCACAGGTGGGGCAACAGTAAATTTGAGGGAAAACAAGTGAGTGGAGCGCACCAGATGCTAGATCAGCGAACAAACGACCACGGTCGCAAAGAATGTTGGGAGATACATCAATGACACGAAGAAGGTCCGTTTTGCCAGAATTTCCTCATCGTCTTTGCTGTTCATCAAAACGAAGGTCGAACGCAAGAAATAGAACCCAACCAACGTGGCCGCAGCGATATAAAGCATGTGCGCCTGCAACGTGTTGACCAATAGCCAAGATGTCAAAACCAACAAAACTGTATAAATGACCATTTGCCGCTTCGTGCTTCTGTTTCCACGCACAACTGGCATCATCGGCACACCCGCCCGTACATAATCCTCATTTTTATATAGCGCCAATGCCCAAAAATGGGCAGGCGTCCACAAGAAGATGACGGAAAACATCACCCAAGCGGCAAAACTTTGGTGGCCAGTCACACAGGCCCATCCGACAAGCGGCGGAAAAGCGCCAGCACCGCCACCGATGACGATGTTTTGCGGCGTTCTGCGCTTCAACCACATCGTGTATACGACCGCATAATAGAAATAGCCGATAAGCGAGAAGGCGGTTGACAGCCAATTACACCATACAGCAAGAACCACTACAGACAATGCGCCAAGGCCAAGGCCAACGGCCAGCGCATGCCAAGGCTTTACCAAACCGGCTGGTATCGGACGGCGGTTCGTGCGCTCCATGACTGCGTCAATATCACGGTCATACCACATGTTAATGGCTGCCCCACCACCAGCAGACAGCGCCAATCCGCCGAGACCAGCAACTGTCTTCTGTAAATCAGGAACCCCTCCTTGCGCCACAATCATCGCGCAATAAGCGGTAAATAACAAAAAAAGCATGATACGCGGTTTCGTCAACGCAACATAGGCTTTGATCACCGCTCGTATATGTGTGAGTCCAACTGCCCTCACCGATTGATTTGCCACATCCAAAACGCACACCGCCTTTAGATTCTGTCAATATGCCTCGGTGCCAAAGGTCATGATCCAAATCGACCCTGCTACGATGGCAATGACCAAGAAGAGCCCCAGCGCCAAAAACCAAGCATGCCATGCAGTTTCTCCATCAGTCTCGGTGACGTGCATAAAGAAGAACAACTGAATCACAATTTGAACCACCGCGAGAATCAAAATCGTGGTTACAAGCGCGCCAGGCCCCATACGCCCGTTCGTGTGTAACCATAGTGCAATAATCGTAAGTACAATCGACAGGACGAACCCGAGGATCGGTAAACCCAGTCCATGCTCGCGATGTGGTCGTTGTACATGCTCATCGGGCGTCGCCATGTCAATACATGCCTCCAATCAAGTAAACCACGCTAAAGAGAAAAACCCACACAACGTCGAGGAAGTGCCAGTATAGTCCTGTGATGAAGACCTTACGCGCAATGACTGGTGTTATCCCGCGTTTCGAAATTTGAATGAGCAGACACGTCATCCAGATGATGCCGAAAGACACGTGACATCCGTGTGTTCCGACTAAGGTAAAAAATGAGGATAAGAAGGCGCTGCGTTGCAAAGTAGCGCCTGTCACTGCATCTGATACAAACTCGCTCGCTTCTAAACCGATAAACGCCAGACCCAATACAATCGTGATCACAAGCCAAGTAAGCAATCCCGACTTGTTGCCACGTCGCATGAAATAGGTCGCGATACCGGAAGTAAAGCTGCTGGTCAACAGAATAATGGTCTCCGCTGTATAGCCACGAACATCATAAATCGCAGAAGGTTTCGGCCCTGTCCCGATATGCCGATACAAGACAGCGAACGTCGCAAAAAAGCAGGAGAACAACAACATGTCTGTGACGAGAAAGACCCAAAATCCGAAAATGCGCAGCGACCCGTCTTCCGTCGAATATTCAATCGGCAAATGTGCCGCGCGCGGCAGCGAATGGAGTGTTTCTTCACTGTTCGCCATGCAATAACCTCCCGTAAGCCTTTTCCGTATGTCGCACTTCCTCAATCGGAATGTAATAATCGGTGTCAAATTCGAACGACCGCAGAATCAGGCAAACGCCGACACCGAGAAAACCAAGAATGCCAAGCACATACCAGTTGAACACCAAGCCAAATCCGGCGACGAAAAAGCAGACGGAAATGACGAATGGTCGACCAGAACTTTTCGGCATGTGAATCGGATGGAGTTCACCCTTGTACTGAAGCGCCGTCACTTCTTTTCCCTCGCGCTTCTGTTGCTTGTATTCCCACCAAGCGTCGCGATCGTTCACTTGTGGAATGACAGCAAAGTTGTAGTGTGGCGCAGGGCTTGGCAACGACCACTCCAATGTGCGACCATCCCAAATATCGCCTGTCGTATCTCGTTCACCGTAAAATGCGCTGTAGACGATATCCGCCACCAAAAAGAGGAAGCCGATGCCCATCATGTATGCGCCGATGGATGATATGAGATTCCAGGTTGCCCACCCCATGCCTGGCGCATAAGTGAAGATACGTCTTGTCATGCCCATGTAGCCGAGGGCGTACTGTGGCATGAAGCACACATAAAAGCCAATGTTGAACCACCAAAACGCGTGCCTTGCCAGACGTTCATTCAGTCGATGACCGAACATCTTTGGATACCAGTAGTACAGCCCCGCAAGCATGCCGTAAACCGTCCCGCCAATGAGCACTTGGTGAAAGTGAGCGATGAGAAAATAACTGTTGTGATACTGGTAATCCGCAGGCGCCGCAGCCAACATGACGCCTGTCGCGCCGCCGATTGCGAAATTGGGAATGAACCCAAGCGTCCACAGCATCGGCGCCGGAATGCGAACGCGACCAGCGTACATGGTAAACAGCCAGGTGAACACCTTGACCCCTGTCGGGATGGCGATGATCATGGACGCGACGGCAAAGAAACTGTTGACGCCAGGACCCGCGCCCATCGTGAAAAAGTGGTGCGCCCAAACGAGGTAGCTGATGACGGTAATGACCATGATCGACGCGACCATTGACGTGTAGCCAAAGATTCTCTTGCGCGAAAAGGTGGCAACCACCTCTGAAAAGACACCAAATGCCGGTAAGACGACAATATATACTTCAGGATGTCCCCACACCCAGAACAGGTTGATGTACATCATTGGATTGCCACCCGCCAACATCGTGAAGAAGTGCGCGCCCGCAATCCGGTCAATCAACAACAGCGCAAGTACAGCGGTCAACGCGGGAAACGCCACAATAATCAGGATGCAAGCGCCGAGGACACACCAACAAAACAGCGGCAGACGCATCAAGGTCATGCCGGGCGCTCGCATTTTCAGGATGGTCACAAAGAAATTGATCCCTGTCGCGATACTGCCGATACCCGTTATTTGCAAAGCGAGTATGTAGTAGTTCTCCCCTGGCCCCATATCAAAAGGGAGATCGGAAAGCGGCGGGTAACTCATCCATCCAGCGTCAGGCGAACCGCCGATGACAAAGGAGAGATTAAGCAACATCGCCGCGAAGAAAAACAACCAGAAACTGATGGCGTTCAAATAAGGGAATGCCACATCTCTAGCGCCGATTTGCAAGGGAACGGCAACATTGAACACCGCGAAGATAAACGGCATCGCCATGAACAAGATCATGAGCGTTCCATGGGTGGTAAAAATCTCGTTGTAGTGCTGCGCTTGTAGAAAGTGCATATTCGGTTGAATCAACTGTGTGCGCATCAACAGCGCATCGACACCGCCGCGGAACAGCATCAGAATGGCGGCAATCAGGTACATGATGCCAATTTTCTTGTGATCGACCGTGGTTAACCATTCGCGCCACAGCCAGCCCCACTTCTTGTAGTATGTAAGCGCGACGATGATCGCAATGGTCACCAAAACGATGGAAACGTCTGCGCCGTAGATCATCGGTTCGCCTAAAACAAAGAAGTGGCTTGCAAAATTCTTTATGCCCGTCAACGTACGCGCACCTCTCTCTGGGTTAGTCTGTCGCTTCCTTCAACTCATGTTTCATGTACATTCCACCCTCTGACTTGATGTTCTGCTCAAATACACCAGATGGGAATGAAGAAAAGGTTTGTTTATCGACCACATTTTGCTGTGTCAATTTTTGATAACCTGCCTTTGTAAGCGCAGGGGCAGTGGATTTCGTTTGTTGGATCCACTGTTGAAAATCGTTCTCAGATTTGGCGATCACGTTGAATTTCATATGCGCAAACTCCCGACCGGAGAAATTCGCTCCGCTTCCGAAGTAGCTGCCTGGCTTGTCCGCTTGCAGCCATAAGCGCATCGCCATACCCGGCATTGTGTACTCCTGCCCGCCGAGCTGTGGAACCCAGAAGGAGTTCATCGGCGCATCAGAAGTCAAAATGAATCGAACTGGACGATTCGTCGGAATCTCGCAATAGTTGACCGTCGCAATCTTTTGATCCGGGTACTGAAACAACCACTTCCAATCCAATGAGGTGACTTGAATGGTCAAGGGCGTACCCGACATCGAGGTTGTCGGACGCACGAGTCGAAACGTATCTCGCACTGTCACGACGCCCAAAACGCAGATAATCAAAATGGGAACTCCCCACACAACGAACTCCAATCTGTGACTTTGCGCCCACTCTGGGCGATACGGTGCAGGGTTGTCAGGCGTATCACGAAATCGCCGAATGATGTAAAACATCAAGGCGATGACCGGGATGACGACAATCGCCGTCAAGACAAATGTCGTATAGATCAAATTGCGTTCAATTTCCGCGACAGGTCCCGCAGTATTGAAAAGAAAATACCGTTCTCCGCACCCGGTCAAAAGAAACGGAATCAGAATAAGCGCCATCTTGCCCGGTGGTGGGAACCGTAAAAATTTCATGCACGTTAAACTCCTTTCCATTGCTGAACATAAAGCCAGCACGTCGCTGCCAGACCATCTGTCTGCCCTCATTGACTCATATCTTCATACTTCCGCTGACACGGGGCGCATGTCGACTCTAATGTTTCCAATACAACAGTCTGGAACTAAGGTGTACAAATTCCTGGAATTCGAGCAATAGGAACAAGACAATTACGCCAATGATCGCAATGGTGGCGATTCTGGCATTGATTTTCCGTTTTCTGGCTTTAATTTCATTTCTTGATTTGTGCACGCGCGTGTTCTCCCCCGTTTCCTCTCTGGGATTTTACTGTCCATGAAGCATGTATCCGTCATACCACCAAAGTACCCCTGCTAAAGCAAATAGGATAAGAACGGTAAGAATGATCGACCAATAGACTTTTCCAAGTCCCTTATTCGCATCCCTTTCCACAGCGATCACCTCTTTGTATTTCATTTACAATTCCGGCATGCCCCATATTACATGGGATATGTTTCCTAGTCATGCGCTGATTCATACATGAGATGCGTTTTTCTTTTGTCGATACACAAATGAGTTTGTTAGACCCCATCAGACCATGTAGGATCCTCCGATTGCGTCTGCCTGAAACGCATTTGCGTCGATATAATAAAGGCGTGGTTCAGAAGGCATGCAAACAAATAAGTGGAACAATCGCACGCATTGAAGGGGAGAAATATCATATGGCCGACAAACCCGCAAAGAGACAGCCAGCACTGCAACCGCTATCGCGACACCATCATCATGCGCTTGTCCTTGCGCAATGATTGATTCGGCAACAAGAAGTAACTGATGTGCTCAAGGAAAAGATATAGACGTTCTGGAACAATAGAGGGTGGGATCACTTTCGTGAGGAAGAAGAAATTTTATTGCCTGAATTCGCCAAGCATGCGCCGCTCGCACGCGCGGAGATTGCGAAGCTGTTGATTGAACACGTAAAAATACGTAGTCTGATCAGCCAGATTTGTGAAGAACACAGAGATGAGCAAATGTCCAAACTCGGCGAACAGCTTCGCATCCACATTCACAAAGAAGAACGCACAACTGAAGATGGATAACAAGGTATGGATGAAATCAGGCGCCCTTTCTGACGTACAGAAAAGGCGCCTGTTGCTGTTTAGGTAGAATGTGGTTCACCGATATAAGTATCTAACGGGTCTCAAAAAGCCGATTTAACTAATGGTTATTCCTCCACTTACATATCCTTCTACATTATCCACCAAGCTAAGACCTGCAGCGCTTGATGAAATCACCCACAATAGACGTGTTTGCGCAGTCACTGGGATGGACAAACCTGTCGTAATTCCGTTACTTGTAGTCCCAATCGCAAGCACGCCGGTAAGCGCCGGAGCCAATGTGACAGTCGCACCAGGGACCGCAGTGAATGTATTATCCGGTGTGGGCGAACTGTACAATTGGGCTGTAACTGTAACTGTGGTTCCCACAAGACTGAGGGCTGCTGTCGAACTAAAATACGCATCAATGGATGTAATCGTTCCATCGCGTGGAACTGAAAATGCCATATCGAGCAACGTGCTCGGGCCTCCAGTGAGATCGATGGTCCCACCAGTTAAGGAAACACCTGTAACAGAATTGCCATCAGCGACGAGGCTCACCGTACCAGGTAAACCACCAGCGACCGTGGTCATATCAACTGGAAGTCCCGATGCAAAAGGAATGATTGAGCCTGCACCTGAACCTGACGGTCCAGTTGCTCCAGTTGCTCCAGTTGCTCCAGTTGCTCCAGTTGCTCCAGTTGCTCCAGTTGCTCCAGTTGCTCCAGTTGCTCCAGTTGCTCCAGTTGCTCCAGTTGCTCCGGTTGCTCCGGTTGCTCCCGTGGCTCCGGTTGCTCCCGTGGCTCCAGTTGCTCCGGTTGCTCCCGTGGCTCCGGTTGCTCCCGTGGCTCCGGTTGCTCCCGTGGCTCCGGTTGCTCCGGTTGCTCCCGTGGCTCCGGTTGCTCCCGTGGCTCCTTGCGATCCGGTGGCCCCTGTGACCCCTTGCGATCCCGTGGCGCCTGTCGCTCCCGTGGCTCCTTGCGATCCCGTGGCACCTGTCGGTCCCGTGGCTCCTTGCGATCCCGTGGCACCTGTCGGTCCTACGCTACCACGCGCCCCTGTTGATCCTTGTGATCCGGTCGTGCCTGTTGGCCCTTGCGGTCCGGTAGCGCCTGTCGCGCCGGTTGCTCCCGTGGCTCCCGTTGCACCAGTCGGTCCCGGGATACCATAAAAATGCGGCGCCTGTACTTTTAAAGCCTTCGTGTTTCCGTTCCACGTCGATTTCATATTGATGGCTTTGAGCACTTGCTGAATGTCCCACAATGGCAGATATCTCACTTGTTCTCCGCCACTCTGTCGAACAACACTGTCAATATGTGTAGCCACTAACGTCCCATTCACATATACATTCACGTTTCCCGTTTTGCCATTGAGCACTTTCACTTTCCCAGCAAGTTTCGTCGAGCTGGTCAGCTTCAGCGAAAACTGCCCGTTGGTCTCAGTCCACTGTGGCTCCAAACCGACAGATCCCAACAATGTGATAACTTCATCCGTAGAATAATAAGTGGTTTTATGTAGCGTGAATGCTTGAGTCTTCCCCAACGCATGACCATTGACTGAAGATGAGACTTGGTAATTGCTCGTATTGGAACTTGTCGCAGCAAATGTGGTATTTACGTCCATCACGGCAGTAGCAACGAGACTCGAAACCATTGTGGTCAAGTTGATCGCATTTGCCCATTTTTTTCTTTTCACCCAATATAACCCTCTTTCCAAATAATCTAAAAAATGACTTATAACGATATGATCCAAAACCAGATTTTCAACTAGTTAGACTTGACATTCCCCCATGCTTGGTCATACGATTTGAGTTGGACTTCAGAATCTACATACGCACGATTTAAAACTAACAAAGAATCCCGAGGACATGAAAGGTTAAGAATTTTGGTCTCCATTAAATGAAAATGAACATCAGCGAATACCGAAGCCTGAGTCAGGATACAAATGTCTAGAAATCATCAGTCTCTCCTTAAGCCCAAATTCAATTATATTCTTTAGATCTTAACAAAATCTGAACAACCACATTTGGTATCGAAAACGCAGTAATCACCTAAAAAAGCGTACCGGAAACGCCTTGACCCTGAACGCTTACTTTGGAGTGTGCGCCATCGACGTGGCCAAGCGGTTGACCGCATATCGTCCACATCTGAATGAATTTCCACTACCACCATCATCCTCTTTTTTATCCACTAATCCTCTAGTTCCATTGACAAAACACCGTGATAACATAGGTTCCGAAACAATCATGCCGAATCCTGTGATACAGGTACGGGGGACTTATTTTTTTGGGGTGAATCCTGGTTGCCACAACAAACAGGTAGGGGCATTCTCCACCGAACCCGTCAACTAACCTCGGAGGCACAAGGAGGAATAATTTGAATAAGAAAAGCGTGATTTCTGCATTTTTTGGTATGGCGTGTGTATTTTCCATTGGCACATCGATCGCAATGGCAGCAACATTGCCACCAGGTGTGACCATCGATCATAACATGACTCCGTTGGCGAGTGAGAATGCATCAACTCAGGCGAAGACAGACGCTGTTCTGAAAGTGGCAGAAAGCAAATTGGGCACACCGTACATCTGGGGACACAACGAAGATCGTGGACAATATGGCTTTGACTGTTCGAATTTTACAGCCTACGTTTATCATCATGCGCTAGGTTATAAAATTACAACATTCTCCACGAAACAGTATACATCTGTCGGTTATGATGAACCGAAATCCGATATGCAATCTGGAGATTTATTGTCATTCAATGACGGCGGTCATTCTGGTATATATGTCGGTAACGGAGAAATGATCCAATGTGGCGGTGGGCTTGGTAAAGTGGGCTATCTTAGCGTTAAACCAGGTTCTTACTGGTATAAACACTTAAGCGCAGTCAAAAAAATGTACTAAACACGGAGAAATCAAGGGCTCAACCAAGACATGGTTGAGCCCTTTTTCATTACATACATGCAGGCGATATAAATGGCTTTTTGATTGGTCACAAAGCATCTCGTGTTGTGAATATCGCAGAGGAGGCCGTGGAGCAAATTTGACAGATTGTTATGATAGTATAGAACTTAAATTTAAATAAGGTGGCGAATCGTTGATGCAGTGCAAAATCACACCATCAGCTAAGAAGCAGATACTGAGTATTCTCCGAGAACAAACGGATAAGAATTTAAAACTGCGGGTTTATGTCACTCACGCGCACGGGGATCATGCCCATTACGGGATGAGTCTTGATTATCAAAAACCTGATGATTTAATCAACGCGACGACACCTGGAATTGAAGTATTGCTTGAAAGCAATCATGAATTCTTGAATGGCATTGTCATTGATTACGACGCAACTCAAGACGGTTTTTCCATCACAAATCCGCAGAAAGGGCATCACCACCATCATTGATAGAACATATCAGACACCCTACTCGTTGCTTGGGTGAAACTCAAGTGCAATCAAGTTGTACTTGCGCTAAAAGAGATCACTCAAAAGAGCGATCTCTTTTTATAAAGCCGCGCCATCGCGCGCTTTTTTGATGAATGTTGATGCGTTCGAACCGCCGGACACAACGGAAACAGTTGGTCATAAAGTGTAAACCTAGCTCGCTTCCAGGTCGATAATTGTGTTCCTTATTGGCTTTCAAACGATGTTGTCAACTCTACCAACGGGTTTTGTTCGGAATCCTCGTTGAACTCCTCATCATTTTCCGATGCCTTCGCTGCATGCGAAACGCAAAAGGCTTGCTGCTTTATCTCATATGGTTCTGGCCGGTTTCGGCCATACAGTCGCACATAAATCTGTTCAACTTCCTCGCCAGTCAGATCTCCCTGCTTCAACAACTGATTCGCAATCTTGTGGACGAATTCAGCATGTTCCTGTAGCAGTTGCTTTACTTGAGCCATCTGGTCCTTCAACAGCTCATTGATTTTGGGCCGAAGCGCCTTAAGCCCATCTATCCGCGAGCCTATCGCAAGCCAACTGAACAACTCATCGCCCATTCCCACCAGGCCAAGGTACGCGCCGGCTATCTCAGTCGCCTGCTGCAGGTCAGAGGTGACGCCGTTTAATTTCTTTCCCAGGAACTCCTCTTCCGCTGCCCGAGCCGCCAAACAGACTTGGATTTCTGCCAGCATCTCACTGTCACTGCGGTTATACCTCTCATGCGTAGGCTTCGTGGCGGCCAGACCGAGCGCGCCACCTCGGCGGATGATGGTTACCTTCCACACACGGTCGTGAGGCTTCAGTAAGTACTGGGTCACCGCATGACCGGCCTCGTGGTAGGCAATGTTCCGTTTCTCATCCTCTCGCATGGAGCGAAGCGGCTGTTTCAGCCCCCACTCATAGGTCTCCATAGCCATCCGGAAATCCTCGTAAGCGGCGGCCAGAGCGCCCCGCTGATGGGCAATCACGACTGATTCATTGACGATATGTTTGATTTGTGCAGGGCTATACCCAATCGCATCCAATGCCGCCCGCTCTGAAGTCAAACTAGGTTCACACTTGACCTTCTGAAGGTAGTAGTTGAAGACGTCCACCCGTCCATCATAATCCGGGAAATCCACCCATACCTGCCTGTCAAAGCGTCCGGGCCGGATTAACGCCGAATCTAGTACGTCAGGTAGATTCGTGGCCCCGATAGTCAACACTGCCGGCCGCTCAGCTTTCTTTCGCCTCAAACCGAGTCCACGAAGAAACCTGGCAAACCGCGAAGTGTCAATGTTTGGCGGATCAAGCTGCAAGAGTAGCTCATTAAGAAGGCCGCTTCCTCCGCCCATGCCCAGCAAACCACCAATCCCACCCTGTTGTCTCTTTAATCCAATAGCATCTATCTCGTCGATGAAGATGATGCAAGCTCCGTACACTTTCGCCAGCTTCCTAGCCTTTCTGTACAGGCCCATCACCTTCAGATTCCCCACACCAAAGAACATGTTTTGAAAGCTTGGCGCTGAAGCGTAAGCAAAAGGGACCTGCGCTTCGTTCGCAATCACCTGAGCTAGGTATGATTTACCGGTACCTGGCGGTCCACAGAGGAGCAGTCCTCGGATGACCTCGCCGCCCATCTCCTTGAATTCTTTGACGCCCTTCAATAACGTAACAATCCGCTCAGCATTCTCAACGATTTCTGGGTTACCCCGATAATCGTCCCAAGAGACACCAGTCTCACGAGGTAAAATCCAATATGTGCGTCCCCGGGCCATGAACCAGAAAAGAGCAGCAAACTGGAGGATCATAGCCAGCATTTCGATCACCACTTGGAGTGCAACGCCCAAAACACTCGACGCCACACCCCAACCACCTAACCACAACGACACTGAAATAATAAAGAGGACGATAAACCAGAGCAGTACTTTTCGCCAATTGATCCACCGATGTCTGATACAAATCACTTCCCTTTTATCTAGTAGCAACCTGCTGAATGCTAGTTACAACGCTGGATCAGCTGCTATTCTTTAGGCTGATAAGCGCTTAGACTACGAACAAATATAGCGGATTACATTAGAGTTCGAAATGAATCCCACGTTTACGCTTCTCTTTGCCAAAATGGATGTGTCGTGTACTCTGTTAAACCCTAAAGACAACGCGACTAGTTACTCAAGCGTAGTCAATTTGGCAGAAAAGCCGGTCGGTAATCAATACTACCACGACAGAATCGACAATCATCATAGCAGTGCTCCCTTGAAAATCGCACGAAAGTGAGCTCTGGTGCAAAATTAAATGAAGGTAGAGACTTCAATCTGTGGAAAGTTCATGGGTAAATACTACTGTGGTCATCTAGACTGCATCCGTTGAAGGGAGTGGAATGTTCATTACGTTATGTATCAGGGAATCCGAGTCCTTCGTTGACTCGGGTCTGGGGGGATGCCAATGGACGTGTTTTTCGCAATGGCACTGATTAACCGTGGGATTGATCTAACTGCCGTTCACTCTCCGAACCTTGCAAGGCGTCAAATATGACCAAAAAGCTCCGTTAAAACCAACTGACACATGTCACGACGGCCCGCACCATTGTAGCGACAGGGATACGAGCCGTCACACAACCATGATAAGCTTTAGATTCGTGGTAGTCGTGAATGAAATTATCGCTCGTCACCGAGCGCTGTTAGCCGCCATAATGGCCGACTTCGTTTCGACGTTCCCATCCCTCACGCATTTCCATCACAAATTGCGGCCACCAAGGTGTTTGCTCTGACAGGTTTACATACTTGTCCGTGGTTTCAATCCACTTCTTTCGCATCTCTTCGTAAGCCACATGCATCTCGCTCAATGCGCCAAATTCTGGTTGTAACCATTTTCGTCCGATTTGCGCATGGAGCACTTCGTCTGCCCAATCATAGTCTTGAAGGGTTATGGCCAGTGGCATGCCCGATTGAACGGCGATATCATGTTCCCACTTCTTCCCCGATTTTCCGGACATCAAATCCTGCTCAATTCCCCACAGTATGATATGGGACTCAAGCGGTGTAAACGCCGTGTTGAGTGAAACGGACGCTTTGATATCGATAGGATATCGATAGAAGGGAATCCCCGACTGATAGAGACCTATCTCCCCCATCATGGCATGCCGGGCTTCGTCATACAATTGTCGACTAAGGTCCACGTAATAGTCCCATGGCTTGTCGTTGGCGGTAAACAGAATAGGACACATCCACTCGGGTACATCCATTTCTCGCAACCGTTTGTACATCAAGGCGTATGTGCGTTCATCAGGTTGGAGCGCCTCATCTTGATAATAGTCATCTATCGCAGCAGAGCGGTTAAACATGTCGATAAAACGTTCATCCCGCTTCGGATAAAATTGTGGCTTATAGGACTCACCATTAAAGCGGGCGGGCGGCAAATTATGAGGCTCAGCCTGTGTGTGCTCACCGCGAATGCCTCCAGCATGATGCAGGTACGAGAGAAGGTGACTGCGCCAAGCTTCCGCAGCTTCGGAATCTTGTTTTGTTCGGATCAGGGCCTGAATAGCACTTTGTCCCCACGCCACCATTTCCTCTTCCTCCATGAGGATAAAACGGATCGCCCGATAGGTAGGTTGGTCCATGAAGCGGTTTGTCTCCAGTTGGTGTAACTGATATGCCTCGATCAGCGCTGGCTTAACGACTTCGTAAATACCCACGAGCAGTTCCAGTGTCGTTTCTGCGCGAATCACTTCCTCCAGAACGTGTTGCAACTTCGGATCTGGGACTCGATCTAGGTGAAGCGGCGGTTCTCGCATTTCGCTGACTCGTTTGCGGAGAGATGCACTGTGCTCGGCGTCCAAATACAAATGATATGCAAACGCACACTTACATTCCCATTCAGGCGTATTGGCAAGATGAGCGACCATGATTCTGTGTAGGAAGGTTTCAACGTATATGTACCGTTTCAGAAGCGCTACGTTCTGATCCACTCCATATCCCGGCACTAGGGCGCTATCATATGAACATATTCCGGCTAGCGGAGGTATCTTCAGGTTATCAATTTCAACTTTCACACGTTTGCCTCCATTCACTTCATTTGTAATAGAATTATGCTCATAGTGTATCGACAGTTGGTCAAATAATCTTTGTCAATACGCCGCTTGTTATTGTCAAAACGAACTGGGATGATAGAGTCAGGTAATGGCGGAAACGGAAGGTGTGAGAAAATGAAATCGGTCATGCAAGACCAGCGGGAAAAATCGAAAGTCATCTGCCCATATATTCGTGAGGCAGATTACGCAATACGCCGTCCTTGGGTGATACACGAACGGCGGCTTTTGGACTATCTCGTTGTCTACATTCAACAAGGCCTGTGCAAGGTGATTGTCGAGCATCAAACATTTCTGCTACGTCCCGGGCAGTTTTTCCTGATTCAGCCTGATCGTTTAGTGAAGATGGAAGGTCTCACGGATACAACGACCCCATTTGTTCATTTCGATGTCTTTTACAATTCTGATCGTGAATCGAGCTTCCCTACCAAACAGGGCCAGCTTGATCTCAGCGCATATCTTCACCTCGTCCAGCCGACATTTTATGATGCGTATCACCAATCCATCCCTGTCGTATTACATCCCAAGAATCCAATGAAACTGGCCCAGTTGATGCTCTCACTAGTGGAGTATTTTCAACATCGCGATCCCATCTTTCAACTGAAAGCTCAGTCTGTTGCACTGGATATCATTATCATGATCCTGGAAGATCACTTACCACATGACGCTGACCTCCATGTCCAATCAAACTCGCTTCATTGGATGACATCCTACTTTGCGAACAACCTGTCGAGCCCCCTCCAGTTAGAGGACATGGCAAAACGAGCGAATCTGTCTACATCTTGGTTCAACGTCCTGTTCAAACGTACGTATGGTATGTCCCCATACCAATTTCTGCTGAAGATGCGTATTGATCACGCCAAAGAACTCCTGGCGACGACCCAGCATTCGCTTGAGGAGATCTCGGCGTACTGTGGATTCGCGGATATCCATCACTTTGCAAAGACATTTAAACTGAAGACGGGAACATCCCCGGGTTTGTATCGATCATCTGTTGATAAGCGATTGGAAGACTCTTGAAGCTCCTTCAAAGAACCGTATGCGTCCATGGCATTCGCGAATCGAGCCCCAGAGCACCCACCCTGGCTTATTACAGCTGCCTACTCGAAAGTCATTGGATATAGTTATATTTTTGGAGAGTGCCTCAAAGAGCGTGGATCACCCTAGATTCTACCACTCTCCTCTCGCTCACGACATCTCACAACTTAAACGATTGTTCACCCCAAAAATTGTTGCACCAAAACACAAAATGGGCCCATCTGTAAGATGAACCCATCCCGATTATCCGCGCCGTAGCGGGCTTTTTTATGGTGGACGTTGACGGGCTCGAACCGCCGACCCTCTGCTTGTAAGGCAGATGCTCTCCCAACTGAGCTAAACGTCCGAATGTGGAGCTCCCAACCAGACTTGAACTGGTGACCTCATCCTTACCATGGATGCGCTCTACCGACTGAGCTATAGGAGCATCTTTGTTGGCTCCCCGAGTAGGATTCGAACCTACGACCCTCCGGTTAACAGCCGGATGCTCTACCGCTGAGCTATCGAGGAAGATGGTGGAGGTAAACGGATTCGAACCGATGACCCCCTGCTTGCAAGGCAGGTGCTCTCCCAGCTGAGCTATACCCCCAAAAAACACGACACTGGCAGGGGCGGCAGGATTCGAACCCACGACATGCGGTTTTGGAGACCGCCGTTCTACCAGCTGAACTACGCCCCTACAAAACATGGTGGAGGGGGTAGGATTCGAACCTACGAAGCATTCCGCAACGGATTTACAGTCCGCTCCATTTGGCCACTTTGGTACCCCTCCGGATTGGAGCCAGCGACAGGAGTCGAACCTGCGACCTACTGATTACAAGTCAGTTGCTCTACCAACTGAGCTACGCTGGCATCCGTAACGACAGCAATTAAATTAACACAGTCACAGCTTCTTTGTCAACGATAAAAAAAGTGCAGATTATTCGCTTGCTTCTGCATCAGCTGCATTGTTCTCAGCTGTGAGCGAAACCTGCCGCATCGGCACAAATGTCGAAATGGCATGTTTAAAAATCAATTGCTGTTTTCCTTCCGCCTCAACGACAATTGTATAATTATCGAATGCGCGGACAACACCGCGAATCTGAAATCCATTAACCAAGTATACAATCACCGGAATCCGGTCCTTGCGCACCTGATTTAAAAACGTGTCTTGGATGTTGATCTGTTGCTTCGTCATGATGTGTCTTCACACTCCATTCATGGGCCTGCCAATTCTATTCGCGAGTCCCCTCGCATTTTCCTTCTAGAAATTCTTCAATTATTCGCCAAAGTCGTGTGTTTTCTCCTGCCGCGAAATCGCCATCATCCGTCCGTTCAAACCATTGTACGCGAGGATCACGCCGAAACCAAGACAATTGGCGTTTGACAAAGCGCCGCGTATTGCGTTTGATGGCCTCAATCGCCGCCTGCGCAGTGCAGGCTCCGTCAAAGTACGCGTCAATCTCTTTATAGCCAATCGCTTGCAAAGCAGTATGTGCTGATGTGATTCCTTGGTCACGCAACGCCCTGACCTCGTCAAACAAACCTGCTTCCACCATCATGTCCACGCGTTTATCCACACGCTTGTAAAGCGCCTCGCGCTCCATCCACAAGCCAATCAGCAGGACCTGATAACGCCCAGACTTCGGCGTCCAATCGTAGTTCGTAGACATCATCTTGCCACTCGTCTCGGCGATTTCCAGCGCCCGAACGACGCGCTTTACATCATTGGGATGTAGGCGATTGGCCGAATCGACATCGCGCAGCTCGAGTGCTCTGTGGAGCGCTTCACGACCGTGTTTTTCGGCAAAATCAAGCCATTTTTCACGTACAGCGGCAGTGTCTGGCTGAGTGGAAAAATCAAGATCGTCCGTGATAGAGCGAATATATAAGCCCGTTCCGCCGCACACGACCGGGAGCACATGCTGGCTGTGCAATCGTTCGATGACCTCGTCCGCCGCTTTTTGCCATTGCGCGACAGTGAACTTCGTCGCAGGATCCACCATATCCAACAGATGATGTTGAATGCCGCGCTGCTCCTGTGCATTTAATTTCGCCGTGCCAATATCCATCCCGCGATAAATTTGCATGGAATCT
The DNA here is from genome assembly GCF_042678105.1 of Alicyclobacillus fodiniaquatilis. Lineage (NCBI taxonomy): Bacteria > Bacillati > Bacillota > Bacilli > Caryophanales > Alicyclobacillaceae > Alicyclobacillus > Alicyclobacillus fodiniaquatilis. The sequence continues at coordinate 329,900 of NZ_JBHUCX010000020.1, forward strand.
GCTGAAATCACCTGCCCGCCATAGCGCAAGCAGATGTCCACGGCGACATCGCTTTTACCGACGGCGGTAGGTCCTAAAACGCAGATGACCCTTTTGTCATTCATGATGTTTGCGCCACACTCCGTAAGCAATTTTTCGGCGTGGTTGATCCGGCTGCAATTGATATTTTGCAAACACGCCTGATGAAGGCCGCTCTTTCACCATCACCGCACGCCGCGCGACACGCTTGGCCTGTGCGACGGCCTCCTCCTGCAGTTGATCGCGATTGGCAAACAACCGCAGGGGACCGAGCGCTGCCGACTCTTCATTAGGCGAACGAAACATCGGATCAAAATAGACGACATCCACGCTGTCATCCGGTTGTTCGGCCAGCCATGCGCTGTGATTCGCTTGGATGATATCCACCTTCGCGAGGTATTGAACCGCCTCTGGATAAGTAAGGCTGCCAAACTGCTGTACCGCGCGGAGCATCTGCGCCACGTACGCGCTCTGCTCCAGGCCAATCACGCGCCCCGTTTGTCCGACAGCGGCAGACAAGACCATGGCGTCGGCTGCCATCCCCAATGTCGCGTCCACGACGATATCCCCTTCGCGGATACCACCCACACGCAGCATGCGGTCTGTCTCGCCACGCGCCCGGCGCGCTATCCGCTGTGCCGCCATGCTGGGGTGAAAAAACAGCGGCGCATCCGCATCCCGATGATACAGTTTGAACGGCTCCCCCGCGACGATCACGACCTCAACCGCAAACTTTGCGCACAATTCCTGCACACTTCGGTCTTTGCGCGCGACACAGGGCGCCCCAAACCACGCCGCCAGTGCCTGCGCCAACTTCTCCTGTTCTGCAGATGCCTGCCATGGGGTGGTGACAACCGCCTGCAGTGCGTCACGAAAGCGGTCAGACAATGCGCCGGAACTCCTTCTCCAAATGTTTGTCGGTAAACTGCAGGAAGATGGGACGGCCGTGCGGACAGTGAAACGGATCGTCCAACGCCGTCAGCGCATGGCACAGTGCGGCCAGTTCTTCCTCGGATAAGTGCCAATTGGCTTTCACAGCAGCTTTACAGGCGCGTGTGGCAATCACATCGTGCATCAATTGGTGAAAATCGGCCGATTGCATCTGCGCAGGCAACTGTTCAAACGTCTCGTGCACCAGCTTGTCCATGTCCAGCCCTTCCCAAATATCCGGTACAGTGCGCACGACGACATCATAGCCGCCAAAGTGCTCAAACGTCAGACCAAGCTCACTTAACGCCGCTTGTTGCGACATCGTCCGTTCGAACACGCTGGGCGTGAGCGTCAAAGTGATTGGCGCAAGCAATGGCATCGCATAGACCGTGCGCGTCGTCAGGCGCGTGTAGAACTGCTCAAACAGAATACGTTCATGTGCAGCGTGCTGATCGATGATATACAGCGTTTCACCATCGTCAGCCAGCACATACATCCCCAGCGCCTGGCCAATCGGCCGCAGTTGCCAATTGGCCTTGCGAGCTTGCGGCGCGTCTGGCGCCGACGCAGATGGCGTTTGTTCCGCTGTCACCGCCTGCTCCGCTGCCGCGATATCCTGTCTTGACTCGTTCTGCGTTGGCGCATAAGCCACATCGGCTTCCCGAGCCGTCCCACTCGCATACTTGGCTTTATCCTGCAGTTCTACGCCGCTTTGCGGTTTGAATGGTGTCGTTCTTTGCACTGCCGGTCGCGCTGTGACCGATTCTTGTGTTCTCTGGCCGCCCTTGTCCACCGTTTTTGCCTGCGACCAATCAATCGCCAGCGGCTGCACCTCACTTCGCGCCTGAACACGCGGCGAGACGGGCGTTGGCGCCAACAGGGTCTCGTCCAACGCCGCAGCGATTGCTTCCGCGACAAAACGGGTGACATCCCCTTCTTCGCTGAAACGCACTTCTTCTTTATGCGGATGGACATTGACGTCAATTAGACTCGGATCCATCTCAATGTAAATGGCGTACATCGGCTGTTTCCCCACCATCAGGCGGTTTTTATACCCGCGTATCACCGCCTGATGGACTGCGATGTTGCGCACAGGGCGCCCGTTGACAAACAAATGCGCGTGCGATCTCGATGCTCTACCCTGAGTCGGCCGACCAATGTAACCTTTGACAACATAGTCGTTCGTTTCGCCAGTGACCGCCAACAGCTGTTTCGCCTCACCCACACCATACAGCGATGCAAGCACGGTCCGCATGTCACCGTTCCCTGGCGTTTGAAACAGCACGTGATGTTCCGTTTGGCAGCTAAACGCCACATCTGGACGGGACAACGCCGCCCTTTGCACGATCTCGACCGATTTTGCCTGCTCGGTCTGGACGCTGCGCAGATATTTCAGCCTCGCCGGCGTGTTGTAAAACAAATCGCGCACTTCGATGCTTGTCCCCACTGCTGCACCCACGTGCCGTATCGGCGCCATTTCCCCACCGGCGACTTTGATTTCAAGCGCAGCATCCGCGCCCGCCTGGCGCGTCGTCAGTGTCACGCGGGCGACTGCTGCGATGGATGCGAGCGCTTCCCCGCGAAAGCCAAGTGTGCGAATGCGGGTCAAATCCCGCTCTTCGTACACTTTGCTACTCGCATGGCGAGCAAAGGCCAGTTGGGCATCCGCCTCATCCATCCCAACACCGTCATCCTGAACTAAAATCCCCGCGATGCCCCCTTCAGTCAGCGTGACGGAAATTCGTTTCGCGCCTGCGTCCAGGCTGTTTTCAACAAGCTCTTTGACACATGAAGCCGGCCGTACGACAACTTCCCCCGCGGCGATTTGATTCGCCAGCGAAGTGGACATCAGTTGGATTTTTCCCACTGTATCAACTCCTTCGCTTTTTCGGTGATTTGATGCAGATGATTCATTGCATCAAGCGGTGTCATTCGCAACACGTCACATGCCGCCAGTTGTTCAACAAAAGCGACATACGGCCCTTGAAACAACCCCAAAGCAGTCTCATCTTGAGCCGTTGTCTGGTTGTTTGCGATGGCAGGAGAGCCCTGCTTCGCTGCGGCAGCCTCCACTTCAAATGAAGACATCCCTTCCCGCACCGCGAGCAGCGCTGTGGCGCGCGCAATCACATGCGGCGGCAATCCAGCCAATCGCGCCACTTGAATGCCATAGCTTCTATCCGATGGCCGCTCGACCACAGTGTGCAAAAAAGTGACCCCCGCATCCGTTTCCTCTACGGCCATCGAATAATTGCACACATTGGCAAAGGATTGGGAAAAGGCTATCAGCTCATGGTAGTGCGTGGCGAACATCGTCAATGGGCAATCGCTGCGCTGCGCCATCTCTTCCACCACCGCTTCCGCGATGGACAAGCCATCATATGTGGAGGTCCCTCGGCCAATTTCATCGAGTAGCACGAGTGTCCGCGCCGTCGATTGCCGCAGAATCTCTGCCAGCTCAATCATCTCCACCATGAAGGTGCTCTGCCCGCGCCCCAGATCATCCGCAGCGCCGATGCGAGCGAAAATCTGATCGACCACGCCGATCACGGCTCGTTTGGCCGGCACAAAAGCCCCCATTTGCGCCATAATGACGATGATGGCCGTTTGCCGCATGTAGGTGCTTTTGCCGCCCATATTGGGCCCTGTCAAAAGGATCATCTGTTGTTCGCCGCACAAACGCGTATCGTTCGGCACAAAACGGTTGATCGATAGCTTCTCGACAACTGGATGTCTGCCTTGCTCGATGTCGATCCCGACTTCATCGCGCATCTCTGGGCGCACATAGTTCTGCATGACCGCCACATGTGCCAGGGATTGCAACACATCCATTTGCGCCAACGCGTCGGCCCAAGCCTGTATTTCAACGCGTTGGCCCAAAACGCGCTCACACAAGGCTTGGAACATTTCCAACTCCTTCGCCATCGCCCGATCTTCCGCAGAGAGAATCTCCGCCTCGCGCGCTTTCAATTCCGGCAGGATGAAACGCTCTGCATTGCTCAATGTCTGCCGCCGTTCATAGTTGGCGGGGATGCTGCCCAAGTTTGCTTTGGAAATTTCAATATAATAGCCAAAAACCTTGTTATAACCGACTTTGAGCGATTTGATGCCTGTTCGTTCACGCTCTTGCTGCTCCAAATCGCGCAGCCAAGTGCGACCGGACAACTGCAACGTCCGCAGCCTGTCCAACGATTCGTCGACACCTTCGCGAAACATGCGGCCTTCGTGTGTGGAAACCGGCGGCTCATCCACCAATTGTGCTTGGATGGTCTTTATCAAGTCGGTCAAACCCGGCAAGTCGGACACCGTCTTTGCAATCAAACGCGGCAAATCCGTGGTGGATCGCAACGCGTCGATGACGGCCTGCCCATACGTCAAAGAGTTTGCCAAAGCCAGCAGATCCCGCGCGTTGCCGCGATTGAACGCAATGCGCGCGACGAGGCGAGACAAATCGTGCACGCCGCGCAGTCCATCGCGTATCTCCTCGCGCAAAAACAAGTCGCGGACAAACAGTTCCACCGCTTCGTGGCGGGCGTCAATCGCATCGCGCTGACATAGCGGCCGTTCCAGCCATGTGCGCAAAAGACGCCCTCCCGCAGAAGTCATGGTTTCGTCGAGCAGTTCGAGCAAAGAACCTTTGCGCGAACCTTCACGCGCTGTCTGCAGCAACTCCAGATGGTGCAACGCCGCTTGATTTAACTGCAGATGCGCTTGCACGAACAAGTTCTTGGGCTCCTGCAAATGGCGCAACGTCATTTTTTGCGTTTCCTGTATGTACTGCAGCAGATTCGCCAATGCGGCAGCAGCAGGGCTTTGCGCGGCTAAACCGAACACAACGGGACTGGCCACTTCATATTGTGTCTGAATCAGCGCCTCGTCTGCCGCAGCGCGAAATGTCATCAGCGCATCGGTATCCGCGGTAAATGAAGTCAGCCAATCTGGCATTTCCCACTGTTTGGCGACGACGATTTCGAGCGGTCGCCACAGCCATAACTGTTCTCTGCACAATGTCTCGTCTGCCTGCCCAACATAGACCTCGCCAGTCCCGACATCGACCATGGCCATCCCAAAAGACGCGCCTTTGGCCACAATTGTCGCCAAAAATCGGTTGCTGTGCTCATCGGACAAAGCCGTCCCCGGCGTGACAATCCGCACGACCTCGCGACGCACCAATCCTTTGGTCGCCTTCGGATCTTCCACCTGATCGCAAATGGCGACCCGAAATCCTTTATCCGTCAGCCGCTCAAGATACTGTTCGACAGCATGGTGAGGAACGCCGCACATCGGAATGCGGCCAGCGTCACCCGCATCGCGGCCAGTGAGCGTGATGTCCAATTCGCGGCTCGCCACAACAGCATCCTCAAAGAACATCTCGTAGAAATCCCCAAGCCGAAACATCAAAAGCGCATCCTGATGCGTCGCTTTAATCTCTTGGTATTGACGCATCATCGGCGTCAGTCCCATCGTCACACCTCCTGAACATATCTTATTTTGCGCACACAACTGCAAAGCGGCCGCCCTCACGCGACCGCTTGCCAGTTCCTTCTGCCATCAATGCGCCGAACAAGATGAGCAACTGCCCCCATCTCCACTTCCGCACTGACGCGGACCAACTTCCACAGGGACCTCCTGGTTTAAACGAGCCAGCAGAATGTGCATCACTTCCTGCAACATGCCATTGAGATCATCCTGAGCAGCTTTGTATTGCAAAGCGACCGGAATTTCCGCCAAACGCGCCTCAATCTGCACCGTTTGGTCTTTCATTCGCTGATACTTTTCACTCTGTTCGCCCACACGGTCCTTGAGCACAAGCATGCCGTTAGTCTTTTTCTTCAAATCATCGAACAGCGATTGCGCCTCTTTGTGGCTGGCCATTTTGTCTCTGGCCTGCCAGTACGTCTGCGCCGTCTCCGAATGCGCGATATGTCCGGCAATCTGTTCAGCCTTTTTGAGCAACAAATCGTGACTTTCCAAATTGACACTCATGAGATCACCTCTTCCACGGTTGTCATGCGTCCCTTCAGGACAAAGGTCTGTGGATCGGTGATTTCCACCCGAACGTGTTTGCCGCGCAGGGACACATCCCCTGGGAACAAAATCAGGCGATTGCTTCGTGTCCGCCCCGCCAACACAGCGCTGTTTGTCCTACTTGCGCCTTCGACCAACACATCCACGATTTGTCCTTTCAACGCCTCGTTGTGCATCAAGCTCACTTCATTCTGAGCATCGTTAAGCCGCTTCAGCCGATTTTTCTTGTCCGCGAGCGGCGTTTCATCTGCAAATTTCGCAGCAGGAGTATTTTCCCGCGCCGAATAGATAAACGTAAATGCGCTGTCAAACTTCACTTCCTGAATCAACTGAAGCGTATCCTGAAACTCCGCTTCGGTCTCGCCTGGGAAACCGACGATGATGTCAGTCGTCAAGCAGACGTTCGGAATGGCTTTGCGAATCTTTTCAACCAACTGGAGGTAATACGCGCGCGTGTGTGACCGATTCATCCGCTTGAGCACGCCATCATTGCCCGATTGCACAGGCAGATGGACGTGTTCAACAACATGTTCACACTCGGCGATCACGCGAATCAGTTCGTCCGTGAAATTCCAGGGATTGGACGTCGTGAAACGAATCCGATCAATCCCTTCAATGTCATTGACCTGGCGCAGCAATTGGGCAAACGTCACCGCGCCCAAATCTACGCCATAGTCGTTCACATTTTGCCCGAGCAACGTGATTTCACGGTAACCGTCGCGAACCAGCTCGCGGATTTCCGCCAAAATGTCTTCGGGCTGGCGGCTGCGCTCACGTCCACGTGTGTAAGGGACAATGCAGTACGTGCAGAATTTGTTGCAGCCATATTGAATATTCACCCATGCGCGAATGTTGTCCTTGCGCATTTTCGGCATGTCTTCCACCGTTTCCGCCGCTTTATCCCAGACTTCCATGACGGTTTCCTTGGAATGCCTGGCCGCACTCAATAACGCAGGCAACCGATGAATGTTGTGGGTGCCAAACAGCATGTCCACCCAAGGGAATTTTTCCAAAACCATCTTTTGCACGCCTTGCTCCTGCGCCATACAGCCGCATAAGCCAAAAATCAACTCTGGATTGTCATATTTGAGCGGACGCAGTCGGCCGATTTCTCCAAATACTTTATCCTCGGCATTTTCCCGCACGGCACACGTGTTAAACAGAATCAAATCAGCCTGTTCAACACTATCGGTCTCCTCATACCCCATACCGCAAAGCAATCCAGCCATCACTTCGGTGTCGTGTTCGTTCATTTGGCAGCCGTACGTTTTCAACAAGAAGCGATACGGCTCGCCGCTGGCCTTCAGGCCAACTTGATGTTCTTTTGTGAGTGTCTCGACATCGTATAAAACGCGGTCCACTTGGTTGGGACGGTGCGTGCCAAATGTCAGCCCCAGCCCTTGCTCCAAGCGTCCTTCGCGCGCAAGTTTAATTAAGTTTTCCTTTTCCAACCCGACGCAACTCCTTGTGCCCTCGTTGCAAGATTGTGATCACACATTTATCCTGAATATCAGTGATCACCTTCGTATGCGCCATCCGCGATGCCTCGATTGACTGGCATTTTCGTGATGCTGGCACGAGCGTATCACGCATGGCGGTCTATCCCAACATAATACCATAATATATGAAGTGTCTCACGAGGAAATAATGGAGGCGTTGGTGTTGTCGGACAAGTTGAATATCCCCACGTTTGAAGTGCATTTGATTCATCAGGAACCATGTTTGGACGGCCCCGTTGTCGCGCCGGACAAGCTTTCCTTCGCCAGTGATCTGCCAGATATTGATCAGTTCGTGCGCACACATCAGGCGTTGCTCGTGTACGACAAACGCTGGCATTATATCCCGTTCCACCAAATCCGGATGATCACCAAGGGTAAACAGCGTTTTGCGCTGCCTTGGCCGCTGGTTTAATCCAGATACGTCATTTCATGAAAAAAAGTCTGAGCCGCACTTTACTTGTTGGCTCAGACTTCTTTTTTATATTGTCGATCCCAGCTTGATAACGCAACCAATTCCAGCGTATCAAGCATCACTTGAACGCGCGTTCATGCAATTGCTGCAGCACGCCTTCTAGAGATTTTTTGCGGATATCCGGTTCATCAAATTTCATCGGTTTGGCGTTGGCCTCGAAGAACCAGGGTTGCCCACGTTCGTCAATGCCGATGTCCATGGACATCTCTCCCAAATTCCCACCGTACCGCTGATCGATAAGTACCGCCGCGCGCACGACCGCCTGCTCCAAATTCCGCCCCACCCGCAAAGCTTCGGCGCCAAACGCCCCTGCCAGCACGACATTCGCATCTGCAATGGAGCCGCCGTTGGGCACATGCGTGGTGATGGTCCCTGCGCCGCTGACTCGAACACCGCGCCCCACCATTTCCCAAGCACCGGACCGCTTTTGCAGCAGCACGCGAAAATCACACGACTGGCCACGATATTCAAGCGTACGGATGGCTTGCTGGATCACGTACTTGCCTGGCACGCGCTGGCGGCAGACCGTCTGCCACACATCTTCCAATGATTCACAAATAAATTGTGTCGTCCGGCCATGCTTCAGCACAAAAACCGCCCATTTTCCCTTGTTGGCTTCAATGCGCAACATGCCGTGTCCGACACTGCCGCCTGACGGCTTCAAATAAACGGCCATATGCTTATACAACATTGCGTATAAGTCCGCTTGTGTCAATTGAGAAACTGTGTCTGGTAAAAAATCAGCCATCCCGCCCTCAATCAGCATCTCATAGATCTTTGATTTACTAAAGTATTCTGGGTTAAACAGCGGAATGTTTTGATTGGCCAACAGTTGGCGCGCCTGCACAGCGCTTGGACGCCGTTCCAACAAACGATTTGGTATGCGGTTGTAAACCGCTTGCGGCGGTGGGCAAGGGACACTCATCCACCGTCTCGTCCCCAAACGCACGTACCCCTGCCACTTGGGGTTGCTGGTCACTTGATCCGTTGGCACCACGTACAAAAATACGCGTTTTTGGCGTCCAAGCGCGATGATGTCGCGAAAGTTGAGGCGGGCGCCAGTGAAACCCTCTTTGCTCTCCCCCGCCAATATCGCGTACACTTCTCCCAATCTTGCCCCATTCGATGTCATGGTCAATGTCGTCGGAAACCGGTAGATGACGGTCTCGCGCACCGCTGAGGAGACAATGCGCACAGGTAGACCACCGCTAGCGAAACGTGCCGTCGCCGGCCATGCTCTCCCCCGTGTTTCACCCACCGGGCGAACGACCAATTCAATTTCCCCATTTGAATGAAGCCACATCAGTTCTGCGTTGATTACACGGTTCACAACAGCGACCCCTCTTCCTCGTCAAGAACCTGTCACCCGAACACGCCTCGTTCTTTTCACCTGTTTGCGCCGAAGCGTTGTGAGGGGGATGTTCCACTCTACGCGAACATCCTTGCTTTCATCCCAAGTACGCCCCTGCTCAATCATGGCAAATAGCGGTTCGACATACTCACGATATTGACTGTATGCAGCATGCTGGCGAACTGTTTCGATATTGCGAAGAATCAAAGGGCGCAATTGCGATAAATGCCCATCATAAAAAGCGAATTGCGAATGGGATGAATATAAGTCCGGAATCGGCAAATTCCGATGTTCTGCCGCGATAAAATGCGCCAGATGAAAAGCGGCGACGGTGGCGTCGCGGCTGCACACAAAACTCCCAGGCGTGCGGTACTCGAACCCGCCGTAATCCTTGTGGCGAATGTCCCCCAAATAACCGTATTTCGGCCTGCGCAAAGCTGCCGTTTTTCGATCTTCCACGGCCATCATCATCAAGCCTAGATAGTTGTCCAACGCTTTGACTAGGCGACTGGAGAAAGGCACACCAGAAAAGTGAATATGTCCACCCGTGCAGTACGGTCGAAATGGCATGCTACCTGCGCGCCAGCGAACGAGCGGCCGCCCAATTCGCTCACTGGCCTCACGCATCGTCGCCCGCAAGTTGTTCAAGAGTCCGTTCGGACTGCTGTCCGGCAATGGACGCAGTTCCATCAAAGGCAGACGTTTGCCGTCAAAATTGACACTTCGATCATCACAGCCTACACGCCCTTTGCGTGTAAAATAGTTGCTTGCCAACACCATCTTTCCTTGCGCATTTTGCAGCATCACTTCCACGTCGGTTCCCAACATCAATGTGCTCGCACCGCTGTAACGCGCGCGTTCCTCTCGCTCCATAAACGCGTTCATCGCTTCTTTATAAACTTCCAGCATCCGCCCCTCTAACACCGGGGTCGCTGTGACATCCAACACGTGTAAGGCCCCTTTCGGGCCCACACCGATGCTCACCATGCCAAAATCCAACCCAAGCGCATGCAGCGTGCGCGTGGCCAAAAAGACAGCGCGCCTGGTTTGCTTATCCCCAGTCAGCGAGATTTCTTGAAAGGAAGGTTGCAACCGCGAAATGCGCGCTTGCGTCCAACTCGCGCCAGAATCGGATCGAAAGCACCCAATGGGCATCAATTCAAACATCGGAATGCGATATTGTCGGCTAAAACTGGTCACGCCGCCGTTCTTGCTCGATCTCGGCGCCACGCGAACGCCGACACGACGCAAGAACTTGGCCATGGTATTTCGCGAGGCAATGCGCGCAATCGCATCTTTCGAATTGAGTACCATCCCTTGCGCCGGATCGCTCTCCTCCGTAGCACCCCAGCGCACCAACACATCAGATTCTGATACGACATTGGTCGACACATAGTTGGAAAGGCGAGACAATTGTGTGACTAGGCGCTTTGCAGATGGCTGGTTGCGATGTAACAAGTAGTACGCCATACTCGACATCCTCCTTTCTCTACGGTCTATTTCGATGTCGACGTGGCGAGATAGATGGCATATCGAATAGGACGTTCAAAGGATAAATCCACCAAATCCTGACGTCCTTTCTCCGTCGTCGGGGTCTTGCGCGGTTTGGAATTGACCTCAATGACCCACACCTTTCCTGAAGTATCTAAGCCCAAATCGATCCCCAATTCCCCAAACTGCTTTCCCGACTGCTTCTCTACTGCGTCGACAATTTGTTGTGACAAGCGTCGAATCTGCGACTTTGCGCGATTTTTCTGCTCTTGTTTCGGCAAACACTGGGCAATTGCGTCATCCACAGGCATCGCATCGCCGCCTGCCGTCAAATTCGATGTAAAGTCTCCACTCTTGGCTACCCTCGCAAACATTTTGGTTCGCTTCCATTCACCAGTGTGATCGCGCTGCATCAGGATTCTGATGTCAAGCGGACGATGCTCGTAAGTTGCGAGCGGTAATCCCTCTTGCCAAATATACGGCCGTTGCTTCAAACGCGTGCGAAAAGTTTCAAGGGCGCGCTCGCTGGAACTCGCCTTGCCCCGCAGCACAGACGACGTCTTCTGCTTCTGCTCGTAAATGACGCTGCCGTCGCGCTGTCTGACAAAACGCGCGATGCCAAGTCCTAGACTTCCGTGTAAAGGTTTGAGAAAACTGACACTGTGCGTATTCAGAAACGCAATGGCTTTTTCCATCGTCGTGTGGCGAACCGTTCTGGGCAAATGCGCTTTGACATCCACGCTCTCTTTGAGCCACTCGTAAATCTGCCACTTGTCAAAGAATCCATCGTTGAAAAATTTTTCTTTATATCGCTTCGTCAACGCTTGGCGCTTTTCTTGAACATTTGGATCACGTTCCAACTTGCGCGAGACAAGTTGGTCGTAGATCACATCCGGCATTGGCAAATCGCGACGATGCCAGCGCCCCTCATGGAGCACATAGCCGCGTACTGTACCGGATCGCAGATTGACATCGCTCATGCGAAACAGAAAACAAACCGCACCATGCGTTCTGCCTGCCTCAACCAGTCGTTTCAAAGCAGGCAGTTGTTTGGTTTGCTTCAGCGTGCGTTTTTCCCTGTCCCAGAGCGGATTGGAAAGAATGCCAATGAGCGGACCGAATCTCACGCCTTGCGGCAAAATTTGCGCGGGCATCCGCCACGTGTATTCCGTCAAACGCAAAGCCTTTGCTGCCGATTCACTCAAGGCAAATTCGCCTTGCCGCAAGTTCATATCCAGCACGCAGGTCAAAAGAATCTTTCGCGATCCGTGCGTACACTCCACTTTTGGCAATTGGAGTAGATCTCTCGATTTATGGAATAAAGGATTAACGCGCAAGAGGGGTATTGCGCTATGAAACGTGTGTACACTAAGTTCAATTTGTTCCCCTTCCATCCTGTCCGCCCCCTTTCCACGTCTCACCCACCGTATCCCGTTGCCCTGATAGCATATTCAAGCATCGAGTCAAGTGACAGACGACGAGTGTCCGGGGAAAGCATGCGCAACATGCGCCTTCCAGGTGTAGGGTTTATTTCGAATATATAGATGTCTCCTGACGTGGAGATGGCCAAATCGATGCCGACCTCTGCGAATGCGCCGTAACGTTTGGCGAGTGTGCGCACCACGGTCATGGCAATGTCGTCCATTTGCTGGATGTAGCGTGTCGTTTTGTCCTTGCCAACTGCCTGCTCGATGAGATCCTCCGCTTTTTTCGCCTGTCCACCTGTGTGAATATTGGTCGTAATGGCATTCTTTTGGCCAATACGCGCCACCCGAGCAATCACCTCTGGGTTGTCGCTCGCTTGCACTAACCAGCGAAAATCAAAGGGTGAATCGTTCAAACGCGGCAATTGCACCGTGTCCTGGACAATACAACGCCGCATACCAGTTCGTCGCCAGAAACCAACAAATTCATCCTGTGTGGACAAAAGGGCTTTCTTCAGTTCTGTCTGCGGTTGAAACACATTTGTGTAGCGCTCTGTGTTGCGTGAAACCTTGCGTTTCTCCCATTGCACTTTGGTCCGGTTTCCATTTTGTTGCACATGATAGATGGATATCCCCTGCGCGCCGCCAGGTGGTTTGAGATACACGTCTTTGCGCGCCATCACCATCCGATACAAGTCTCGCCCTGACGTGCAAAGTGTTGTTCGCGGCAAAAACGGGCGCAAAGATGTTTCGACACTAAGCACCTGGTACAATGTCCATTTGTTGCTGCTCGCGCGCGGCAATGTGTACAACCGCCCTTTTTCTTGTAATTGCTGCAACTCGCGTTGCGCCTTTTGCGCATTCAGTTTGGCAAACGAACCAGAACGGCGGATGACAATATCCGGGAAAATTCGTTCATGATTTCGCCAGGTTTTTCTCGCGCTATCAAAATGCATGACCCGTCGCTGCGCGACATCACCTGGAGATAAAATCACGACATGCACCCCCATTGCCTGTCCGTATGTAGTCAATTCCTCAAACATATGTGTCTGTTCGCCAAATGGCCTATCCTTGGATGGCAGTCTATCCACGTACAGACCGAGGACGGGGCCCAGTCGCCAAACGCTGCCGTGCTGGACCAGATGCAAGTCTGTGTCCGCAGTCAGTCCAAATGCGTTCGCCACGGATGGAGACAACACCAAAATCGGTTTTTCTCTCTCCAGCGCCCTATTCGCCGTCGCGTTCACAGCACACACGAGATTTCCGAATATCAGCTCAGTTACATTTTTATTGCCAAGAGAAAAACCACGCAGTTGCACACTGCGTCCGTGTAACGATTGACTGATTTGAACGCGAACTCGCATACTGGTCCCTCCTCGAAGTCATACAATGAGAAATGGGGCGCATCACGCCCCATTTTCAATCCACCAATTGATTTGTTCAGTCTTCGATCTCGACTTCTTCCAGTACACTTTCCTCTTCGAAGAAGTCTTCGTCTTTTTTCTCGACCAACTCAGCGGTCACAACACACAATTTTGTCTTGCCGATGATTTCCACACCGAGCTCTTTCTCTACCCGAACCAGCACCTCTGATCCATTCCCAGTCAACGTTGCATCAAGACAATTCGGGTTTTGCAACACGCGAACTTCTACTTCACGCGTGTCACGCACACAATCTGTATCGAGATCGTGAAGGGCAATCTGCTCGACATAGGTCACAGTTTCCTTCGCCACAGCCGTGTCCGAGTTGTTGTTGTACGAATACCACACGTTGACATCGAAGCGCCCGTGTACTTCGACATAATCGCCAATCAATTCAGCTTCGTAAATGTGGTTCATCACCCAGCAACCACCGATTGTGCTTGGACGGTGCGTAGGGCGCACTGTATACGTTGTCTGTGCGTACTTGCTGCCCCGACCGCAAACCGCGCTCGCCATGATTTCACGATAGCCAAGATCTTTACTTGAGAGCACCATGCGGCAACCTCCTCTGAAGTTTAACCCGACGCGTCATCACCAAAGGCATCAGCCCGGGTTTCATACTGTATCGGTATGCGAGTCGAGGAAAAGTGGTGAACGCCGTGCCACCTCGCCCGTGTCGGCATATCGCCTAATCGCTACCACAGCACATCCTATGCGATTGCCTAAATGGGTGCGCATCATATCATCGCCCGAAAAACGAAGTTAGGCTTGGCAACAAAAAAAGCGCCCCCTGTGAAGGAGCGCCTCTTTGGCCTATAAGCGGTGGATCATGCGGACTACGCGGGCAATTGCCGCAGCAAAAACGCTTCAAAATTGTCAAATAGAATTCGGTGCGCCAGTTCATTTCCGTATCGTTCCCTGATGGATTGCGCCAGTTGGGCATAGTCTCGGCTTTCGGACAGTCCTGCGACAGGGTTGGAGGTTCCATCAAAATCTGAACCAAAACCGACGTGGCGGGCGCCGCCCAGTTCCAAAACGTGATCCAAATGGCGTAAGACATCGTCGCTACTAGCTGGCTTGTCACTCAAAAAACTCGCTTCAAACGTCAACCCCAGCCAACCATCGCGGCGAATGATCTCACGAATGACATCGTCCGTGAGATTGCGCCTGTGCGCATGTACAGCTCGTGCATTTGCGTGGGAGGCCATCACGGGGCCATCCGTGAAGCGAAGAATATCTCGCACACCCGCATCATGCAAATGCGCCAAATCAATCCACATCGCCATCCGCTGCAATTCACGAACCACGGCGCGACCTGCCCGGGTCAAACCGCCGCCGCGCAGTTCCCCACATCCATCAGCCAACTCGTTGGCGTCATTCCATGTCAGGCCCATCCCCCGCACGCCGAGATGATGCAGCATGTGTAAAATTTCAACCTGCCCGCGCAAACAGCCGCCTCCCTCAAGAGACAGAAGCGCCGCCATTTGATGCTGTTGCCGCGCGGTGCGCAAATCGCTGCGCGATGTGATGTGACGGATATTGGGCAGCGTCGCCACCTGCTCATAAAATGCCGCTAGTTCAAGCAACACATTGTGAAGTTGCGTCCCCGCATCTGCGTCGGGCGACACAAACAGCGCAAACACCTGTGTGGCCACACCCCCAGCCGTCAAAGATGGAAAATTTGCTTGAAGCCGCTGGTCATCTGCCTGAAATGAAATATCCGAACCACAGAGCTTCATTAACACATCTACATGTGCATCGGCTACATGGAATTGGTTCATCAAAGCTGCTCCTTTCCATTCGACCTTTACGCATGGCGCTCACGCGCACGTAAAATTCGACCGTTGCTCAGCGCGGTTCAATCAACAGGCGAATGGCCGTCCGATCCTCCCCGTCGATTTGAATGTCCGTAAACGCTGGAATACAAATCAAATCAACGCCACTTGGCGCGACAAATCCCCTGGCAATGGCGACCGCTTTAACGGCCTGATTTAAAGCGCCTGCTCCAATCGCCTGAATTTCAGCGCTTCCTTGCTCACGCAATACCCCTGCCAAAGCACCCGCGACTGAATTCGGATTTGACTTAGCCGAGACCTTTAACACATCCACGATGAAATGACCTCCTCTATCCCCTTCGGCAGTAGGACACTATATCGATATTTCACACACTGTCCTTTTATGCCAACAGAAGGGACAAGAGAAGAAAAACTACTGATGCGGCTCGAATCGATTCAGCGACTCAATGTGTTTGGCGCGCCCCGTTTCGTCATCCAGTTCAAACAGAACCGCACAAAATTGATTGGCTCCATCTGCGACTTCAAAACGTGTCGGCATTTGCGTGCGCATGCGCTGAATCACCTGTGTCCGATTCATGCCTAAAATGCCGTCGCGCGGCCCGACCATACCCACATCCGTAATATACGCCGTTCCGCCTGGCAAAATCGTGGCATCCGCAGTTGGCACATGCGTGTGTGTACCGAGCACAGCCGACACTTTTCCTGCAAAAGCCCAACCCATGCCGAGTTTTTCCGAAGTCACCTCAGCATGCATGTCGATAATGACATGACATATATCGGAATGTTCCGCCAAAATGCGCTCGACCGCATTGAAGGGGCAATCCAACTGGCTTAAAAACGTACGTCCCATGACGTTGATGATCAAGACTTTGCGCTGGTTCACTTTACAAATCGTATAGCCGCGCCCTGGTGTGTCCACCGGATAATTTGCCGGACGAACGATACGTTCATCACTGTCGATAAAACGCAAAATTTCGCGTTGATCCCATGTATGGTTCCCCATTGTCACGATCTCGACGCCAGCGTCATACAGCGATTCAACCGTCTTTTGCGATAATCCGCGTCCTTTTGTCGCATTTTCTCCATTTGCTATCACCAAATCTGGCTGATGGAGTGGCAAGATCTCTGACAGTGTCTCAGCTGCAAAACGACAACCAGGTTCCCCCACGATATCGCCAAGAAATATCACTTTCATCACATAGTCCCTTTCCACAATCCGTCTATGCTTCAAACAACATGCTTCTGCTATCACGACAAACGAGCCTGACGGAATTTTTACAAAACTCGCCCACGATAGAAAAATAGAGCAGCCTGTTGGCTACTCTATTTTGCGTATTCCACGGCTCTAGTTTCTCGAATGACAGTCACTTTAATCTGACCTGGGTAATCCAGTTCGTTTTCAATCTTTTTGGATATCTCCTTTGCCACCAAAAATGACTCAGCATCATCAATTAATTCCGGTTTCACAATGATGCGAATTTCACGCCCTGCCTGAATGGCGTAGCTCTTTTCGACACCAGAAAAAGACTCTGCAATCGATTCAAGCTTCTCCAAACGCTTCATGTAAATTTCCAGCGTTTCACGACGTGCTCCTGGACGTGCAGCAGAAATGGCATCTGCAGCCGCCACAATGACTGACACTGGAGAAGAAAATTCCACATCCCCGTGGTGCGCAGCAATGGCATTAATGACAATTGGATGTTCCTTGTAACGTTTTGCTAAATCCACACCAATTTCCACGTGTGAACCTTCTACTTCGTGCGTAATGGCTTTACCGACATCGTGTAACAGACCACCGCGTCTTGCAAGGGCGACATCCAACCCCAGCTCCGCAGCCATCATGCCCGCCAAATGAGCCACTTCAATTGAATGCTTGAGTACGTTTTGTCCATAACTTGTACGGAATTTCAAACGGCCAAGCAATTTGACCAAATCCGGATGCAATCCATGCACATTGCTGTCAAAGGTCGCTTGCTCACCTTCTTCGCGAACGAGGTCATCAATATCTCGCCGCGCTTTCTCCACCATTTCTTCGATCCGCGCTGGATGAATGCGCCCGTCAGCGACCAGTCGCTCCAATGCAACGCGTGCAATCTCACGGCGAATCGGATCAAACCCGGATAAAATGACGGCCTCAGGCGTATCATCAATAATCAAGTCAATGCCCGTCAGCGTTTCCAAGGTACGAATATTCCGGCCCTCGCGGCCAATAATACGTCCCTTCATTTCATCGTTAGGCAAATTTACAACCGATACGGTGATTTCCGAAGCGTGATCCGCAGCGCAACGTTGAACTGCACTCGCGATGATATCTCGCGCTCTCCGCTCGGCATCCCGTTTTGCCTCTTGCTCAATTTGTTTGACCATCACTGCCGCGTCATGCCGCGTCTCGCGCTCCATCTGACTGATGATGAGCTCGCGCGCGCTTTCCCGCGTCAAGCCAGAAACACGTTCCAATTCGCGAACCTGCTCCAAGCGCAGTGACTCAATTTCAGCCTTTAAACCTTGCAATGACTGTTCGTCTTTGCGTAGTTCCTCTGCTTTTTGCTCTTGCACTTCCAACTTGCGATCAAGCGATTCCTCTTTTTGAAGAACACGGCGCTCAAGTCGCTGCAGTTCGTTGCGTCGCTCCCGCAGCTCTTTATCCGCCTCTTGACGAATCCGATGTGTTTCCTCTTTTGCTTCCAAAACTGCTTCTTTGCGTCTTGCCTCTACGTCTCGTTGTGCTGACTCTATAATCTGCAAAGCACGCACTTCCGCGGTGCCAATTTTGGACTCGGCCATGAACCGCCGAGCAAGGTAGCCAAACCCTAAGCCAATCGCTAAACAAATTACTGCTATGACAATACACAACCAAATGGGAATCACAAAGCAATGCCTCCCTGCTCCAGTTGGAAAAACCAACCGTTCGCGTCAATGTATGACGGATTCGAGCTAGAGGCCGTAAATGATACGCAGATCTATTGTACGTGTTCGTCCAAATCACTGTCAAGAAAACACATCTTTTGATGCCTCACCCGTGTTACCGTCCTCATTTTGGATGATTTTCACAATCTCCATTGCCACATCTTGAGAAAAACCGCGGCGCGCCAAGTGTTGCAACAGCTTCATTTTGTCCTTGTATTCTTCGATCCGCCCATGCCTGCGCAAATATTTTTCCGCAATCAATCGCGCGGCCTGCAATTCGTCATCTGACGTAAAGTGTCGGTCTATCACCTGTTTTGCCGTTTCCCGCTCAATGCCGCGGCGCAATAGCTTTGCCATCAGCTGTTGTCGCCCAGCGCGGACGCCAGCCTGTTCCACAAACCAAGTGGCGTAGCGCTCATCATCAATGATATTACGCGCCTGCAACCGTTTGACGACGGCGGCGGCGACCGCATCATCCACTTCTTTTCTTTTGAACATCGACCGAACTTGCGATGCGGTCCGAACGCGACCTGTCAAGTAGGTGAGCGCCAGCTTCTCCGCCTCTCGAATGACCGCACGCTGTGTCAACACTTCAAATAAATCCGCATCGACCGGCAGACCAACTTTGAGGCCAAGCTCCACCCAATCCGTAATGGCGATGACAAGCGCCAAACGAATGTGAAAAAGAACCCGAACAGCGTTCGGGTCCCCCATCACTGGCTCACGAGCCACAATCACATCTTCATTTGGTTCAGGTAACGTTGCCAAACTCAAGCACATCCTCCGGGTCATCCTCCGAGACATCGCCGGCAATCAGTTCCGATAAAGGGACATCATAATGTGTGCGAACTTGCGCCTCAATTTGCGCAGCGATTTCTGGATGCTCTTTCAAAAACTGTTTCGCATTCTCCCGTCCTTGGCCAAGGCGTTCCTCATTGAACGAGTACCATGCACCGCTCTTTTGAATCACGTCGATATCCGCCGCCATATCTACCAGGCTGCCTTCACGGGAAATCCCTTCACCGAACATGATATCGACATCCGCTTGCCGGAACGGCGGCGCGACTTTGTTCTTGACCACTTTAATGCGCGTGCGCGACCCGACTACGTCGTTGCCTTGTTTAATTGATTCGGCGCGTCTGACTTCAAGTCGAACCGTGGCATAAAACTTGAGCGCACGTCCGCCAGTCGTCGTTTCCGGATTGCCGAACATGACACCGACCTTTTCGCGAATTTGGTTGATAAAGATGGCGATGGTCTTCGATTTGCTAATGGCGCCCGCGAGCTTGCGCAATGCCTGCGACATCAACCTCGCTTGCAGACCGACGTGTGAATCCCCCATGTCGCCTTCCAATTCGTTTTTCGGAACCAAGGCCGCGACAGAGTCGATGACAATCACATCGACTGCGCCGCTGCGCACGAGCGCCTCTGCAATTTCCAGCGCTTGTTCACCGGTGTCCGGCTGTGAAATCAACAATTCGTCGATATTCACGCCAAGCTTTTGGGCATAGGCTGGATCTAACGCGTGCTCGGCGTCGATAAACGCGGCTTGGCCGCCCGCCTTCTGCACCTCTGCGACGGTATGTAGCGCGACAGTCGTCTTACCTGACGATTCCGGGCCGTACACCTCAATGATGCGGCCTCGCGGCAATCCGCCCACACCCAGTGCGATATCCAGTGCAATTGACCCCGTGGAGACCGTTTCCACATTCATGGACGCAGAAGCTTCCCCCAGCCGCATGATAGAACCTTTGCCAAACTGCTTTTCAATCTGTTTCAGGGCCATTTCTAGCGCCGCGCGCTTTTCTCCCATGGGACACCATCCTCATTTCGAAAGAATAATCACCATTTGCGACTGCACCAACCACGCTGCTTCAGTTACCCAAAAATGCTCACGGTTCGATTGGCGCGTAAACGCCGCGCATAGCGGTCTTATTCGAATCACTTTGATATCATAATCAATTCGCGAAGTGTTGCTAGCTTCCTTCGATCATATTGTATCAACTCTATCAACAAATGCAAACATTTGTTCGCATGATCGTTCAAAAAAATTTGCAACGTGATCGAAAAAAATGGCTCACCGCCACACGGTGAGCCATTTGCGTATCACACCTGGTATATTGCAAAGATGTTGCAAGCAAAGTGCTGACAGCACGTTCACTTCTGAAGCGACTTGCCCGTAGACACCGTTTAGCGCCGCGCTTCACGCGGCTTTGCCGGTTCCAAGTTCACGCGCGTGCCATTGATGCGGCTCTGACGCAGCGCCTCGTAGACAAACGGCGCGCTTTCCTGCTCCACTTCAATAAACGTAAACCGATCAAAGATGTCGATCCGGCCGATGGCTGCGCCAGGCACACCCGCTTCGTCGGCGATGGCGCGCACAAAGTCTGCTGGGCTCATGCGAGCTGTGCGGCCAATATTGACAAAGAAACGCACCATGCCCGGACGAGCGCCCGTATCGCCAAAGTCGTAGTCCTCGCCATCTGGACGCTGCGCGTCGCCAGCGGTGGCCACCTTTAACAGCGCCGATGCGAGATCCACCGGATCGTAGTCATCTACCAAATTTCCTAGAATCGCGCGATAATGGCCAAGGCCACCTTCGTTCAACACTTCGACGATGCGGTTGCGCCAAATTTCCGCTTGGCGTTCTGCCACATCCTCCAGCGACGGAACTTCGCGCAAAATCATGCTCGCTTTGGTCTCGCGCTCGATTTGTTTAAGCAACTTAAACTCACGCGGCGTCACAAGCGTGATGGCCAAGCCGTGCTTGCCAGCGCGCCCCGTCCGACCGATGCGGTGCACATAGGATTCAGGATCCTGCGGGATATCGTAATTGATGACGTGTGTGACATCGTCCACATCGAGACCGCGCGCGGCGACGTCGGTCGCGACCAGCATTTCAATTTCATTCTTGCGAAAACGCCGCATGACTCTGTCGCGCTGCGCCTGGCTCAAATCGCCATGCAGCCCATCAGCGAGATAGCCGCGTGCGAGCAGCGCTTCGACCAACTCATCCACACCGCGCTTTGTGCGGCAGAAAATGATGCCCAACTGCACTTCTTCGCTGTCCGCAATCCGGCAGAGGCTCTCCAGTTTATTGCGTTCAAGCACTTTGTAAAAAACTTGATCAATACGTGGAACAGTCATCTCACCGCGATTGACTGTCACATGCTTCGGATCTTTCATATAACGTCCAGAGAGTCGTTTGACCTCAGCTGGGAATGTTGCGGAGAAAAGCAGTGTTTGGCGCTCATCTGGCGTTTCACGCAGAATGCTTTCAATGTCCTCAATGAAGCCCATATCCAGCATTTCGTCCGCCTCGTCCAAGACCACTGTGCGAACTTGGCTCAACTTGAGCGTGCCGCGGCGAATGTGATCGAGCACGCGGCCAGGCGTCCCAATGACAATCTGCACACCTTGTTTCAAAGCGCGGATCTGGTGACCAATCGACTGTCCTCCATAGATGGGAACGGAGCGAACCCGCTTGTATTTTGCGATTTTGCGAACTTCGCCAGCGACCTGAATCGCCAATTCACGCGTTGGTGTCAATACAATTGCCTGAACATGCGGATCTTGTGTGACGCGATCAACCAGCGGAATCCCAAAAGCAGCCGTCTTCCCAGTCCCAGTTTGGGCCTGACCAATCACATCAACCCCTTCTAACACCAAGGGGATACATACTTTTTGAATGGGCGATGGCTCTTCAAAGCCCATATCATGAATCGCCTGTGCCACGCGGCGATGTAGTTCAAATTCTTCAAATGCTGACATGATCTCACCTTTCTGAATCAAAGACATGAGCGTTTTGCAAAATGGCATGCGCCATTGAATCTGGCAAGTGGACTCCAATGCCAGACAAATCCACATGTTTTTGCAAACGCCGTGCTACACAACCCGAAAATTCAGGGAGAATTCCCGATTTCCGGCGCATGTTGTTGCATGCGATTAAGCAGTCGCCACAACGCCTGTTTACACGTACGCAAACGCACCTGCTGACGTGAAACACGATATTGCAATCGAAAAACTTCCGTTCCACTGGCATCTGCGACAGCGACAAAGACAAGGCCGACTGGTTTGTCAGCCGTGCCGCCCCCTGGACCTGCAATGCCTGTAATGCCAATTCCGTAAGTACTCTGTAGACGTGATCTGACGCCTTCTGCCATGGCTTTCGCCGTTTCCTCTGATACCGCGCCCTTTGTTTCGAGCACATTCGCTGGAACGCCCAGCAGCGCTTCCTTCACATGGTTGTCATATGCGACAATACCGCCGAGAAAATAAGCTGAGCTACCAGGAATATCTGTAAACATCGCGGCGAGCATGCCGCCCGTACAACTTTCCGCTACGCCGATGGTCGCGCGCTGTTCCTCCAGCATGCGTCCCACGACGGTTGGCAATGTGTCATCGTCAACCCCATAGATATACGAGCCAAAACGCCTGCGAATGTCCGCCTCAATCGGCGCGATTTTCGCTTTTGCCGCTTCTTCACTCCCTGCGGTCGCAGTGATGCGCAAAAGCATTTCGCCTTCACCGGCAAGCGGCGCCACGGTCGGGTTCGCAGACGCTGTCAAATCGCGCACCTGTTCATCGACATCCGATTCGCCAATGCCACAAAAATGCAAAATACGAGAAACGAGCGCCTGTGAGCCGCCAAAGACGTCCAATAGTTTCGGGAGGACATAGTCCCGCAACATAGGTTGCATTTCAAGTGGCGGGCCAGGCAACAAGAAGAAATGCACATTCTTCGCAAAGATATATTGTCCAGGCGCAGTCCCATTGGGATTGGGAATCAATTCGCCACCTTCAATACAATAAGCTTGCTTCCGATTCTCTTCTGGCATTTTCCGTTGTCTATGAGCAAAATATGTTTCAAGCTGCGCTAAAGCCTCATTGGATAAAACCAATTTCCGAGCCAAAAATGCCGCCAAGGCTTCTTTTGTCAAATCGTCTACAGTGGGACCGAGGCCCCCCGTTACAATCACAACATTGGACCGCGTTACCGCTGTTTGATATGCGGCCTGAATCCGTGCTTCATTGTCACCGACTGCAACGTGATGGTACACGTACAATCCATGTTTGGCAAGTTCCGCAGAAATAAACCGTGCATGGGCGTTGTGAATTTGGCCAAGTAAAATCTCCGAACCGATTGCCAGCAGTTCGGCGCGACACGCGTCTGACATGCGCCATCATCTCCAGTACTTCAGTCTGTCACACGGATGATGCTTTTGTTCTTTAAGAAATAATCAAGTCCCGAGACGACTGTTATTAACACCATGATATACAGCATCAATTCTGCAAACGGAAAGCCCAGCGCAGAAAAAGGGAAATTGTTCACAATCAGCGCCACCATTGCAATCATTTGCGTCGCCGTCTTCCACTTTGCCAACTTGCTGGCGGCGATGACGATTCCCTCCGCCGCCGCCACAAGCCGGAGGCCAGTGACCGCGAACTCGCGACTGATGATGATAATGGCGACCCAAGCCGGCATTCGCTGCATCTGGACAAGGCTGATGAGCACAGCAGATATCAGCAACTTGTCAGCAAGTGGATCGAGAAATTTGCCAAAATTGGTCACGATTTGGCGTTTGCGCGCAATATACCCATCCAGTCCATCTGTGCTTGCTGCGAGAATGAAGATAAGCGCAGCGATGATTTCGCTGCCTGTCGTCGTCTGCTGATTAATCGTGATGGACCAAAAATTGTAGTGGATGAGGAGTACCAAACTGACGACAGGAACCAGAAAAATCCTGGCTATCGTAATGCGGTTAGCCAGATTCAAAACTTCACGCCCCCATCCAAGCGATTATCAACACCATCTAGTTTAGTTATCATCTGTTTTATCAACGATAATTCGTGAACTGCAGAGGCGCGTCAAAGTCTTGACTTTGCAACAGTTGAATAATTTGTTGCAAGTCGTCGCGACTCTTGCCGGTCACCCGTATCTGATCACCTTGAATTTGAGCCTGTACCTTTACTTTTGAATCTTTGATGACTTTCGTGATCTGCTTGGCGACAGTTTGATCTATCCCCTGTGTGAGTGTAAACACTTGCCGCACCGTCCCCCCGGCGGCAGGTTGAATCTTGCCCGGTTTTAAAGCTTTGAGCGAAACATCCCGCTTGATGAGTTTGGTGTGGAGTACGTCGAGCAGTTGTGACAACTTGTATTCATCATCGGAAATGAGCGTCAGCGCTTCGTCCTCTACCCGAATCTCACTCTTGCTGCCTTTGAAATCAAACCGCGTTTCGATTTCGCGACGCGCTTGTGTCACGGCATTGTTCACTTCTTGCAAATCCACTTTGGAAACTACGTCGAAAGATGCTTCTTTAGCCATTCTATCACGTCCTTCTACCGTAAAAATAAAGTCGGCACCTTCGTGCCACCCCATCCGCGCTGCCTCGATTGACTGGCATCTTCATCACGTTGCCGGTGCGGAACGACGCATGGCGGTCTTATGAACTTTGTCTCTGAATTTGAATTGTGACAGGTGTATTGGTATCTGGCAATGTCAGTGGCTTGCCATTGACCGTGATGGTTACACCTTGGACATGCCCAAGATTAAACTCGATGGTCTGGTTCGCGTCGAACGTCTGTGACTGCCCTGGGTTCACAATGTCGTTGCCATTCAAAACTTTTCCGCCATCGCCTGTAACCGCCATCCAACATTGACCAGACGTCACTTGCACAACAACATGCAACTTCTGGACATTCCCAACCAGATATGGATGCGCGCCGCCCGTAAATGGCTGTGCCGTAATGGTGACAGGCTGCTTCGGCGGTTTCTTTGTCGTGGTTGTATGCTTTGTCGTATGGTTGCCCGTTTGGTTCGTCGGTTTGTTCTGCGTCGTGTTCGCGGGCGCAGTCGTGTTATTTTGCCCCGTTTGATTGCCGGAGGTGGCAGCCTGCGTGGGTTTCCCCCCATCCATATGACGGTGCAAAACCACATATCCGCCGCCGACCACCACCAAGGCGGCAACAATAATCAGCACCTGACCAACCGCGCCACCAACGCGCATCCGCTCTTTTGTCTCCCGATACTGCGGCGTCCTCTTTTTGGGTTGCGCAGACGATGATTTGTCTCGTTCCGCGATCTCCGCTGTCGGTTTTTGTGGACTTGTACGCGCTTCTTCCTCAACATTGGCTTTCGGAGGTGGTGGTGTTGCCGCTGGCTGGCGCCTGACAGGTGTCTCAACCGGTGCTTGCTCATGTTTGTCTGGCTCGTCCAAATCGCGCCCATCGACATACTTCTGCAGCAAATCGAAACCATCAAGCCCTAGCACATCCGCATAACTGCGGACAAAGCCTCGTGCGTACACGCGGCCAGGCAGACTGCTCCAGTCACCTTCCTCAAGGGCAATCAAATATCGTTTGCGGATTTTCGTCTTTTCCTCAATTTCATCTAAATCATAGCCAATTGCTTCTCTCTTCGTACGCAGAATGCGGCCTAGTTCTCGCAACGATTACCCTCCTTCACTATGTGGTTCACTCATTGGACCAAGCGGATGCTTCCTGTTCAAATACGTCATAGCGTATATCTTCATGCGTTTCCCGCCGCAGTTCGATAATCAAGTCAAATAAATCCCAACGAAACCGAGATCTACTCACAAAAATGTCTGGATGCTCAATGACAATTGGAGCAGGCATACGCAAGATTTCTTCAACACACTGCAGGTGTTCTTCGTCCCCCCGCAGCGCTGAAACCGCCCCATCAATAATATACACGAAACGGTCGGATAAAAAATCATTCGATGGCAATTCGCGCATGATGGTCTGTCTCAGCAGTGTCGAAGATACAAACAGCCACCTTTTGTTGGCATATACACTTGCGGCGACAATCGATTCCGTTTTCCCCACCCGAGGCTGTCCCCGCACACCAATGACCTGACGTCCCGGTTGCTTCAGCAATTCGCCAAGGAAATCGACAAGCACCCCTAATTCGTCCCGCACGAAGCGATATGTGCGGGTTTGCGCATCACTTCGCTCGATGTAGCGGCCGTGACGGATGGCCAACCTATCCCGCAGCGACGGTTGCCGCAGCGCTGTCACCTCTATATCATCCATCGAAGACAACATCGTCTGCAGCACATTCAAACTATCAGGTCGATCCGTCTGTATGAGAAATCCCCTGCTGTGCTCGGAAACCCCTGCCAACTGCAGAATATTAAAGCCGAGCATGCCCAAGAGAGAAGCGATATCCCCGAGAAGTCCCGGCCTGTCTCGACGGATGTGATATTGAAAATAGTACTGCGCTTGGCCCTGCACTTGTTCGGTGTTGGACACTATTCAACATCTCCTTTTTCAGACAATGCCAAACTTCGTTTGCAACATTTGTCTCGTAGCCGCCGGCAGATTTTGAAAAGCGGCTTGCCACTGCGCCGGAGCCTGTGCCAGTGATGGTTGCAGGGTATGCCAAGCGCTCATCACCTGACTTGGCAACTGTCCTGTGTCCAATAAAACGGAATTCTGGTCAACCACACTTTCTGCACGCGCCTGCCATTGTCCTGTCGCAAATTCAGATAAGACGTTTTGTAAGTGCGACGACCCAAGATGTCCTGGCTTGACGGCAGCATTGGGAACGTCTGAAGCATCATCCACGTCAAAGATGACCGGAGCGGTTTCCTGCACGGTCTGCAACAAACTCGCATTCAATTGTCCAGCCGCAGCGATGGCGGTCACTGTCGGATAAATTGGCGTGACATTGGCCGTTGTCCCATTTAGCGGCGTCATCGGCTCGATATCAGCGTTCGGATCTTCAGTGAACAGTCCCGCAAAAAACGCCTTTTGCGCGTCTTTTGACACATTCCCTTGAACATAACCAAAAATCGGTTGTTTCGTCAGTTGTAGGGCCTGCACCTCAGTCGTGGCCCATGTACCAGCGAGGGAGCCAATGGCAAAAGCGACCGCATCTTCATCTTGCACAATGGAACCAATCTCTGAACTTTGCAGCGAGGTCAACGTCTGATTGCTCACCACTTCGAAATGTACATTTGGGTGCGCTGATGCAAGTTTTTGAATCTCAGCTGTGAGTGGATTCGCATTGTCAGCAGCAATCAAACATAGGCTGACATGCCGGTTTTTTAGCGCAGAGGTCACGTTTGACGCAAACGACGCCGTCGTCGCTTGAATGGTCTCGACACTCGTCAACTGTTTGCCTTGATTGGATTGGAGATCTTTCGGTGCGACAAAATTGGGGTTGTCCACCAAGATAACCGCGCCGGCAGACTTGGTCACGTGTGGTTTCATCGCTGCCAGATCTGGCGCACCACACCCAGATACCATCAGGGCGGTCAAGATGATACAAGAACTTGCTATGTATGGCTTGCTGACTTTCATGTTAGTTGTAACTCCTATCAAACACCTAGACCGCCATATGTGATGCCCTCCGTACCAGCAGCATATGAAACGACCAGTCATTTAAGGCATCGCAGATGGCGTTGTACGAAGGTGTTTCTGGTCTTGGCTCGAATATTCAAGTATACCCACATTGTCTTTCATTCACCTGCCATTGTATATCAGTCACGCACAAAATGCTTTATGCAACTTTACGTATTCCATCATGAAAATACAGCCACCCCTCTGTATGCACATCTACCATGCCGACATTTTCACGATGCAGTTGGCTCAGGAGGCCTAGATATGTGCTTTATCTCATTGAACTTCCTCTTGCCTTTGCGCCTTTTGCGCAACATAATGAAATGGAGAGGGTGAGTGATTTGGCCAACTTTCAGGGAGAGCATTTATCGGTTGCAAAAGCGCTGTACCAATTGGAGTCCTATCTGGAGCAGTTGCATGCATCGTTTAATATTTACCAACTGTACGCCGCGGCATATAAGGAACGCAGAGGAAGCCAGTACGACGAACGATGGCTCTATTGTCTAGATGACAACCCAGAAGTGGAAAACTGCTTGGATGAAGGATTCACTTTGAAAAGCATCGTCGATACGTTGCTGCGCACAGGTCACGAGCCGATTGTACGCGCACTGATGCGGGCATTTCGCCGTGATCACATCGCCATATCGCAGCTCTACCTCATTGGGGCAACACCGCGGCGGCGCGGCTGACAAGCGCCGCCCGTCACGAATTCTCCACTTCCAGCCAAGCGGCGTTCGCGCTGTCACCCGCCACTTGCGTTCCGTGCATGAGCGCTGTTGCGATATTCCCCGCTGTCGTCGTGGCGGCCAGTTTCTCATACGCGTTTTTCCCCAATCCGGCCTGACCAACTATGTTGCCATCCTGCATAAATGTGAGTTCAGCCTGGCTAACCGGTTGCTGGCTGGTGTAAATATCTTGGTAATACGCGTCGACCGCGGCATTCACCTGCTGGTTTACGCTCTGACCATCCGATTCTCCTGTGTCTAAATCAACCATAGCCGATACCGTAAATTGCCCATCCCCAGCACCGTCTGGCAGAACCACCATGTCAAACAAACCGTCGACATCAGCCAGCTTTTTCGTCAAAGTGTTTATCATCTGGTTGGATGGCGCCGTATCCGGTTTTTGATGCTGGGCTGCTGATCCGGATGTCGCATTTGCCACTGCAGAGTGGGAATCTACCTGTGGAAAAACCTTGCCGTCCACATACACAAAGACGCCAAGGCATAACGCCCCTACAACCAAATACGCTTGCCACAAGCGCCCTTTGAACGCTGTCCGCCCCATGCTTGTCCATCTCCTCGTCGAGTCAAATACGTTGGGACATGTGAAAAAGTCTTCTCGGCATCCAATCTGGTGAATGGATTTTCACATGTCCACTACAAGGTATATGGACAACGAAGGGCTTGTATCACTCCTGTGTGCGAACGAATGATGATTTTGCCTGCAACCACTGCTCTTTTGAAATCATCACTTCGCGCGGCTTGCTGCCCTCAAAGGGGCCGACAATTCCGCTTTGCTCCATTTGATCCACAATGCGCGAGGCGCGCGAGTAGCCAATGCGAAACCGCCGTTGCAACATCGATGCCGATGCCTGGCCCAAATCGACAACCAGATCTACTGCATCGGCAAACAGTGCGTCCAAGTCCGCCCCGGCGCTGTCCTCGGTTGTCTCTTCTTCGCCGCCATGGTTCAAATCAACGGTGTAGACCGCGTGTTGCTGCTCCTTGACGAACTTGACCAACCGCTCTATTTCTCCTTCCGAGACAAATGCCCCCTGTACACGCACAGCCTTCGATGCGCCAACGGGCATGTAGAGCATATCACCGCGGCCCAAGAGTTTTTCCGCGCCAGGCCCATCCAAAATGGTCCGCGAGTCGTGCATGGATGACACAGCAAAAGCGATACGGCTCGGGATGTTCGCTTTGATGAGCCCCGTGATGACATCGACGGACGGCCTTTGTGTGGCCACAATCAGGTGAATCCCGGCCGCGCGGGCCATTTGGGCAATCCGACAGATTGCATCCTCGACATCACCAGGCGCAACCATCATCAAATCGGCCAACTCATCGACGATCACGACGATGAACGGCAACGGCTCCAGTCCTTCGTCCCGCAGCAACTGATTATATCGCCCAATATCGCGCGCGCCCCGTTCTGCCATCAATTGATAACGGTTCTCCATCTCCTGCACGACTTTTTTTAGTGCAAAGGCGGCCTTGCGCGAATCTGTGACTACAGGCGCAAGCAAATGTGGAATGCCATTGTAGACACTGAGCTCCACCATCTTCGGGTCAATCATCATCAATTTCACTTCGTGTGGCTTGTGACGCATCATGATGGAAGCGACGATCCCGTTGATACACACACTTTTCCCCGCGCCTGTGGCGCCTGCGACCAGCAAGTGAGGCATCTTCTGCAAATCGCCGACAATCGGCGCACCTGATATGTCGCGGCCCAAAGCGAGCGCCAAATGAGCATTCGTCTTTTGAAACTCCGGCGAAGCAAGCACTTCGCGCAGCGAGACTATGGCCACTTCCTCGTTTGGCACCTCAATGCCAATCACCGATTTGCCTGGAACGGGCGCCTCCATACGAATGTCGCGCGCAGCCAAGGCGAGTGCGATATCATCCGTCAATCCTACAATCCGCGAAACTTTCACACCTGCCGCAGGCTGCAATTCATAGCGTGTGACGGTGGGACCGCGGCTGATCTCCAAAACGCGCGCTTGCACACCAAACGATTGCAGGGTTGACTCCAGTTTTTGCGCATTGGCCTGCGCGCCGCGCTGTGAAAAATTCTTGCCGCTGTTTGGCGGCAGCGTGAAAAGCGAGATGGGCGGCAGGCGAAAATTCTCGTCATGCACAATTGTGCCTACCTCGTAATCCCCTTCTGGCGCATGTTCTCGCTGCGGTGGGGTGGTCGGCTTTTTCAGCGGCGCATCCGGAAACCGCATCACCAATTGATTGCCCATTTGCTCAAGCGGCGGTTCAGCAGTTGCCGTTCCTGCGGCGTCAGTGGTTTCTTCGCGCAATGGGCCAGCTCGATGCGTGAAATCATGGATGACCGGCGCCTCAAATTTAGCCTGCGGCCGAACGGCCTTTGACCCTTGTACAGCGTCGTCGTCTTCATACACTTCTCCATCTACAATGAGCTCCGGTTTCTTGCGGCGGGATTTTCCCGGCGGAATCTGCTCAACCTGATCATCAGTATCCCTATCGGATCGAAACAACACATTCACATGGCTGCGGACAGACTGCCACAGGCTCCCCATCAGACCTTCGGTCCAACCTGTGCCGCGTTTGACCAGATTGACCAGCGACGTCTGCAAAGCCAGCGCAATGCCAATCAAACAACCTGCCGTGATGACCAAACGCGGCCCCACTTCGCTTGTTCCAGGCGTGTTGAACAATGCGTGCAGAATGGCAAAGACGCCATATCCCAAAAACCCGCCGCCGGCCCGCGGCGGCGCACTGCCAGTTGGCTGAAAAATATATTGACGCAAATCAGACAGCGCGTTAAATTGCGCTTTATAGAGGGGAATACTTTCATATGTTTTTCCGTAAAAGTCCATTTCCATGAAAGCGAGAAAACACAGTAAAATGATCAACAGGCCAACATGTCGGCTGTCCCATGGAAATCTTGTGCGGCGAATCATCATGTATAGGGCGGCGTAGCCCACGAGAATCGGGATCAAAAAATACCAGCTGCCAGCCAGGTAAATACTTGCTACCGCAAAGATTTGACCAACTAGGCCCAAGCGACCCAATGCGAGCGCGCTTGCCGTCAACATGGCAAGGCCTGTGACTTCATATTTGAGGATATTTTTTTGCTGTTGTTTTCGTGCCACGCTTTACCCACCAGCCTTCATTTCATTGCTGACTGTTTCGTGGCTGCATGCCGCTTTTCCTGCTCTTGCCCTTGTATCGTTGATACTGGTGGGGAAAATAGAGACACGTTCAACGATGTTTCCTAAAATCCCATCATCAATCATCAAAAGGCCGCTTAAAGCGGCCCCGCTTCAAGGTGATATCTCCACCACTACGCTTCCCGAGCGACCCCTACCCGCAGGAACATGTGAAAAAGTCCCCCTCGTCATGATTCAATCTGATGGATCATCACACGTCTCCACGGTAAGGCATCCCTGGTTGCCAATCCTCGCGCAGGTAATCCCTCGCGTGTGGACTGATGAGGCGCGTGATGGTCGCAGTGCCGTCAGCGGCGCGCGCAAGGATGAGCCGCGCTTGGCCAACCATCACTTCTTCGATGGCGTTGTGCTCTGCATCTGTAGGCGTCGCGTTCGCAAATACTTCATGCTCGGATAAAATGGTCCAATGCATTACTGCATCATCCCCGTAGCCGCTTGTGTGGCGTCTTCTGCTTCTGCCGCCATCATCTCCTGAAGTTTGCGCATCGCCTGCCCCAAACCGCCCACTTCATCCACCAAGCCGTATTTTACTGCATCCTGTCCGACGACGGTTGTGCCAATATCCTTGGCCATCTGCCCCGTGTTCAACATCAAATCACGAAACTTTTCCTCTGTGATGTTGGAGTGCTCAATGACAAAGCGCGTGACACGTTCCTGCATTTTCTCCAGGTACTCAAATGACTGCGGAACACCAATCACAAGCCCATTGAGCCGAATCGGGTGAATGGTCATGCTCGCGGATTCGGCGATATACGTATAGTCGGAGCTGACTGCAATAGGTACGCCAATGGAGTGGCCGCCGCCCAACACCAGAGAGACCGTTGGCTTGCTGATTGATGCAACCAACTCTGCGATGGCAAGTCCAGCCTCGACATCACCGCCCACCGTATTTAAGACCAACAAGAGGCCTTTTACTTTTTCACTCTCTTCAACTGCAACCAATTGAGGAATGATGTGCTCATACTTGGTCGTTTTGTTCTGCGGCGGCAACACCATATGTCCTTCGATTTGACCAATGATGGTTAAACAGTAAATATTGCTTTCCGGCATCGTCGCCGGAGCTGTTGCGCCAAGCGCTTCGATATTTTCCGTTGTATGTTCATCTGGTGTTTCTTGCGCCTCGGACATGTTTGTGGACAAGCGCCGCATTTGCTGCAGAACATGCTCGATTGGTAAACCTCCGTTTGGTTTCACCCTCATCCACTCCTCTCTTCGCCCCTTAGTATGAACGTCGAGAGGAAATCAGATGCAGAAATGGGATACGCGAACGACAAAAAAGGCCATCCAACAGACTGGCGACGCGGTCTGCTGGATGGCCCCTTTTTCACTTTGTCAAACTTATGCCTCCATGATGATGGGCAATATCATCGGACGGCGACGGGTCTGTTCAAACAGATAACGTCCAAGCGCATCGCGAACGGCGGTCTTCAATGAGGACCATTCGCTGATGTTATCGGAGACCAGACGAGCCAGTGTATTTTCCACCAACCTGTTCGCCTCTTCGAGCAACGCCTCTGACTCCCGCACATAGACGAACCCGCGCGAAATGATATCTGGTCCAGACAATACTTGCCCTGTCGCTTTCGACAACGTGACAACCACCACGAGAATGCCGTCTTGAGACAGCAGTTTCCGATCACGCAGGACAATGTTGCCGACATCGCCGACGCCAAGTCCATCGATCATCACGGTACCTGCGGGCACCTTGCCCCCGAGCCGAGCGCGTCCATTTTCGAATTCGACCACATCGCCCAAATCGGTGATGAAAATGTTTTCCGCTTCGACACCGACATCAATCGCCAAGTCGGCATGTGTGCGCTGCATGCGAAACTCGCCGTGAACCGGCAAAAAGTACTTCGGCCGAACCAGCGAAAGCATCCACTTCAAATCCTCCTGGCTGCCGTGACCAGAAGCGTGCACACCGCGATAAATGACGTTTGCCCCTACGCGAAACAGTTGATCAATCGTGCGCGCGATATACTTTTCGTTTCCCGGAATGGGCGAACTGGCAAAAACAACGGTATCCCCCGGCAGAATTTCAATCTTCCGGTGCGCTGCGCGAGCCATCCGCGTTAAAGCGGACATTGGTTCGCCTTGACTGCCAGTCGATAAAATCACCAGTTTTTCCGGATCCATCTTGTTGATATCATCCACGTCCACCATCGTGTCGGGTTGAATTTCAAGATATCCCAATTGGACACTCGTCTGAATGTTATTGACCATGCTGCGACCCACTACGGCCACTTTTCGACCATGGCGCTCGGCCGCCTGAATCATCAATTGCAGTCGATGAATATTAGAAGCAAATGTCGACATGATGACGCGTCCAGGCGCGTTCGCGATGATCTCGTTTATTTTTACACCGACGGTTTGCTCCGAGGGCGTATAGCCAGGGCGTTCCGCATTCGTGCTGTCCCCTACGAGCGCCAAAACACCGCGAGCGCCAAAAGCAGCCAGTTTGTGCACCTCGGCGTGCCGACCATCGACCGGTGTTGGATCAAACTTAAAGTCGCCTGTATGAATGACGACGCCTTCAGGTGTGTCAATGGCAAAACCTGCAGTATCCGGGATACTGTGATTGACATAAAACAAAGAAATCTGGAAGACACCCGCATTGATCAAAGAATTGCCGTCGACGCGATGCAATTTCGCCGTATCCAACAGCCCATGCTCACGCAGTTTATTTTCTACAAGTCCCAATGTGAGGCCCGTCCCATAAACGGGAACATTCAAGTCCCGCAAGATATATGGCAAGCCACCGATGTGATCCTCGTGTCCGTGGGTCAAGAAAATCCCGCGGATCTTATCGCGATTTTCCACCAAAAATGTGATATCTGGAATGACTATATCAATGCCCAGCATATCCTCTTCTGGGAACTTCAAGCCGGCGTCAACGACAACCATGTCGTTCCCGTACCAATACAAAGTCATATTTTTTCCGATCTCGCCAACCCCACCAAGTGGAACGATGGAGAGTCGTGCTTTTCCTTTAGCCAATTTTGCACCTCCGCAATCAAAAATCGAGAACACAAATAAAAATTGTGCACAAGTTAACAGGGCTGTGTACGCTACACAGCTCACCACATGCGATCAAAAAGATTTCCTCAAGTTCGCACAGTTCTGTCCGTACGCCGATGAAAATATCGCTCAATCGGTCACACAGATCAGTCCGTTCATCCATCGATCTGAGTGATGATTCGCTCTTTTAGAAAGCCGCGCCAGTCACTATGTTGAGTATTATAACCCGGATTATGACGGCGCACAACCAACGTGATCATTCACATTATGTAAAAAATGTTTGTTTTCGCATGGAGGATGCTGAAAAAGTGGCGTCATGGACTTGACGCGCCATAAAGATCCTGTGATGGATACGCGTTTTATGGCATTATGCGATGACTTCAGGCATCGCCATCACGGTGATCAGGTGATATAACGGAAGCGAGATGACGGAGAAACGCGCGTTTCCGGCCATTACCACACGTTCTTTTCCTTGGGGTGCCTTGGAACATCGCCACGGCCCTCTTCAGGGCCGCGTCCATTGCGATGATGAACCAAGTGATTGAACAGACAATCAAATTTTGCCGAGTCGATGCAACAATTCCTGTAAGTGTGCTTCCAGCGCACCGGAAACTGGCAACAACGGCTGGCGAACGCTGCCGACGGGTTGCCCGATAAGCGAGAGCGCAGCTTTGACAGGCGCCGGACTGGAAGTCGCAAACAGGCCTTCAAACATCGGCAATAGGCGCGCGCTCCAAATTGCCGCTTCCTCGGTCTCCCCGTGCCAGAACAAATCCATCATTTGGCGCATTTCTGAACCCACCACGTGGCTCGCCACACTGACAACGCCTGCTGCGCCTAGGCTCAACATCGGCAGTGTAAATTTATCGTCACCGCTGTAAAGCAGGAAATCATCCGGTTTTTCTGCAGCAATATGCGCGATCTGCGTGAATATGCCACTCGCTTCTTTCACAGCAAACACGTTCGGAATTTGCGCCAAGCGAAGAATGGTGTCTGTCTCAATATTCACGCTTGTGCGCCCAGGCACATTGTAAATCATCACTGGCAAATCAATCGCATCAGCAATGGATGCGAAGTGGGCATACAGACCTTCTTGTGATGGTTTGTTGTAATAAGGCGCCACCAAGAGCAAGCCGTCTACGCCAAGCGCAACCGCCTCGCGCGACAGTTCAATTGACTGCTTGGTCACGTTGCTCCCTGTGCCCACAAGAACAGGCACGCGGCCGTCCACGGCGCGCAGCGTCGCCTCAAAAAGCTGCAATTTCTCATCGTGCGTCAGCGTCGGCGACTCGCCTGTCGTACCGCAAGCTAAAATGGCTGTGGTCCCCGTTCTTATCAGGTGGTCAATCAATCGCGAAAGCGCGAGTTCATCAACTTGTTCAGCCTGATTGAACGGAGTCACCATCGCCGTGATCAAACTGCCAAAATCCATACCGTCTCATCCTTTCTGTCACACCATCGCAGCCGCGAGACAAAACGAACGGTGCAACGCGCGCACGGCCGCGACCATATGCGAACCATCAACCAATACCCAAATGGTGGTATGGGAATCAGCTGACTGTAAAATTTCAATTTTCTCTTGCGCAAGCGCAGTGACAATGCGTGCCATCACGCCGGGAACCCCTGTCATGCCTGCTCCGACGACAGACACCTTTGCGCAATTGCGCCGGAGCTGTGGCTGATACCCCAATTCATCCAACAGCCGGATGGCGACATCCGCCACTTCATCGGCGACCGTGAAGGCAACTTGCTGCGGCGTCACCGAAATTAAATCTACAGAAATGCCGCGCTCGGCCATCAGCGCAAAAATAGACGAAGTTCCCACACCCTCGCCTTCCACGCGAATCTGCGCCACATTCGCCGTGTGCGCGATGCCCCACGCATTTTGGTTGACAAGCGCGCCATGCTCTAACTGGTGGGCCGATTGGGTCACCAATGTTCCCAGATCCTCTGAATGCGTGCTTCGCACGCGAATCGGGATGTTGCGCTGCATCGCAATTTCCACCGCTCTGGGATGAATCACTTTTGCGCCTTGATAGGCCAAATTGCAAATTTCGTTGTATGTGACCTGTTCCAATTGACGTGCCTCTTTTACGATGCGCGGATCCGCAGTCATAATGCCAGACACATCGGTGAAAATATCCACAACTTCCGCAGACAGCGCCACACCTAAAGCTGTGGCGGTGGTATCGCTGCCGCCGCGCCCCAGCGTCGTCAACTCGCCCGTTTCGTCTGCCCCTTGAAAGCCAGTGACAACCACAATCTGCCCCTCATTCAGCTTTGCGAGGATATGATCCGGCCGGATGTCGACAATGCGCGCATTGCCAAATTCACCGTTGGTCACAATCCCTGCTTGTGCACCAGTCAGCACGGTGACCGCATGGCCGCGGCTGCGCAACACACCTGCAAAAACAACCGCAGAAATCGTCTCCCCGCAGGCCATCAGCAAATCCGCTTCTCGCTTTGCCACCCCATCGGTTCCATCGAGCAACGACAACAAACTGTCTGTGGCATAAGGATCTCCGCGCCGTCCCATCGCCGAGACGACGACCACAACACTGTAACCGTCACTTCGCGCACGTTCGATATGCGAAGCGGCCGCCAAGCGCGATTCTGGCGTCGCAACCGACGTACCGCCGAATTTTTGCACCACAATTCTCATGCTTCCGAACTTCCTTTCGCTGACCGTCAGGCGCGCGCCACCAGCGCCTCAGCAATTTGCACCGCGTTCCAAGCAGCCCCTTTTAGCAAGTTATCAGCTACAACGAAGAACAGAAGCGTATGTGGATCCTCGAGATCCTGCCGAATGCGGCCAACATATGTCTCACCTGTGTCACTGGCCATCTGCGGGTGCGGGTACAGATAATTTGCCGGATCGTCAACAACGACTAAATTGGTCGCCGTGTGCATCTTCTCCCGGGCCACTGCCGCTGAAACTGGCGTTTGAAAACGAACCGCAACCGATTCAGCATGCCCGTAGACCACAGGTACACGCACCGCCGTCGGACTGACTGCCAATTCTGGCATTTCCAGAATCTTGCGCGATTCGTTGACCAGCTTCATCTCTTCTTTTGTGTACCCGTTGTTAAGAAAGACATCACATTGCGGCAAGACGTTGAATGCCATCGGATAATGCACATCCTGATTGGCGAGCGGGAAAATGGTTTCCTCCACCTTGCCGTGCTGCCGCCAGCTTTCGACTTCCTGCGCAAGCGCGTCAATCGCCGTTTGTCCCATACCGCTGACCGCTTGGTACGTGGAGATGACAACGCGCTCCAAACCAAACTCTTTCAGCGCATTGAGCGCAACCATCAACTGAATGGTGGAGCAGTTGGGATTGGCAATGATGCCTTGATGCCCATCCAGCGCATGTGCATTGACTTCTGGTACGACCAGCGGCACATGTTCAGCCATCCGAAAAGCTGAGCTGTTGTCGACGACAATGGCGCCGCGTTTCACCGCCTCCGGCGCAAAGCGCTCACTGGCACCAGCCCCTGCGCTGAACAACGCGATGTCCACATCCTCGAACGATTCCGGCTTGGCGACTTCAACTTGAATCGCTTGGCCCGCATAAGTCAGTGTCTGGTTTGCTGAACGTTCCGAAGCGAGCAATTTGATAGATTCAACAGGAAAACCACGCCGTTCGAGCGTGCGAATCATCGCCCGCCCGACTGCGCCTGTCGCACCTAAAATCGCTAGCCGGTATGCCGCTTTTCTCTCCATAACAAAATCTCCTTTGTAGACCGCCATGCGCACTGCGTCCCGCACCTGCAACATCAGAAAACGCCTGTCAACCGAGGCATCGCGGATGGCGCGGCACCAAAGGTGCCGTATTATTTTTTGGGTTAGAAGCCACTTAGAACTGGCTCAGACATGCTCACCATGACCAAGGATGCAAGCAAGCCGCTGCTTGTTTGTGAAAGACGCTCGGTCGTGTTTTACGTGAATCTGCGCCGCTCGGTGAGCTTTTATGACCTTGTCAGGACGGTCGCTCTTCGCGCCACCGTTCCAGTAACACTGGCTGCAGTTGACGCTTTTCAAGCGCCGCTGACAATGTTTCGGGAATCAATCGCATCAGTGATACGAGTGAGTTTATTTTAACATGTGGCGCATCCTGACCAAATGGTACAAAGAAAATGTTTTTCGTATTCACCAAACGAGCGATATTGTACATGCTCAAACCCAATCCGTCATTGGTCGAAATTCCCAGGACCAATGGTTTGTCATTGCGCAATGTGGATTTGGCCGCCATCAAGACGGGCGAATCGGTATTGGCTTGCGCCAAGCGACTCATTGAACTTGCCGTACACGGCGCAATTAACATAACATCCAATTTCTTGCTCGGACCAAGCGGTTCGGCTTCTGGAATGGTCGTAATGGCTTTCTGGCCCGTGACCTCTTCAATTTTACGGGCCCATTCGCCAGCTTCGCCAAAGCGCGTCGCCGTGTTCAACACATTGTTGGAAAAGACAGGAATGACTGTCGCGCCGAGATCGACAAGCCGCTTGACTTCTGGATAGATTTCTTCATAAGTGCAGTGGCTTCCTGTCACACCGAATCCAATTGTCTTATTTTTTAGCTCCATATGTCTTCCTCCCCGTGTAAACCATCTGTTTCCAAAGCGAGAATGCGGGATACAGACTGCGCGATAATGCGGCCGGCCGTCTTTGGCGCGACCAAACCAGGCAGGCTTGGCGCCAGAAGGGCTTTTAACCCACGCCGCTCGGCGTAACGAAAGTCGGTGCCGCCCGGCTTTGAAGCGATGTCGATGATGACACAGTCGTGCGACATCTCTTTTAACACCGCAGCCGTGAGAATCAACGCCGGAATGGTATTAAAAACGATGTCGGCTGTCGCGACAACCGATTCAATATCCTTCATCTCCACGGCTGCAAGTGACATTTCATCAACCCGCGCCAGGTCTGCAGCGCTGCGCGCGCATACGCTGACACTGGCGCCCATCGCCCGCAGTTTGTGCGCCAGCGTCTGGCCGCAGCGCCCAAATCCCAACACCACGACGCGAGCGCCGTGCAGCGTGATCTCCGTCTCCTTCATGGCGATGGCGATGGCGCCTTCGGCGGTCGGAATGGAGTTGGAAATCGCCACTTC
Organism: Alicyclobacillus fodiniaquatilis; assembly: GCF_042678105.1. Taxonomy (NCBI): domain Bacteria; kingdom Bacillati; phylum Bacillota; class Bacilli; order Caryophanales; family Alicyclobacillaceae; genus Alicyclobacillus; species Alicyclobacillus fodiniaquatilis. The sequence continues at coordinate 369,660 of NZ_JBHUCX010000020.1, forward strand.
ATCCAGTTCCATCAGTTTGACGAGCCGCAGTGAGTGCGCCTGGCACCAGTCACTCAGCGTCTGACGAGCGATGCCCGTAAAAACAAACGTACCTGGCCGCAACGCGCGAAAGTGTTCTTCCGTCAAAGTCACAGGAGACGCTGCGAATTGTGTATCCACACGACCATCATTGTCCATACCAGCAATCGGCAGGACCAAGGCGTCGGCTTGGGACAATGTCGCTTCGGAAAGTTCGCCATGTTCAGTATCTGTAAAGGTGCGATGCATGTCAGAGAAGCCAATCAACGTTGCGCTTGCGTCATTTTCAATCACTTGCGCAATGACTTCCAACTGTCGAGCATCGCCGCCAATAAAAACAAGATGCTTGCCGGTCAGCATCGATTTCACCCCTGTGTGCCGAAGATAAATTGCATTCGAGTCGCCGTGATTGGCCTTTATGCTGCATGCGTGTGCGACCCTGCCACCATCACAACGTCTTGCAAGACGATCATTGATGTAGCATATGTGTATCTGCCCAGGTGCGTGAAAACGCAAAAAACGCAGAAGCATGCGCCTCTGCGTAAAAAGAATAAATATGTTTTTTGTGAAAAGAACTATACGCCAGTTGATCCAAACCCACGCTCACCGCGCAGAGTGGGCTCCAGCGCGTCCGTTGACACCCATTTGGCCAGATAGATGGGGGCAATGACCAATTGCGCAATCCGATCCCCTGGCGCAATGTCGACCGGTTCTGAACCGAAGTTGGTCAGAAGCACCTGAATTTCCCCCGTGTAATCGCTGTCGATGACACCGACGCCGTTTGGCAAGGCCAGACCGTGACGCCATGCCAGTCCACTGCGCGCATACACCAACGCCACCATCGCTGGACTCGGCAACTGGATCGCGATGCCCGTGGGCACGCGAACCCGCTCCCCAGGGTGAACGGTCAACGCTTTCGCGATACAGGCGTGTAAATCCATACCTGCCGCGCCAGCCGATGCGTATGACGGCATTTCTTCCGGGCGAAAATGGGGCGATACGACTTGCACTTTGACCTCAACATGCGTTTCACTCATACGCTTTGCTCCGAAACATACGCGGCAAAATTGATGCCTTCGATAGGGCCCACGGCAGAAAGTGAAAAACCGTCGCGAAACAACTGGCCGGCGATGCGCTGAATCTCGCTCAATGTCACGCGTTCAATACCCGCGAGTGTCTCTTCGACCGGAATGTCCCGTCCAAGCAACAGTTCATTTTTGGCGAGACGACTCATACGACTGCCAGAACTTTCGAGCCCCAACATCATGGCGCCTTTGACTTGCTGCTTGGCTTTGGTCAATTCCGCATCTGTCAGTTGTTCCGTGACAAAGCCTTCGCAAATTTGCAGGATGGAGGCGAGCACAGGTTCTACATGATCTGGAGAAGTGCCCGCGTATATGCCAAACATCCCCGCATCCTGATAGGCCGTGTGGAACGAATACACCGAATAGGCCATCCCCTGTTCCTCGCGAATCTCCTGGAACAACCGCGAAGACTGGGTACCGCCCAGCACATTGTTGAGGAGAATCAGCGGGTATAAATCATGACTGCCCGCCGGAAATCCCGCTGAGGACAGACAGAGATGCACCTGCTCAATGTCCTTCTCACGCCGCATCAACGCTTGGTAAAAAGGAGGCGTTTCAATCCGGCGTTCATCTGCGCCTGCGCGATTTGACATCCCGCCAAACAGACGTTCTACCTCGCTGATGGCCGTATCTTCGTCAATGTGCCCAGCAATGGCCACCACGATGTTCTGCGGTTGGTATTGTTCACTTATGTATTGGCGCAAATCATTTGGCGTAAACGCCTGTAAATTTTCTTCCTGTCCTAAGATGGTATAGCCCAATGGATGATCCCGATAAATGCCCGCCGCCAACATATCCATCACAAGTTCATCTGGCGTATCCTCATACATCCGAATTTCCTCAATGACGACCCGCTTTTCCTTCTCCATCTCCACAGCTTCGAAAGCGGATGATAAAAGCATGTTCGCTAATGTATCAATGGCGATGCTGAAGTGTTCGTCTAAGACGCGCGCATAAAAACAGGTGTATTCCTTTGATGTAAACGCGTTGACTTGTCCACCGAGATCGTCGAAGACCTGGGCCAATTCCATCGCGCTGTAGCGGTCCGTCCCCTTAAAAAACATGTGTTCGAGAAAATGGCTTACCCCGTTATCACGCTTCGTTTCATAGCGCGATCCGGTTTTGACCCAAACGCCAATACTGACGGATCGCAGACTTTGAATCTCCTCTCCGACAACGCGAATGCCGTTTGGCAGTTTTGTACGATATGTCACCGATGTGCCTCCTTAAAAATCCCCCTGCCTCTATGCAGTTAGCCCCAATATAGCAGACTTAATCCGCCGTACTCAAGACGCTTGGCGGTTTCACTGCCGGCCGCTCTGCAATCACGTCTGCGATTGTCTTAGTTTGATAACCACTTGCCTCAATCATTTTCAAGATTTGCGGCAACGCTCGTACAGTGGGCGCCGTCGGGTGCATCAGCAACAAACAGCCCGGCGTCAACCCATGTTTGGCCCGCTGGACGATCACGTCTGCCGGAGGACGGCGCCAGTCAACCGTGTCTGCAGTCCACAAAATCGTATACATGTCATCCGCTTTGGCCAAGCGGACAAGCCGATTGTCGTAAGCGCCTGCCGGGGGCGCGATGACTCGCACAGGTTTCCCTGTCACGCTTTCAATGGTCTGATTGGTATCGCTGATTTGCCCCTGCAACTGCGCGGTGCTCAACTTGCGAAAATCCGGATGTCCCGTGCCGTGAGAGCCGATGGCGTGTCCATCGCGCGCCATCTGCCTGACCAAGTCCGGATGCGCCTTCACCCACTGCCCATCCAAGAAAAATGTCACGTGAACGCGCGCTTGGCGCAAAATTTTCAACATGGCAGGAACGTACTGCTCTCCCCACGAGACATTGACCATCAAACTGATGGACTTCTCGCTGGACGGTCCGCGAAAAATCGGTTCCGCAGCCAATGTGTTCAGCGCTACCGCGGGTTTCACTTGTTGCCAGACAAGATGGATCTTGCCGTCTGTCGCTTTTTTTGTCGCCTGTTCGCTCGCTTTGGCGTTTAATTGCCATCCGGCCAGACCAGGAATCAAATGCCACACTGAATCGATGCGAGCATCGACAGGTTGTGATCCCATTGCTTGATTGAGTTCACTCCATTTTTTTTGTGAAGGCAGCGTTTGCTCCGCGTGCGTTGACGCGGTCGCAGCCAAAACCAAGTCAGGCGAACCTGACATTGCGATACTTGCCCATACAGTTGCCGTGCACAGCGTCAACCGAGTTCCCATGCGCTTCATTGTCTATCCCTCCGCATCAGAAGACAATCGTAATCATTTCAACGCACATAGGTTGCCCCAATTGGCGACAAACAAAAAATAGACTGCTGAATGTTCAGCAGTCCAAAACGCTTCGCCTCAATTTCACACAAGCGGACAGCTTACGCTTGACCGCCCGTGCCTGCATTGGCCACAGCCGCAGTTTCCTTCAAGACTTCTTTGCGCGAGAGGTTGATTCGTCCTTGATTGTCGATCTCGGTGACTTTCACCGTGATCTCATCCCCTACATTGCAGACGTCCTCGACCTTCGCCACGCGGTTGAGATCCAACTGCGAAATGTGCACAAGCCCTTCCTTGCCAGGCAGCACCTCGACAAACGCGCCATATTTTTCAACGCGCATCACCTTGCCGACGTAGACCTGACCAACTTCGACCTCGCGGACGATATTCTCAATCATCGTCCTCGCCTTGTCCGCCTGTTCCACATTCGAGCTGTGAATGAACACGCGGCCGTCTTGCTCGATGTCGATTTTGACGCCCGTCTCCTCGATGATCTTGTTGATGACACGACCGCCTGGTCCAATCACATCGCGAATCTTGTCGGGATTGATGCGGATGGTCACGACGCGAGGCGCATATTGAGACAAATCGTGACGCGGTGTCGAAATGGAAGCCAGCATCTTGCCGAGGATGAACATCCGCCCATCGTGCGCTTGTTTCAACGCTTGCGCCAGAATATCGCGATCGATCCCCTTGATTTTGATATCCATCTGCAGCGCGGTCACACCATTCGCCGTTCCCGCCACTTTGAAATCCATGTCGCCGAGATGATCTTCCAGCCCTTGAATATCGGTCAGAATGGCGACCTTGTCTTCTTCTTTGACGAGCCCCATGGCGATGCCCGCAACCGGCGCCTTAATCGGCACGCCTGCGTCCATCAATGCCATCGTGCTGCCGCAAATACTCGCTTGGGACGTAGAACCATTGGACTCCAAGATTTCCGACACCACGCGAATCGCATATGGAAACTCTTCCGGCGATGGAATCACTGGATCCAAAGCACGTTCCCCAAGTGCGCCATGCCCGATGTCACGACGGCTCGGCGCACGCATTGGCCGCGCTTCACCGACACTAAACGGCGGGAAATTATAGTGATGCATGTAGCGGTTCGAAGCTTCGACTTCTAACCCGTCCAGCATCTGCTCGTCACCCATCGCGCCGAGTGTACAGACAGACAACGCCTGAGTTTGACCACGTGTGAATAAACCAGAACCGTGTGTGCGCGGCAGTACGCCGACTTCACAGGAAATCGGGCGAATTTCGTCCAACTGCCTGCCGTCCGGACGAATGCCTTCATTCAAAATCGCCCGGCGAACCTCTTCTTTCAAGATGTCGTGCAACACTTCAGCGATGTCCTTCTCCATTTCGGGGAAAGTCTCTGCAAAGTGGGCCTGCACTTCATCACCGAGCGCCGTCAAGGCAGCTTCACGCGCCAGCTTGTCCGGATTTTGAACAGCCATCTTGGTTGGCTCTGTCGCATACGCGCGGATAGCTGCCTCCACTTGTTCGTCCACATGGTGCAAGACGACTTCGCGTTTGCTATTGCCAACCTTGGCGGCAAACGACTCAATTTCCGCACAGATGGCCTGAATCGCGCGATGACCAAACAGCACCGCTTCGAGGACAACATCCTCTGACACTTCATTTGCGCCTGCTTCGACCATGACGATGGCATCCTTCGTCCCCGCCAGCACCAAATGGAGATCACTCTTGCCGCCTTCGTCGACTGTCGGATTGAGAACAAACTGACCATCAATCAAACCGACAATGACGCCGCCGATTGGTCCGTCAAACGGGATGTCCGACATCGTCAAAGCAGCCGAAGTCCCAATCATCGCCGCCATCTCTGGCGCGCAATCCTGATCTACCGACATCACGATGTCGACAACCTGCACTTCATTGCGAAAGCCCTCTGGAAACAATGGACGAATCGGGCGGTCTATCAAGCGGGACGCCAAAATGGCTTTTTCACTTGGACGGCCTTCGCGTTTAATGTATCCGCCTGGGATTTTGCCGATTGCGTACTGGCGCTCCTCGTAATTGACCGTGAGCGGGAAAAAATCGAGATCACGCGGTTCATTCGATGCGGTCACTGTGGAGAGGACAACCGTATCGCCATAACTGACATTGACCGCTGCCGTCGCCTGTTTTGCCAACTTCCCGGTTTCAAGTACAAACTTGCGTCCGCCAACTTCAAACTCATGCCGTACGATCATATGTGCTTTCATGCCTCCTCTATTTGCAACAATTGCATTTTTTCTAACTTCCATTCGTTCACACCATCGAATAAGAGGATGAACATCTTGCCAGCAACCGCCTGGATTATGTACGGGTAAAGCCGCGCAATGCAAAAGAAGCGGGCCGAAGCCCGCTCAATCCATTACCTGCGAAGTCCAAGCGATTGAATCAATTCGCGATAGCGATTGACATCCTTCTTGCGAAGGTAGTTCAATAAGTTTCTCCGACGACCAATCATCTTGTACAACCCACGACGGGAATGATGATCTTTCTTGTGCGTGCGGAAATGCTCGGTCAGATATGAAATGCGTTCGGTCAGAATGGCAATCTGCACTTCTGGCGAACCCGTATCTGTCTCATGGACTTGATACTTGGTGACAATATTGCGCTTATCATCGTTGGATAACATGTTGCAAAAACCCTCCTAAATTCTTTTCATCCCTGCAACGAAGACCTGGTCTGGAGGTCTAGTCCACATCCGCGTAGCAGTTCATCTGCGGTGAGCTCCATATTTTAAACATGCGTCATCGCACACTGCATCATAACATAACATGACAAATACTTTCAAGTTAACGCGCCTCATCGGCCTGTCTGCCGCCAATGCCAAGCATCTTGCGGGCAGCGTCGCAGTCCGTGCGAATTTGCGCTTTCAACTCTTCTTGACTGGCAAACGCCCGCTCATCGCGAATTCGATGTAAGAACGATATCCTACATTCTTTCCCATACAAATCGCCTGTAAACCCAAGTAAATGCACTTCCATGCGCAAATCCACATCATTCGCCGAGGACTGATGCCACGCGTTGAACACGCCAAACCAGTTTTGGCGTGAGGCCGACGCATCACCCGGCAACTCCACCAAAACCGCATAGACACCGGCTTGCGGCAACACATACCCTTCCAGACCACCAAGACGCGCTGCGGGGAACCCAATGGCTCGGCCGCGCTTTTCACCTGTTAAGACGCGCCCACAAAGCGTGTAGGGTCGACCCAACAACGCCTCCGCTGCTTCGACGCGTCCCGCCGCTAAATGCGCGCGAATATGGGAACTGCTCACTTTTGTTCCGCTTTCTTCAACTGGCGCCACTTGTGCCACGCCGACGCCCATCTCAAAGGCCCACTTGGTCAACGCCTTGACGTCCCCTTTGCCACCTTTGCCAAAGCGAAAGTCCTGGCCGACAATAATTTGCGTAAGCGCAAGCCGCCCCAAATGCGTTTTCACGAATACCTCCGGCTCAGTGCTGGCAAAGCTTCGGTTAAATTGAACGGCATACAGCCCATCGACACCATATTCGGCAAGAATGCGCATTTTTTCCGATCGCGGTGTCAATGAGCGAAGATAGGCTTCATTGCCTGTCAACACATAAAGCGGATGGGGTTCAAAACTCATGACGGACAGCCGTGTGCCTGGTTTCAAGTATGAACGCGCCTTGTCCAGAATCGCCTGATGGCCAATATGTATCCCGTCAAACTTCCCAATTGCCAAAACCTGCGGGATGTCACTTCTCGGTGGCATGCCATCAACTTCGTACACTTGCACCGCGTTATCCCCTCTTCCAAAACACTTTCTTCGGCTGCAGTTCCAACTGGTCGGATACAGCCGTCACCTCGGCGACTGCAGCCAATTCATCCGCATGACACACGAATAGCACATCATCTTTTGCCACCGCCATATCCGGCACCAAATCCACATTGGCGCGCTGCCCGTTTGCCAGCTGTATCAGCGTCTCCGTGGTGACTTCCAACTTCGGATAGGTAGTCAAGTACGATATCGGCTTTTGCAAAAACAACGAAGCATCATCTGCGCGCATAAACGCGTCGAGATCGACCGCCTCGGCAATTTGCGCGGGGCCAACGGCGGTGCGCCGCAAACTCGCCATGTGGGCAGGAACCCCAAGTATGCCGCCGAGATCGCGACAAAGCGCGCGTATGTAGGTGCCCTTGGAACAACGGACAGCAAACGCCGCCCGCGCGGCCTGCCCATCTCTGGTGAGGGCGTCCACTGAAAACGAATGGATATGTACTTCCCGGCTCGGCATCTCGACGTCTTCCCCAGCCCGCGCCAGTTCGTACGCCCGCTTTCCGTTGACGTGAACCGCGGAGTACGCGGGAACCTTCTGGACAATGGTGCCCGTCAACTGCTGCACTGCTGCCGCAAGCTGCGCATCATCGATGGATGCGGCCGATCCGGTGGCAATCACATTGCCGCTGGCGTCATCCGTGTCTGTTCCGATGCCAAATACCACTTCACCCGTATACATTTTTTCAGTGGCGGTCATATATTCCAACAAACGGGTCGCGCCGCCCACACAGACAACAAGAAGGCCAGTTGCAAGCGGATCTAGTGTCCCTGCATGGCCAACTCGTTTCGTTTTCAATTTTTTGCGTATCTTATGCACTACATCATGAGAGGTGGGGCCAGACGGTTTATCAATCAGTAGTATGCCGCCGTCCATCATCGTCTCACCGCCTCCAACGCGGCTTTCACCGCAACTTCTACACGTGAACGCGCCGCCGCCATTGGGCCGCTCAACTCACAACCCGCTGCGCGCGCATGTCCACCGCCGTCAAATAAAGCGGCAATCTGCGCTACATCGACGTGCCGCTTGGACCGAAGCGACGCTTTGACTGTCCCATCCACCCGTTCGCGCAACAGCACGCCAATTTCAACGGTATCCACAGACCTGGCAAACTCCACAAGTCCCTCAACATCATCTTCGTTGGCGCCTGCCGCGCTTAACATCTGCCTATCGACAAAAATGAACGCATAACGTCCATCCGCCGATATACTCAAATTTTTTAAAGCCATTTGCAACAACGTCATCTGCGCACGGCTTCTAGATTCCAACGTCGCTTCTGCAACATCGTACGGCCGCACGCCGCAAGCAATCAATTGGGCCGCAATCTGATGCACAGATGACGTGGTGCTCGGATAACAAAAACCGCCAGTGTCCGTGAGAATGCCCGTGTAGAGACACACGGCCAAATCAGTGTGCATAGGCACCTGAAACTGCTGGGCGATATGATAAATCAATTCGCATGTCGCAGCAGCTTCAGGATCTACATATGTAGCAAAGCCATATCGAGGATTGGTTTGATGATGATCAATATTGACCACTTGTGCACCTTCAGCAAACGCCGCGCTGACTTGCGCGAAACGTCGCTCGTCCGCGCAGTCCACGGCGACGATATGCGAAAAACAGCCTGCGTCCGCAGAGGTGATTTGCCTTGCCCGCGTTCGCCAAGGCAAAAAGTGAAAACGCGATGGCAGTTCCTCGGCAACGAGGAATGTCCAACTTTTCCCCAGGGCCTCAAGGATGTGCGCCATCGCAAATGCGCTCCCGAGCGCATCTCCATCCGGTCGTTCGTGTGTGACAATCAACCACGATGAGGCGGCCTGAAGCGCATTTGCCACGCGCTTCACCGCCGCCATATCACGAGGTGCAGGCTGCCACGAATCCATCGTCAACCGCTCCCATCACGCCTCATCCGATGGCGCATTTTCCGTTCGAATCGTGCGCAGCACATCTTCGATACGCGCACTATAATCACCGGAATCATCCAAACGGAACAGCAATTCCGGCGCGACGCGCATATGCAACCTGCGCGCCACTTCGCCGCGGATGAAGCCGCTGGCCTTGGTCAAGGCAGCAAGGCTCGCCTCTTTCTCTTCGCCGCTGCCCAAAATGCTGACAAACACTTTGGCATGCTGCAGATCTCCAGAAACCTCCACATGAGTCACCGTGGCAAACCCAACGCGCGGATCTTTCAAACTTGTGCGCAGGATATCCGCAATCTCTTTTTTCATCTGTTCAGCAACTTTTTGCACACGTATACGAGACATCATCTAACCTCCGTCAGCCGATGCAATTACGCCTGCTTGACAGCCTCCATGACAAACGCTTCAACCACATCGCCAACTTTGATGTCGTTGTACTTATCCAGCGTTATGCCACACTCGTAGCCTGTCTGCACTTCACGCGCATCATCTTTAAATCGCTTCAACGAGTCTAGTTTGCCCTCGTACACGACAATTCCGTCACGAATCAACCGCGCTTCCGCATCACGCGACATTTTCCCATCGGTGACATAGCAACCGGCAACTGTGCCAATGCGGGAAATGGTGAAGGTCTCGCGCACTTCCGCATGACCCAAGACCGCTTCCTTGTACTCTGGCTCAAGCATGCCCTTCATGGCCGATTCCAGTTCGGATATCACATTGTAAATGACGCGGTACAAGCGAACATCGACCTTTTCAGCATCGGCCACACGCTTTGCATTCACATCAGGACGCACGTGGAAGCCAATGATGATGGCGTTCGACGCCGCCGCGAGCGACACATCCGACTCGGTAATGGCTCCAGCGCCACGGTGAATCACGCGCACGCGCACGCCAGACACGTCAATTTTCTCAATGGACTGCACCAATGCCTCAACCGACCCCTGCACGTCACCTTTGACAATGACGTTCAGTTCAGCCATATTGCCCTCTTGAATCTGACGGTACAAATCGTCCAGCGTCACCTTGGAAGTGGTCTGCAGTTGCTCCTGCTTCTCCCGGTTGGTCCGTTTGTCAACGAGATTGCGCGCGCCGCGTTCTTCGTCATAGACAACGAACTGATCCCCAGCGCTCGGCACGCCGCCAAGACCTTGGATTTCAACTGGCGTCGACGGACCTGCTTCTGTCAAACGCTGCCCTTGGTCATTGACCATCGCGCGCACACGTCCGTGGGTGGTTCCCGCCACCACGATGTCACCGACCTTGAGTGTGCCGTTTTGTACCAGCACCGTCGCAACCGAACCACGGCCCTTATCGAGCTTCGCCTCAATGACCGTGCCGCGCGGGCGCGCTGTCGGATTGGCTTTCAGTTCCTGCACATCCGAAACGAGCAAGACCATCTCCAGCAATTCGTCCAAACCTTCGTGTTTCAAAGCGGAAATCGGCGCATACACCGTATCGCCGCCCCATTCTTCGGGCGAAAGGCCGTGTTGCGACAACTCCTGTTTCACCCTGTCGGGATTGGCGTCCGGTTTATCCATTTTGTTGACCGCTACGATGATGGGCACATTGGCAGCCTTTGCGTGGTTGATGGCTTCAACCGTCTGTGGCATCACGCCATCGTCCGCAGCGACGACCAAAATCGTCACGTCGGTAATCTGCGCGCCGCGCGCGCGCATCGTCGTGAACGCCTCGTGACCCGGAGTATCCAGGAAAGTGATGATGCGTTCGCCGACTTCTACCTGATAAGCGCCGATATGTTGTGTGATACCGCCCGATTCCGTGGACGTCACCTTGCTTTCGCGAATGGCGTCGAGCAAGGTTGTCTTGCCGTGATCGACATGGCCCATGATGGTGACGACCGGTGGTCGGCTTTGCAATGCCGCCGGATCATCCTCTTCAATCAACATGTCGAGCGCCTCTTCGTCAACCGGTTCGACAATTTCCAACTTGACGTTGTACTCTTCAGCGATGAGTTCCATCGCATCCGTGTCGATATCCTGGTTGATGGTCGCCATCACGCCAAGCAACAACAGCTTTTTGATGAGCTCCGCTGGTTCGCGGTGCAGCAGTTTGGCAAAGTCGCCAACGGACATCGGCCCTTCGACCTTCACCTCTGTCGGCAACACAGGCGTTTTGGGACGATTTGCGCCCCGTTTGCTGTTGTTGCGTTGCAGCTTCGTCTCATTAAACTGCTCATGCCGCGCAAATCCTTCGCGTTCACGGCCCTTGTTTTTGTCCTTATCCTTGCGCAGGCTGCCTGGCGCGGTTGGCTTGGTCGCAGCGCCGCCGCCTGAGCGACCTGCTCCCGTGCCGCTGCCTGGACGACCGCCGCCGCCACTGTTGCCGAAGCGACCGCCACCGCTGTTGCCACCACCCGGACGACCGCCGCCTCCATTGCCGAAGCGACCACCACCGCTGTTGCCGCCACCTGGACGACCGCCGCCTCCATTGCCGAAGCGATTGCCACCGCTGTTGCTGTTGCCGCCGCCACCCGGACGACCGCCACCACTCCGATACCCTTCATTGCTGCGGCCAGACGCATTCTGACCGCCGTTGCCGCGGGGTCCACGAGCAGAGAAGTTCCCTTGCTCCCTGTCTTGGCGCGGACGGGCGTCACCACTGCGGGACCTGTCATAGCCATGTCCCTGCGATCCTTGTTCGCCAGCTCGTCCTGCATTGCCACGCGTTTCGGCGTAACGTCCATTACCGCCATTTGTCCCCTCACGGCGTGGGCGGAACTGGCCGCTGTCGCGTCCATCACGATTGTCACGGCGAACCTGATCCGGCCGCCCGCCATCTCGACTCGTCGACCTCGCAGCCTGTCCTGTCTGCTCTGCACTCACACGCTCGCGCGGGCGCTCGTTCTCCGCCCCGCTCGAAGCGGTTGACTTTTCCTCTTTATCCTGTCCTGCCACTGGGTTCTGATCTTGTCTTCGCTGCTGCCGCTCGCGCATTTCCTTCTCCACCTCATGCGCATGCCGCTCAGCCGCGCGTTTCTTCACATCTGTAAAAAAGTTTTCAACTTTGCCAACCGTCGCGTCGTCCATGACACTCATATGGTTGGCAACAGGAATATCCAAACGGCCAAGAATCGTCAAGATTTCCTTACTTGACATATTCAAGCGTTTGGCATATTCATAGACTCGAATTTTGGTCAAAACGCTCCACCCCCGTTAAAGTTCACCGAACCGTTCAAGTAATTTTGCAGCCAGTCCTTCATCGACAATCGCGATGGCAGCCACTGATTCGCGGCCAATCGCTTTGCCGAGGACCTCCTTGCTGGAAAACGTCACGACTGGCACCTCATATGATGCCGACTTATCGCGCAGCTTCTTGCTGCCGTTGGCACCTGCATCCTCCGACAGGACAATCAATTTCGCCTCGCCCGAGGTGATGGCCTCGATGATGCGTCCTTGGCCGTCCACGAGCTTCCTCGCCCTGCGAGCCAGGCCCAAGAGACCGATGATCCGCTCGCGACTGTGCGCGTTGAGTGTCGTCATGACGGCTTCACCGCCGCCTTCAACTGCTGTGCAAGCGCCGCGTAAACATCCTCGGGGATGCCGAACTTCAAGGCGCGTTCCAGCGAACGACGTTTTTGCGCTATTTTCAAACAGTTTTCATCTGGACACAGATAAGCGCCACGACCATTTTGCTTTCCTGTCGGATCAATCAACACTTCTGACGATGGCGTGTGAACCACCCGTATCAGTTCCTTCTTCGGTCGCATCGTCTGACAGCCGACACATTTGCGAAGGGGTACCTTTCGCACCTTGTCCATACACAACCCTCCTCGTCTGTCTACGTGGTCTGCACATCCTGCAAATCTTTACGGTTCGTTCAGCCAGTCCTCCGAAAGTGTTCCGAAATCGTCCTCTTCTTCCGTCACATCTTCTAAATCGCTAAATAAGCCAGAACCTTTGACTTGCGATTCGCTTTTGATATCGATTTTCCAGCCGGTCAACCTGGCGGCAAGTCGCGCATTTTGCCCTTCTTTGCCAATGGCCAGTGACAACTGATAATCTGGAACGACGGTCCGCGCCACTTTTTCTTCCTCGTCAATCTGCACGTCGACCACTTTGGCCGGCGACAGCGCGTTGGACACGAAAGTTGCGGGGTCCTCGCTCCATTCGACGATATCGACCTTTTCCCCATTCAGTTCGCCCACAACCGATTGTACGCGAACACCGCGCGTGCCGACACAGGCGCCAATCGGATCCACTTCGGGATTGCGCGAGTGCACTGCAATTTTGGAGCGATAGCCAGCTTCCCGCGAAACCGCCTTGATTTCGACGACGCCTTCATAAATTTCCGGCACCTCAAGCTCAAACAGTCGTTTAAGCAAACCTGGATGACTCCGCGAGACGACAATTTGCGGCCCCTTGGTTGTACGCTCGACGCGGGCGATGAACACCTTCAGCCTATCGCCCATGCGCAGTGTGTCCGTGGGCATCTGTTCAGATTGCGGCAAAATCGCCTCTGTTTCGCCCAAATCCACGTAAGCAACCCGCGAATCAAGCCGTTGGATGATGCCACTGACAACTTCCTCTTCCCTGTCGACGAACTTGCCGTAAATCACCGAGCGCTCCGCTTCGCGAATCCGCTGTGTGACCACTTGTTTGGCGGTCTGTGCCGCAATCCGGCCAAAATCGCGCGGTGTGACCTCTATCTCGACCACATCGCCCGCTTGGTAGTTCGGATTCATGTCCCGCGCAGCGTCGAGCGAAATTTCCAACCGCGTGTCCGTCGGCTCCTCCACAACATTTTTTCGTGCAAAAACACGGACAACCCCCGTATCGCGATGCATGTCTACGCGCACATTCGCGGCCGAGTTGAAATTGCGTTTATAACCAGAGATGAGAGCAGCCTCAATTGCTTCGAGCAGGACTTCTTTATCGATCCCTTTTTCACGTGCCAACTGCTCCAGCGCTTCTAAAAAGTCAACATTCATGGAAGGGAACCTCCCCCTTTCCGAATATAGTCAAATTATTTTCGATCACTGCGGCCAAATGTTCACAAATCAACCGCAAGTCGAGCGTGCGCGATCTTTTCAAGTGGCACCAAAACCTGTTTCGTGCGCGTCTTGACACGCACCTCCAGCAAAGCGCCAGATTCGTCATAGTTGCGCAAAACCCCTTCGAAAGCTTTCTGCCCTTCGAGGGGTTCATACAGCGAAACGTGTACATATTCGCCAATCACTCTTGAAAAATCCGCCGGTTTCTTGAGCGGCCGTTCGGCGCCAGGTGAGGAGACTTCAAGGAAATAGGCGTTCGGAATCGGATCCACGATATCCAACTGGTCTGAAAGCTGCTCACTGACTCGACTGCAATCGTCGATGTCGACGCCACCTTGCTTATCGATGAATACGCGAAGATACCAGTCGGCACCCTCCTTTTTGTATTCGATGTCGACGAGCTCGACATTTTCAGACGCCGCGATTGGAAGCGCGATTCGCTCCACAATATCTGTCACACGTTCCTTTGCCACACAACATCCTCCTTGACTGTTTACCACCTCGTATGCCAAAAAGTGCCGTTCATAAATCAAAGAGTGGGATTGACCCACTCTTGTCCGTACACGGTATACGAAGCCTAACGGGTTTATTATAGCATCGACACAAATTCCCTGCAAATACTACATTGATTGTCAAGTCATTGCTATCGTGCTATCGTTTTAGCGGCATCTTATGTATTTGCCATCTACTTAGAGGAGGTTCCTATGCACACCGACATCAATCAAATGCGCAATGTCGCCATTGTCGCCCACGTCGACCACGGGAAAACCAGTCTTGTCGACCAGTTGCTTCGCCAATCCGGCTTGTTCCGCGAAAACGAGCAACTGCACGAACGGGCCATGGACTCGAACGACCTGGAGCGCGAGCGCGGCATTACGATTTTAGCAAAGACCACTACAATTCCTTATAAAGACTACCGCATCAATCTCGTGGACACACCGGGCCACGCTGATTTCAGCGGCGAGGTGGAACGCATCGTCAAAATGGTTGACGGCGTCCTGCTCGTCGTAGACGCGTTCGAAGGCGTCATGCCCCAAACGCGCTTCGTGCTGGAAAAAGCGCTCAGCGCCGGACTGGTGCCCGTTGTCGTCGTCAACAAAATGGACCGCGAAAACGCGCGGCCAACCGAAGTGATCGACGAAGTGCTCGATTTGTTTATCGATCTCGGCGCAAACGAAGATCAACTGGAATTCCCGGTCGTCTACACGTCCGCCATCATGGGCACCTCAACGGCCGATTTGGCCGTGCAGGGCGAAAATATGCAACCGTTGTTCGATGCCATCATCGAGCATATTCCAGCGCCGGACGTAGATCCGGATGGGCCGCTTCAATGGCAGGTCACCATGCTGGATTACAACGAATATTTGGGTCGTATCGGCGTTGGCCGCATTGTGCGCGGTTTGCTCAAGCAAGGTGAAGCCGTGGCTGTCATTCAACGGGATGGCACCGTCGTGCAAAAACGGGTGCAAAAATTGTTCGCCCACCAAGGATTGCGCCGAATCGAAGTGGAGACGGCATCTGCTGGCGACATCGTGGCCGTGGCGGGCATTCCTGACATCATGGTCGGTGAGACGGTCAGCGACGTCAATTGTCCAGAGGCATTGCCGCTGTTGCGCATTGACGAACCAACACTGGAAATGACCTTCATGGTCAACGACAGCCCTTTTGCTGGCAACGAAGGCACACATGTCACCTCGCGCAAACTGCGGGAGCGTCTGATGCAGGAATTGGAATCCGATGTCAGCCTCCGCGTGACCGAGACAGCGGACGCCGATGTCTTTTTGGTGGCCAGCCGTGGTGAGTTGCATCTGTCCATCCTGATTGAAACGATGCGCAGAGAAGGCTATGAGTTGCAAGTGTCCAAGCCACACGTCATCATTCGCGAAGAAAACGGCGAACGCCAAGAGCCGATTGAGGAGTTTGTCTCTGATGTGCCGTCTGACGCCGTCGGCTCAGTCATCGAAGCGCTGGGACTACGCAAAGGCGAGATGGTCTCACTGCAACCTGCTGAACATGGTGATATGACGCGGCTCGTGTTCCATGTGCCGACGCGCGGGTTGATTGGCTTTCGCACCGAATTTTTGACGCTGACCAAAGGCTATGGCACGATGCACCATCGTTTCCACGAATACGGTCCATGGCGTGGCGCTGTGACGACAAGGCGTCAAGGCGTGCTTGTGTCGATGGATGCAGGCGACGCCACGGCATACAGCCTGCACAATCTCGAAGACCGGGGCATCATGTTCGTCACACCAGGCACAGCGGTGTACGAAGGCATGATTGTGGGTGAACACACGCGGGAGAACGATTTGACCGTCAACGTCACCAAAGCAAAGCACCAGTCAAACGTCAGATCGGCGACCAAGGACGAAACCGTGCGCTTAAAAGGCGCGCGTAACATGTCGCTGGAAGAGTCGATGACCTATATCGAAGACGATGAGCTGTGCGAAGTGACGCCGACTTCGGTTCGTCTGCGCAAACGGGTGCTGAACAAATCGGAACGGGAAAAAGCGCAAAAAAGAAAGATGCAAGTGGAAGGTTAAACGCCACTTGCATCATAAACGGGGTACGCGCCGAGCAAGACGACGTCGACTTGACGTTGCCGCAGTTCTTCAACCACTTGGTTGAATGCGCGCTCGGCGCGCTCATCGTTGGCTGTGATGGTCACATCGAGATAGAAGACGTAGATGCCAAATTGATTGCCCACCGGCCGTGATTCCACGCGCGTCAGGTTAAAACCAGCTTCGGCAATCGGCGCTAACGTGCCGACCAATCCTCCTGGCTGATGCCCCACACCACGCAGGCACAAGGAGACAACCCGTTCAGAAACAACCGCGAAAGACTGAATGCCGGGCATTTCTTGTCGGCCAATCATCGCAAAGCGAGTGACATTTCCTGCTTGATCTTCCATTGGTTCTGGATGGCGCAACAAGCCAAAACGCTCACCAGCTTGCTGACTGGCAATGGCCACACAGCGCTTGTCGTTCGCGTTTGCCACCATCCGCGCCGCTTCAGCCGTGCTGTTGACAGAAACCAGTTGGGCCTTAGGAAAACGCTTGCCCAAATTCACTTGACACTGCGCGAGCGCTTTCGGATGTGAGTACACTGTTTCCACGGCGGAAAAATCGGTATGTTCAAGATAATGCAAATACTGGTGAATGGGAAAATTGAACGCAGACAGGATACGGGCCGGAACCAGGTTTTCCTCTACGCGCTCCACCGCGATGCTGCGCATGACCGTATCCCAGGTTTGCGTGACAGAGCCGTCGATGCTGTTTTCAATCGGCACGCATGCAAGCGAATTCCCTGTCTTGTCATCGAACATCCGTGTAATCGCATCCACGATGGTGGGACACGCTGTCAACTGCTCCGCTCGCCAACTCGCAGCACATGTTTCAGCCGCCTGATGACTGAAAGTACCCTCTGGGCCCAAATAGTAAATCTGCAAAGTTTCCCCCTCCAAAAGTGCAACCATTTGCCTTTATGCTCGTTGCAGAACACATGCGGCTCCGCCAAACGACGAAGCCGCTGTGTGTCAACGGGATCGCTACTAGACAGTATAGCCGAAAACTAGAACAGCGAGAGTTGATTCGTCTCCGGCAACCCTTCGACACAGCCCAATTGCACGAGTATGTCAATGACAGTACGTGATGCGCGCGCGCGTTCCTGCAAGTCCTCCAGCGACAAGAACGTGCCACTTTGCGCCGCATCGTACAGGTTTTTCGCCGCCGTCTCACCGACGCCGGAAATGGCCGCAAACGGCGGAATCAACCCGTTCACTTCCTCGTCAATGATAAAACGAGTCGCATGGGAACGATAGAGATCGACAGAGAGAAAACGGAAACCACGTGCAACCATTTCCAGGGCCACTTCAAGCACGGTCAGCAAGCTCTTTTCCTTGGGCAATGCGGCGTTCCCTTTCTCTTCAATCTCCTCAATTTTTTTGCGAATCGCCGCCTGCCCTTGGGTCATCAATTCGATTTCAAAGTCATCGGCGCGCACGCTGAAATAAGTGGCGTAAAACGCCAAGGGATGATGAATCTTGAACCAGGCAATCCGCACTGCCATCAGCACGTATGCCGCCGCGTGCGCCTTCGGAAACATATATTTGATTTTCTTGCCTGACTCGATATACCAATCCGGCACATTGTGTTCCAGCATATACGCTTCGTCTTCCGGTTTGACACCTTTCCCTTTGCGAATGGACTCCATGATTTTAAACGCCCGAGATGGATCCAGCCCTTTGTGGATCAGATAGACCATGATGTCGTCGCGGGCGCAAATCACTTCGGACAATGTCGCGACATTGCTGCGAATCAATGCTTGCGCGTTGTTGAGCCAGACGTCCGTCCCATGCGACAAACCGGAAATGCGGACCAACTCGGAAAACGTGGTCGGGCGCGTATCCTCCAACATCTGGCGGACGAAGCGCGTCCCAAATTCCGGAATGGCATAGGTGCCTGTGACAGAGCGAATGTCCTCCGGCTTGACGTTCAATGGCTCTGTGCCGCGAAACAGCGCCAACACCTCGGGATCATCGAGCGGAATGGTCTTCGGATCCACGCCGGTCAAATCCTGCAGCATGCGAATCACCGTCGGATCGTCATGGCCGAGAATGTCGAGTTTCAACAAACAGTTTTCGAGACCCGAGTGGTAGTCAAAGTGGGTTGTATACGTCCCTGCATTCTTGTCATCGGCCGGATACTGAATCGGCGTAAAATCATAGATAGAGACATGGTTAGGCACGACGACCTGGCCGCCTGGATGCTGACCCGTTGTCCGTTTGACACCCGTACAGCCCTGAACAAGTCGGTCGATCTCGGCGTTGCGCAGCATAATTCCTTTTTCATCGGCGTACTTGCGCACGTAACCGTAGGCCGTTTTTTCCGCCACGACAGAAATGGTGCCCGCCCGGAACACGTAATCCTTGCCGAACAGCTCCTCCGTATAGCGGTGGGCCCGCGGCTGGTATTCACCCGAGAAGTTCAAGTCGATATCCGGCACCTTGTCTCCCTCAAAGCCGAGGAAGGTTTCAAAAGGGATATCCTGGCCATCCTTGTGCAAGTCGTGATCGCAGTTCGGACATTTTTTCTCGGGCAAATCAAACCCTGAACCATACTCCCCGTTGAGGAAGAACTCATGATATTGACAGTTTGGGCAAACATAGTGCGGCGCCAGCGGATTGACCTCGGTGATGTCCGTCATCGTCGCGACCAACGAAGATCCGACTGATCCACGGCTACCGACCAGATAACCGTCCATCAAGGATTTGGTCACCAGTTTGTGCGCAATCAGATAGATAACCGAGAATCCATTAGAAATGATCGAGTTCAACTCTTTTTCCAAGCGTTTCTCCACAATGTCCGGCAACGGACTGCCATAAATGGACGTGGCCTTCGCGTAGGACATCGAACGAATTTCATCCTCGGCGCCTTCAATGACTGGCGTAAACAACTCGTCGGGAATCGGCTTGACATCCCCGCACATCGACGCAATCTGCTGAGCATTGTTCACGACCACGGCCACTCTGTCCTCGCCGAGAAACGCGAATTCCGCCAGCATCTCATCCGTCGTGCGGAAATACAGCGGCGGTTGATGCGTGTCCAGTTTTTGCGACTTGAGGAAAATCTCGCGGTAGATCTTGTGATTCTCTTCGAGATAATGGACATCCCCCGTCGCGACCACCGGTTTATCCATGCGCTTGCCCATGGCGACGATTTGGCGCAACGTATCCCGCACATGCTCCAGCGAAGGAATGATCTCATCGCGAATCAGCGGTTCGTAGTGACTCGGCGGTTGAATTTCGAGATAATCGTAAAATTCGCAGACGCTCTCAATTTCCTCTTCCGATTTCCCTCTTAAAAAGGCTTCGATGAGCTCACCTTGATGGCATGCTGTGCCGATGAGCAGCCCTTCCCGATGCTGGTTCAGCACGCTCTTGGGAATGCGCGGCACGCGAAAGAGATACTCCGTGTGCGCCAATGAAACCAACTTGTACAAATTCTTCAAGCCCTCTTGGTTGCGCACCAGGATGGTGGCATGAAAGGGGCGGATGCGCCCGATGTCCACTTGACCCTGCAACTGGTTCAAGTCCTCCAGCTTGGTCAATTCATGGGATCGACAAGTTTCCAACATTTTGAGCATCACTTTTGCAGTTGCCTCTGTATCAGCAAGCGCCCGGTGATGGTTGACCAGTTCCACGTCAAACTTTTTTGTCAGCGTTTTTAAGCGATAATTTTTCTCGCCAGGATACAGCGCACGCGCGAGCGCCAGCGTGTCAATCACCGGCTCCGTCCAGGCAGGGAGGCCAACCCGCTCGCTGCATTGACTGAGGAAGCCTACGTCAAATTCCGCGTTGTGCGCGACCATGATGGCCCCATCGACAAACGCCTTGAATTTTGGCAGCACATCCTCCATCAATGGCTGCCCAGCGACCATTTCGTCCGTAATGCCGGTGATTTCCGTGATCTTTGCGGAAATACGGCGCTGTGGATTGATCAAAGTCGCAAACGTATCTATGATCTCCCCACCACGCACTTTCACCGCGCCGATCTCGATGAGCGTATCCTCCCGCGCATTCAAACCGGTGGTTTCAGTATCAAATACGACATACGTCGTGTCTTCTTCAAGTGGTTGGTTTCGTTCACGATAGACGATTGGGCTGCCGTCATCGACGACATACGCCTCAACCCCTAAAAGCAAGTGAATATCATTCTTTTTCGCCGTCGCATACGCCTCGGGAAACGACTGCACGCCGCCGTGATCCGTGATGGCGATGGCCGGATGCCCCCACGCCGCAGCGCGTGCGACGAGCGCCTTGGCGCTGACCACCCCATCCTGTGACGACATGACCGTATGCGCGTGTAATTCCACGCGTTTCTCTGTCGCCGTATCAGTGCGTACCGCCACCGCTTCTGGGCGCATGCCCTGCACCATGAACACAATTTCCTTGGCATACGTGTCAAACTGCACCTGCCCTTGCACGCGCACCCAGACATCGTCCGTCAGCGTAGCAAGCGCCTCCAGGTCTTTTTCCTGCTGCACAAACAACTTGGCTGAAATAGAATCGGAGTCATCGGTCAGATTGAACTGAATGAGCGTTCTCCCACTCGGCAGCGTGCGCTGTTCATGGCGAAACACGCGACCGATGATGCAAGCGCGCCGCATTTCATCCACAATTTCGCGAATCGGCATCGGCGCAGGTTCAGGATACATCTGTCCCAGCGTAAGCGGCAGCACTTTATCTTTTCCATCCTTGCCGCTTACCGCCGTCTCTTTCACCTGCGTTTCACGGCGTTGACGCTCCTCATCGAGAATCTGTTGGACGTGCTCCTCTTCTTTCGCATGCAGCTGAGCGCGCAACTGCTCCATCTGGTTTTCCGCATCTGCGGCCACCGTCAATTCGACCAGCAGTGGACGGCCAAATACCGTATCGGCCTCTTGCCTAAACCAGGCTTGCGCCTTTTTTTGCGCAAGCTTGTCCACCATGGCTTGGGAAGCAAGCGTAAAGACGATACGCCATTCATCATCGTAAGTTGTCTCGAATGTCGCTTGCCGTAGCCAGCTCCCGGCAATCGGCTCGGCATCGGCATAGCCTTCAATCAAAGTCTGTAAACACGCTTGCCGCACCTGTTCGCTAGACAAATCGCAAGGCGAAGATTCAAACGAACATGTGCAAACATCTGCCAAATTCGCCTCGTATTGGGCCTTAATTTGCTGATATGCACGATAGAAATCAGTGCATGCTTGCACCATTTGGCGTTCGTCGGCGTCGACAAAATCGCCCGACAGCCACGGCTCCAGTTGAACCGTGATATGCTGTCGAGCGATGTGCACACGGGCGGCCCGCACACGTGCAGCAGTGCGCCCATCCAATGATTGTATCTGACCCATAACGAAGGCTTCGGCTGTACTCATGGGAACCCTCCATCAAAATCCAAGTTCAGTGCGGGATGGCAAATCGCATCGTGCTCACCCCGCAAGTGACGCTAGAACAAATGTGTGACATCCCGGTAAGTGATGACCACTGCAAACAGCATCAAGACTGCAAAACCGACAAAATGGACAAACCCTTCCCGTTGCGGGTCCACTTTGCGCCCACGCACCAATTCGATGATCATAAACAACAAGCGCCCGCCATCCAGCGCCGGGATTGGAATCAAGTTGAACAATCCGAGATTGACACTGATGACGCCTGCAATCATCACCACGTTCCATATCCCGTAATGAACCTGCTGGGTGATGACGTCCGCAATGCCGACTGGACCGGACAAATCTTGAAACTGATGCTGCGCGACCAGTTGTTTATACCCCTGCAAAGTCAGCGCAGAGTCGTGGTACAGCATGGTAAACGCAGATCCCGTCGCACGAATCGGATTATGGCTCAAAGCCGTGTCAATCCCCAGCATCGGCACGCCTTTTTGCAGTTTCGGCTGCACCGTCAACGTCTGGTTCGATCCGTCACGCTCGACGAGCAGTTGAAGCGGATTTGGTTTCGAAGCCCCTTGCGTTGGCTTGTCCCCTTGAACAGAGATCAACAGGTCATTCCAGCCGTGTATGCGTTGGCCATTGACAGCCAAAATCTGATCTCCAGCTTGAAGACCGGCAGCTTGCGCCGGAGATCCTTTTTCGATCTGGCCAATGACCGTCGTCGCCACACCAAAATGGGCGTTGACAAGCGCGAACAAAAAGGCAGCCAACAAGAAATTCATCACTGGCCCAGCCAAGATGATGGCTGCTCGTTTCCACAGCGGTTTCCCCAATACCTGCTCATGCTTTTCCACCAAGGGCATCGACGAGCGCGCATTCATCATCACCTGAGCATACGGCTTGACCTGAAACGTGCGCAGCCCTTCGGCTGTCTCGATGGCCATCTCCATCCGGTCTGTCAAATCCGCGCGGCGAAGCACACCGAC
Source organism: Alicyclobacillus fodiniaquatilis (assembly GCF_042678105.1). Taxonomy (NCBI): domain Bacteria; kingdom Bacillati; phylum Bacillota; class Bacilli; order Caryophanales; family Alicyclobacillaceae; genus Alicyclobacillus; species Alicyclobacillus fodiniaquatilis. The sequence goes on from NZ_JBHUCX010000020.1 coordinate 392,707, forward strand.
ATAGCCATGTTTCAGATCTTTTGGATCTCCCAGTTTGACAATTTCCACTGACTCGTTCAATTCGTAAGCAATTTTTTGTCCCAAAGGAAACCACGACTCTTGCGGCGCTTCCCCCGCCATCTGCACAAACCCGCCGAGCGGCAACAAGCGGATGGAATATTCCGTTCCACCGCGACGCCACTTGACAAGTTTCGGACCAAACCCGATTGAAAAGACGGGAACTGCGACACCAGCGCGTTTTGCGACATAGAAATGGCCAAACTCGTGCAATGCAATACAAACGCCAAATACAAGCACAATCGCAATCGCTGCTTTTACGTAAAACAACAAATCATTCGCAATAGGCAACCGTTCATCCGCCCTTCATTAAGATGACTCGTGCCCGCTCACGCGCTTGCCGATCCATCGCTACGACATCGTCGACGGAACTTGGCGCTCCGCCCGATTCATAAGCCAATGTCTCCTCCACAACTTGCGCAATTCGCACAAACGTGATTTCCCCGGCTAAAAAGGCTGAAACGGCAACTTCATTCGCCGCGTTCAAAATACACGGCGCATAACCCCCTGCTTTGCCTGCCGATATCGCCAAATCGAGCGCAGGAAATTTGTTTGTGTCGGGCTGTTCAAAAGTAAGTTGCCCATAATTTGCGAAATTCAGGCGTGGCCAGGAAAGCTTAAGACGATTTGGGTAGGTCAGCGCATACTGAATTGGCAAGCGCATGTCATGCGTAGCAAGTTGCGCCATCACAGAACCGTCGATGTACTCTACCATCGAATGCACGATGCTCTGTGGATGTACGAGCACTTCAATCTTATCATATGGCGCCGCAAACAAATGATGCGCTTCAATCACTTCTAATCCTTTGTTCATCAGTGTCGCGCTGTCCACCGTAATTTTTTTGCCCATGTTCCAATTCGGATGGTTGAGCGCATCCGCAATCGTCGCTGTCGCGAGACGCCCTGTCTCCCATGTGCGAAACGGCCCGCCTGAAGCGGTGATGATCCAGCGTTCGACCTCGCGCTGCTGTCCTGCAAGCATGGATTGAAAGAGCGCGCAGTGCTCGCTGTCCACTGGCACAATCAACGCCCCATGTTGCCGCGCTTCTGCCATGATGAACGAACCAGCTGCGACAAGGCACTCCTTGTTCGCCAAGGCGAGACGCGCACCGCGCCTCACTGCCGCAAGCGCAGGCTGAATCCCGCGCGCACCCATTACCGCGTTGAGGACGATGTCTGTCGGATATGTAGCGGCCTCGATGAGCCCTTCATCCCCCACCACAATCTCTGGGGCGTTCGCACCTAACCGCGCAGTCAAATCCTTGACCGCAGCCTCTGTGCCGACACTCACGAGTCTCGGCTGAAATTGAAAAATCTGCCTAGCGAGCAGTTCCGTGTTCTCCCCTGCCGCTAAAACAGTAACTTTCACTTGTCCCGCAAGCGCCTCAACCACTTCAAGGGCGCGTGTGCCAATGGCGCCTGTTGACCCTAAAATGGCGACTGTTTGCATGCTGTGTTTTCTCCCTTATTGAACATAAAGTCGATACCCTAGCTGCGCTATCCGTGATGCCTCGATTGACTGGTCGTTTCACGATTCTGCTGGTACGGAACACATCACACATGGCGGTCAACTCATTTTATCGAAACCAAGTCCCCAAACCGTGCAGCACAATCCACAGTGCAAATGGCGCCGCAAACAAGAGACTGTCCACCCTATCCAACATGCCCCCATGTCCAGGGAGCATTTTCCCAGAATCTTTGACACCAGCGGATCGCTTATAGGCGCTTTCAATCAAATCGCCCAACTGCCCTGCCAACGAAATCACTGCCCCTGTGAGTGCACACGTCCACCAATCCAAGGCCGGTTGAGCGATCAACCCGAAGATCACCGCGCCAATCGCAGCGCCGACGATGCCGCCAACCGCGCCGCTGATTGTTTTCTTGGGACTGATTTCAGGCAATAATTTGGGCCCTTTGACAAAGCGGCCAACAAAGTACGCGGACGTATCGCTCATCCAAATCGCAATCATCAAAAACCATATCCAAAACCATCCGTGCGGCAGTGCACGAAGTTGAGCGAGCGCAAATCCGCCTGCGGCAATGTAAAGCGCGCCGATGGTTTGCAGAGCGCTCGTTTGGACATCCACTCGATTCAAGCTGATTACCGCAATGGAAAGGGCAATGGCAATCACAAGAAACAGAGCGAACGGGTGATAAAAAAAATGAGGGAACCACTCGCACAAGGTGACAAGTAGAATCCCATACAGGGTCAGCGGGCTGTACCAACGCAAGCGGTGCATTGTCGCAAATTCGATATAACCTGCGCTCGTGCATACCCATACGACCCATTTCCAAGCAATTGCATTGCCGAACAACAACACGCCGAGCACGACCAAAATGGCGACGGCGGCTGTGATCACGCGCTGCTTAAGCATCGCGACACCTACTCTACATCTCCGAATCGACGCTTGCGGCGACCGAACTCTAGAATGGCCTGATATAATTCTTCTTTGCTGAAATCTGGCCACAGTGTATCCGTAAACCAGAGTTCAGCATAAGCGGATTGCCATATCAAAAAATTGCTGAGTCTGATTTCACCACTCGTGCGAATGACAAAATCCAATGGCGGCAGCCCTGCTGTATCCAAATACGATTCAAATCGTTCCTCTGTCAGCTCATCTGCACAAGTGCGCCCAGCCGCGACCTCTTGCGCAAATTGACTCATCGCATGCATCAATTCCGACCGACCGCCGTAATTCAAGGCAAAATTGACTGTCATACCTGTATTTTGTGCAGTTCTCTCCAAGGAATTGCGCACCGTCTCCTGTGTATAGGGCGGTAAGCGAGACGTATCCCCCATGAACCGCACACGCACGCCACGGCTGACCAGTTCATCAATTTCCGAACGAAAGAACTGCTCCGGCAAGCGCATGAGATACTCTACCTCTGACACAGGACGCTTCCAGTTTTCTGTGGAGAAAGCATATAGGGTAACACATTCAATGCCAAAGTCGTCACATGCGCGAATGGTCTCCCGCATCGAAATCATACCCGCGTGATGCCCCGCCATTCGCGGCAAAGCGCGCTTACGGGCCCAACGACCGTTCCCATCCATGATGATGCCGATGTGACGCGGCTTGACCTGAAGTGGCGGATGCTCGACCGTCGGTGCACTGGCTCTTTGTCCACGTCCAAACCCTTTAAACAAGCCCAGCATCCTCCTTCTTTGCGAAACGCATAAACTCAAACTTGCGTAACGTCCTTCTCCTTATCTTCCAACAATTTGTCAACCTGAGCAATGGATTTATCTGTAACCTGTTGAATTTTATCCATCTCACGCCGGATTTCATCTTCTGAAACGTCGCCGTTTTTCTCAGCTTTTTTCAATTCATCGTTGCCATCGCGGCGGATATTGCGAATGGCCACCCGCGCCTCTTCTGCCATTTTACGCACCTGTTTGACCAATTCCTGACGCCGTTCTTCCGTCAACACCGGGATCGACAAGCGAATGACGGAGCCATCATTGGCCGGATTGAGGCCAAGGTCAGATTTTTGGATGGCCTTTTCAATTTCCGACAACATGCTCTTTTCCCAAGGAGAGATGACCAACAAGCGCGGCTCTGGCGTCGTGATACCTGCAACCTGGTTGATTGGCATAGGAGAACCGTAATATTCCACGGTCACTTTGTCGAGCATCGCTGGCTGTGCCCTTCCAGCGCGAACGGTCGCCAACTCACGGCTCAGATTTTGTAGCGCTTTGTCCATCCGTTCTTTTACATTTTGAATGACCTGTTCACTCATCTTTAACACCCTTTCTGACAATTGTGCCAATCTGCTCGCCCAAAATTGCCCGACGAATGTTCCCTTTTTCATTCAATGCAAAAACCAACAACGGTATACTGTTATCCATACACAAGGACGTCGCAGTCGAATCCATCACGCCGAGCCCGCGGTTCAAGACTTCCATGAAGTCAAGCTCATCGTATTTGATGGCCTCTGGATCCTTGTGCGGATCTGCAGTATAGACACCATCCACGCCATTTTTCGCCATCAGAATCACTTCGGCCTCGATCTCTGCCGCGCGCAGCGCCGCTGTCGTGTCGGTCGAAAAATAAGGATTCCCGGTGCCACCAGCAAAAATGACAACACGACCTTTTTCAAGATGGCGAATCGCCCGCCGACGGATGTATGGCTCTGCCACTTGCGACATTTCCAAGGACGTTTGGACGCGTGTGTCCACTTCCATCTGTTCCAGTGCATCCTGGAGCGCGAGCGCATTTAAAACAGTGGCCAACATCCCCATGTAATCTGCTGTGGCACGGTCCATGCCGCGCGCACTGCCGGAAATGCCCCGCCAGATGTTCCCCGCTCCTACGACAACCGCAACTTGCACGCCGAGGTCTGCTACCTCTTTTACTTCGCGTGCAATCCCCTCGATGGTGATGGGCTCAATTCCATATCCTTTGTTACCTGCAAGCGCTTCGCCACTGAGTTTCAAAATCACCCGGCGATATTTCGGTGCCGTCAAGGCAGTCCCTCCGTCTCGTCGAGATTCTGTGTCCAGTTCACAACTGTCATAGGGCACTAGGGACCATGTGAAAACCCATTCGTTTCGAGCAACTAGAGGTTTTTCACAAGCCCCCAAGGCAGTGAATCTGGTTCTAATCCCGCTATTTACGCCACACGAGGGAACACAATCTGTGTTCCCTCTTTGCGCCACTATGCGATTAGCCGCGAACTTGAGCCATGACTTCGTCTACGAAGTTTGATTCTTCCTTTTCAATCCCTTCGCCGACGACAAATCGCGCAAAACGGCGAATGGAGATATTCTCGCCGATGGTTGCGATCTTTTCACGCAACAAGGTCTCGACAGTCTTGTCCGGGTCTTTGACAAAACTTTGTTCCAACAAACAGTTTTCTTTGTAGTATTTATCAATGCGGCCATCGACAATTTTGTCGACAATCTTCTCTGGTTTGCCTTCGTTCAAAGTTTGAGCGCGGAGAATTTCGCGTTCCTTTGCAATGACCTCTTCGGAAACTTCCTCGCGGCGGACAAACTGTGGATTGGACGCCGCAATGTGCATGGCAACGTCTTTCACGAACGCGCGGAAATCTTCGTTCTTTGCCACGAAGTCAGTTTCACAGTTGATTTCCACCAAGACGCCAATGCGGCCACCTGCGTGGATGTACGATTCAACCAGGCCTTCTGCAGCCACACGACCTGCTTTTTTCGCAGCCGAAGCCAACCCTTTTTCCCGCAACACTTCCATTGCGCGTTCGATATCGCCTTCAGCCTCGGTCAATGCCTTTTTGCAATCCATCATCCCTGCGCCCGTTTTTTCACGCAGTTCTTTTACCAATGCTGCTGTTACTTCTGCCATGATAGAAACCTCCTCAAGGTATGTACATCACTTTGTGAATACAGAACTGTGAAACGAAAAATCGCACAAAAAAGGTGACGAGAGCTTACGCACCCGCCACCCCCCGTCATACATCACGCAGTTGTCTCTTCCCCTTGCGTACCTTCCAAAACGGCCTCTGCCATTTTGCCAGTCAGCAAACGCACTGCACGAATGGCGTCGTCATTACCCGGAATTACATAGTCGATCTCGTCGGGATCACAGTTGGTGTCGACAATCGCCACGATGGGAATGCCCAATTTGCGAGCTTCAGCCACTGCGATGCGCTCTTTGCGTGGGTCGATGACAAACATCGCGCCCGGCATTTTGTTCATACCTTTGATGCCGCCCAAGAATTTCTCCAGGCGTTCCATTTCTTTCTTGAGCAGGATGACTTCCTTCTTCGGCAGCACATCAAATGTGCCATCCTCTTGCATTTTCTCCAGCGACTGCAAGCGGCGAATCCGCTTTTGAATTGTATTGAAGTTGGTCAGCGTACCGCCGAGCCAACGTTGGTTGACGAAGAACATGTTCGAACGTTCGGCCTCTTCGCGAACCGCTTCTTGCGCTTGTTTTTTCGTGCCTACAAACAAGATGGTCTCACCGTTTGCAGCCAACTCGCGAACAAAGTTGTACGCTTCTTCAACTTTGCGCACCGTCTTTTGCAAATCGATAATGTAGATACCATTTCGTTCCGTAAAAATGTAGCGCGCCATTTTTGGATTCCAGCGACGCGTTTGGTGTCCAAAGTGAACACCTGCTTCCAGCAACTGCTTCATTGAGATAATTGCCACAGAAATATCCTCCTTTAGGTTTGGCCGCCGAACAAGTCATTCGCGTAACCAACTCCAATGCTGGAGCACCTGGTCTGCGTCCTTGTCCGTGTGATTTTTCACGTGCGTGAGCCATTGCACTGCTGATTAATATAGCATACCCACCAGCCAAGAGGCAATAAACGTCACGGATTCGACGTTTTTACTCTCGTGTCGGTTCAGCCATGATTTGCTGGACATATGCGACGTGCGCTTCAGGGACATGTAGTTCAGCTGCAATTTGAGCCAGTGTGCGTCCAGCCGCCAATAAGTCGAGAATCGCAAAATACGTATCCTCATTTGCGGCGGGCTGTTGTGGCTCCACAGCGACATCGCTGCGCTTTACCCGTTCGCCGCGCCCCGTCTGCTCCGGCTGTTGCTTTGCCCACCCATCTACAGTTTCCAATGCCGCCATCTGAGTTCCGGTCGGAAATGAATCCGCTGGTGCAGCGGACGGTTCAGTGACAGATTGCAAAGTGTCACGCTCTACCGTGTGAGATGCAATTTTAGGTCCAGTTTGGATTTGCGACTGCTGCGCCAAGAGCGCTTCCACCTGCGCTTGCAAGCGCGCTTGGTTCTCCGTGAGCAGGGTCAGCTGTCTTTCCAGGCGCGACTGCCGGTTGTCAAACTCCACATAAATTTCGCGCAAGACGCGCACAGCCTCATCTGCTTGCGCATCTTCACGCCCGATTTCCTTTTGCGGCGCGATCAAAGAAGAGGGTGGCGCTGAAGATTTGATGCTCGCGCGAATCCATTTCCATATCCCAAATAATCCGCCATACTTCTTCCAACCACCAGTGACGACGTAAAGAATAAACATCAATACGATACACACAATGGCCAAAATCAAAGTTTCCATTTAAACAATCCCTGTTCTATAGATTCCAAAGCAGCCAGCACAGATATCTCCACATCAGATTTGGCGCAACTCGCCGGTGGCCGTGCGAATCACCAGACGACACGAGGGCATTTCAAACCATACGCTCCGCCCGTAATTGCCGCCTGTATCTGTTGAGATGACGGGAATCTCAAGCGCGTCAAGCATCTCTTCGATCGCCGCGATGTTGCGCTCGCCAATGCGCAAAGCTTCCGTCGTCAAATGGCGAAACATCTGTGCACCCCCCGCATATTTTGCCTTTAGACAAGCAAGGTTGACGCCGAGATCGACCAACGTTTCAAAAAGCCAGGAGATGCCTGTGTCTGCATACTTTTGCGGTGCCAGCGGCGCTTTTTCGGGGCTGTACGGCAACATAATGTGAACCATCCCCGCGATGTGAGTACAAGCATCGTATAGCACCAGGCCGACACAAGAACCCAATCCACGTGTAAAGATGCGTCCTTCCCCTTGAATGACGCCGCCTTCCGCAATTCCGATGCGCAGTTGCTGATTCTTTTCCAACATTTCAGGTACGCCTCAAACAAAGTTTGCGAAAATAACAGAGCAGATACGTAGTATTGGCCGTCCTCATCGCTTGTTTCACACCCTGTAGTTCACTCATCCGTGTACGCTTTTCTCCACTTCCTGCAATTGCTCAACTTCTACATCCGATAAGATTTTCTCCAAATTCAAAAGCACAAGCAACTGCTGCTCCAACTGCACGACCCCTTGCAAATACACCGCCTGCATGCCGCCGACCACCGTCGGCGCTGGCTCTACCGCAGTTTGCTCAATGCTCACCACATCATCCACAGCATCGACAATCAGCCCGACGTTCATCTCGCCAACCTCAACGACGACAATGCGTCCGTTGTCCTCATCCTCAGTCTTGATGTGGGTATTCGCCTTGACGCCAACTCTTTCCCGCAAATCGATGACCGGGGTGATGGTTCCACGGAGATTTGCCACACCTTTGATGTAGTTCAACGTTCTTGGCACAGGGGAAATATCGAGCATGCGCTCGACGGATTTCACTTGCAGTACATTCGCACCATATTGTTGTTGTCCAATGGTCATGACTACAAACTGCATCTCTGCCATTTTAGATCCTCCTTAAGGCGCGTCAGGCGCGATATTGAAAAAAATGATGAACATTGACGATGAGCGCAACATGTCCATCTCCCAGAATCGTGGCTCCGGAAAACAATTTGACGGACGCAAGATATTTGCCGAGCGGCTTGTTGACAATTTCTAGTTCATCTATCACATCATCGACGACCAACGCGAGGTATCGTTTGCCCTCGCGACAGATCACAACGTTGAACTCCTCACCTTGCTGACAGCGCGTCCCAAAAAAATATTGCCCCAAGTCAATCACCGGCACAATATGATTGCGATATGAGATAACTGGCTGTTCGTGCACAAAATCGACATCTGCGCCAGATAGGCGCGTCACTTCTTCAATGCTGCTGGTGGGCAGCGCAAACACATCCGCGTTTACCTGTACCAACATCGCCTGCAATATCGTCAATGTGAGCGGCAACGCGATCAAAAAGGAACTGCCCTGACCACTTTGCGACTCAATGCGAATACGCCCGCCGAGTGATTCCACTTTGCCGCGAACCGCATCCAATCCGACACCCCGCCCGGAGATGTCCGACACCTCCACAGCTGTGCTGAAGCCGGAGGCAAATAACAAGTCATAGATCTGGGCATCTGTCATCGCACTGGCCATGTCCGGCGATACAAGTCCCTTATCCATTGCCTTCTTCAGCACTTTTTCTCGGTCGACGCCTCGCCCATCGTCTGACACTTCCAAGTAAACGTGACTGCCGGAAGCATATGCCGAAAGGCGGATGGTGCCGCGGCGCGCCTTGCCCGCCTGCGCTCTCGCTGCAGGTGATTCCAATCCATGGTCCGCCGCATTGCGCAACAGATGCACAAGCGCCTCGCCCATCTCGTCCATAACGGTGCGATCCATTTCCGTGCGCAACCCGGTCATCTCAAAGTCAAACTCGCGGTCCAGCGTCTTTTGCAAATCGCGCATCATCCGGGGAAAGCGCTGAAACAACGCTTCGACCGGCATCATCCGCATCTGCATGACGCCGGTTTGCAGCGCATCGGACAAACGTGCAATTTGCTCACTGACTTGCAACAACATTGGATCTTCCGCTTGATGCGCGGCCAGTTCCAAACGCGTCTTGGCAATCACCAATTCGCTCAACACGTTCATAAATTCGTCGATCCGGCTGACTGGCACGCGCAACGTCTGCTCCCGCTGCTCATTTTGCGATCCACTTGCAACACGGGCGGATGCCTTCGACGAAGCCTTGTGTTCATGACTTGCATCATCTGACGGTGCTTGGCTCGCCTGCGCCTGCGTTGGCCAGGGGACAGCACGGACCGCTTCCACTTCACTGATATTGGCAATGGTCTCTTCCAGCTCCGCGAAACTGCCCTGCTGCAATACAATCGCGAGCAGAACTGGACCGTCAAAATCCCCTTCTTCCAACTGCTGCGCATCTGGAGTTGCTCCAATGCAGTCGCCTAAGTTCTCGATGGCCCGCATGACCATGACCATACGCACACCCTTCATCGCACATGACGGCGAGAGCAGCACCTCCAGTACCCCAACAACTGCTTCTCCAGTCGCGTCAATGTTTTTCAACGCTTGCAACACTTCTGGTGCAAGCGACCGCTCATCCGTCGTACGCGCAGGTTTTCCCCGCGGCGCCTCGGCAATTTCGGCCAGGGCGTTTGTGATCTCAGCGTCGTCCATGTCCGCGTCAGTCTGATTCGCGCGAATGGATTCCAAGTGATTCGCCAAGGCGTCTAACGCCTGAAACAGCACGTCGATCACGTTATCCTGAAATGCTTCTCTGTGTTGCTGTATGTAACTGAGCGCATCCTCCATGTGATGTGTCAGTTCTGCCATCTGAGCAAAACCCATAGTTGCGCTCATGCCTTTGAGCGTGTGCGCCGCCCTGAACATGGCTGCCAGGGTCTCATCTTCCGCGCCTTGCCGTTCCAGCGTCAAACACAGCTGATTGAGCGCGGTCAAATTGTCCTCTGTCTCCGATATAAAGGCATCTAGATACTGTGCTGTATCCACAAACTCATCCCCTTGTCCTCGTCTCGCGACAAGTTCGCAAATGCGTTTCTAAAAGCGATGCAATCTCCTGCCGAGGAAGCACCTCCATTGCTGCACCCGCCTCAATCGCGGCCTTCGGCATCCCGTAAATCACGGCTGTCGCCTCTGATTCGGCGATGGTCAGCCCGCCGAAGGCGCGCAGTGCCAACAGCCCCTGTGCGCCATCGCGCCCCATCCCGGTCATCAACACCCCAATCAATGTCAAATCGCGAAATGGGCTCATGGCCGCTGAGTGAAACAGCACATCGACAGATGGCTGATGACCAGATACAGGCTCCCCTTTTTGCACATAGAGTGCCAAGATTTCGTTTTGTTTACCCAATCGCATCTGCCTTCCAGCAGGCGCCACGTAGACCACCCCCGCGCGAACTTGTACACCATCTTGGGCTTCAACGACCTGCCAGCGGGAACAGTCGTTGAGCCGTCGCGCCAAATTGGCGGTAAACCCACGCGGCATGTGCTGCACCACACAACAAGCGACACCTGGAACGGGATCGAATGAACGCAACAAATCAGTCAAAGCGCTTGGACCGCCCGTTGAACTGCCAATCATCACCAGGGCGTGGACGCGGCCGTCAGACACGTGCTCCATCAGACCAATCCTCTTCAAGCAATGTATATCTCATGTGTGGTCATCCTCCTGGCACAAGCGAGCAAACAAATCTTGCATGGAAAAAATATCAATGTCATGAGGCACATTCTGTCCCGTCGTGATATAGGACATCGGCAAATGGTATTTCTCGACAATGCTCGGTATCGTGCCAAGTGTGTCCGTTTCGTCCATTTTCGTGAATAACAGCTTATCGACGGCAAGCGGTTCACACACGCCGACGAGCCTGTCCACATCCTGCGCTTTTGCCGTCAGCGCAAGCACCAGTATCGTTTCATCTGGTTGTAGCAATGTCAGTAGTTCCTTTGTGTCAGCGACGGTTTTCTCCTCGCGGAAATTGCGGCCAGCTGTGTCGACGAGGATTAAATCGCAATCGCGCAAAGACGCTAAGCTATCTCCAATTGACGCGTTGTCCTCCGCTACCACCATCGGCACACTGAGAATATCCGCATAGATCTGCAGTTGTTGGACCGCCGCGATGCGGAATGTATCGGTTGTCAGCAAACCGATGCGGCGTTTGCCTGCAAGTACGTGCAGTGAAGCAATTTTAGCAATCGATGTCGTCTTGCCGACACCCGTCGGCCCAATAAAAGTCACAATCCGGCTTTTTGTGTTGATTGGACTCGGCTCAGCAAACTGCGCCAAGCGTTCGAGTCCCACCTCACAAACAGCCTGACGCCACATCTCTATGTCTGCCCCAGCAGAAACCCGCATAGCCGCCGTATCCATCCACGCGTCAATCTGCACTTCTCTGAGACCTTGCTCGCGCAGCCATTCTGCGCAAGCCGTGCGGGCAGATAATGGCTCACTTTGAATCTGATGATTGTTTGTCATCATTGTTTTTAACGACGTCAATTCCGCCAGCACCTGTTTCATAGCATCATCGGCGTTCGTCGATTGTGGCGCTCGTGGCGTTTGATGGGCTTCGAACAGAGAAGAAACAGTTTTTTGCACATCGGAACGCTCATTTTCCCCGACAACCGCATCTGTCTTTTCTGGTTCAGCAGTTCGGTTAGGGCGGCGTGTTTGCGTTCCAGAGACATTTGGTTGGTACATGGGAATGTCCGCCCCCACAGCCGCGGTGACTTCAAGTTTGGTCTGCCACCGCAGCCCTAACCACTTTTTTACCTTGATCTTCTTTGTGCTTAAAATCACCGCATCGTTCCCCAGATCCCTTCGAATTGACAACACAGCCTCTGGCATGTCATTGACAACATAGCGTCGCACAATCATCAGAGGTTCACCACACCTCCACTCTGAATTTCAACGGTTGGATCCAACTCGTTATAAGACAGCACGAACAAATCCGGCAAATAACGCGCTGTCCATCGACGCACTGCCAAGCGCAGTTGCGGATGAATCAAAAGCACTGGTGTTTTTCCCAATGCCTGCAGCTTTTCTGCTTCTTCTTGCAGACGGCGAATAATGGTCTGTGACACTTTTGGATCCATGCCAATCAAGGTCGATCCACTGTGATTCACAAGCGACTGCTGAACCTTTTCCTCGACCGCCTGCGAAAGCGTGATGACGGACAGCGGTTCATTCGGCACCGCAAATTGATTGCAGATCTGCCGCGCCAACGCTTGGCGCACCTGCTCGGTCAGCGCATCCGCATCTTGTGTTTGACGAGCTGCATCGGCCAACGTTTCAAGGATGGTCACCATATCTCGTATTGAGATTTTTTCTTGCAATAAGTTGCTTAACACATTCTGAATTTGTCCCAATGACAGTGTATTCGGGTAGACATCATCAACAACCGCACTATGACTTGCCTTTACATGTTCCAAAAGCGCCTTCGTCTCTTGGCGTCCCAACAGTTCATGCGCATAACGGCGCAATACTTCGGTTAAATGCGTGGCGACAACAGACGGCGGATCCACCACAGTGTAACCATTTGCCTCTGCGACCACACGCATTTGTCCTGTCACCCACACAGCAGGGAGACCAAAAGCAGGGTCCTTGCCCGGCACCCCTTGCACAGCAGGATTTTCGACACCTGGGCTCAACGCGAGCCAATGACCCATGACAATTTCGCCTTCCGCCACCTGAACCCCTTTCAGCTTGATGGCATATTGTGTCGGTTTGAGTTGAATATTGTCGCGCATTCGCACCATTGGGATAACAACGCCAAGCTCAATCGCCAATTGCCGACGAATCATCACCACCCGCTCAAGCAAATCGCCGCCTTGCTTGCTGTCCACCAATGGGATTATGCCATAGCCAAACTCGAACTCAATGGGCTCAACCGTCAAGAGCGTGTACACGTTTTCCGGTTTTTTCGTCTCCGCCTGCTTCGTGCGCGCTGACTGTTCAATCTCCTTCACCGCTGTCTTTTTCTTCATCACTTGCATCCGCCAGCCGCCAATCGCAGCAGTCGCCGCCACAGGCAACACGGGGAGGATGCCGATGGGCGTAAATAGCCCTAACAGAAAAATGATGGCCGAAACGACGTAAAGCGCACGCGTGTAGCCGAAGACTTGTGTGATCACGTCTGTACCCAAGTTGGCATCGGAAGCTGCTCGCGATACCATCAAACCTGTTGCCGTTGACAACAAGAGCGCAGGTATCTGACTGACCAAACCATCGCCCACCGAAAGCAGCGTGTATGTATGTATTGCCTGCTGAAACGGTGTATGCTGTATGGCGACACCAATGATGAAACCAGCCACCACGTTGATGGCGACAATAAGCATCGACGCAATGGCGTCCCCTTTGACAAACTTGGACGCGCCGTCCATGGCGCCGTAGAAATCCGCCTCCCGCTCGATGTTGCGCCGTCGCAAACGCGCTTGCTCTTCAGTGATGAGACCCGCGTTCATATCCGCGTCAATGGCAATCTGCTTACCTGGCATCGCGTCCAATGTAAAACGGGCCGCCACTTCGGCAACACGCTCTGCGCCGCGCGTGATGACAATGAACTGCACAATGACGATGATCAAAAAGACAATAAATCCGACGACTGCATTGCCACCGATGACAAACTCACCAAATGTATTGATGACTTGCCCGGCATCCCCCTGGCCCAAGATGAGTCGCGTCGACGAAATGTTCAGCGCCAGCCGATACAGTGTGGTAATGAGGAGCATCGATGGAAAAACGGAAAAATCCAGCGGCTCTTTCGAGCCCATCGCCACCACCAAAATGGTCATTGAAACGAAGATATTGACGATGAGCAAAACGTCCAACAACGCCTTTGGAATGGGAATGACCATCATGACAATGACGCACAGGACAAAAATGATTACCAATAAATCGGCTCTCTTTGACAATTTCACCGAACATCACCTCCTTGACATCTGGCGCAGGCGGTAGACATATGCCAGCACTTCCGCGACGGCCTTATAAAGTTCCGCAGGTACAGCTCCACCAACCTCCACACTCTTGTACAACGTCTGAGCGAGCGGCCGATTCTCAACCAGCGGTACCCCTGCCGATGCCGCCCGTTCCTTGAGCCGCTGCGCGAGCATATCTGCACCCTTGGCGATCACAGTTGGCGCGGACATCATTTGCGCATCATATTTCAGGGCGACGGCAAAGTGCGTCGGGTTGGTCACAATGACGTCCGCTTTTGGCACTTCCTCCATCATGCGCCGAAAGGCAATCTGCCGCGCGCGCCTTCGGATGGCCCCTTTTATCTCCGGGTTTCCTTCCATCTGCTTCATTTCATCCTTGACTTCCTGCTTGGTCATTCTGAGTTTCTTTTCATACTCAAAACGCTGAAACAAGAAATCAAAGAAAGCCAGCGCAACCATCAGCGCAGCGATTTTCATCCCCAAGTTAAACACCATGCCGCCAACCAAGCCCGGCAACTGGTTGACATCCTCTTGGGTAAAACCGCGTATTTGTGAGATCATCTGCACCACCCCAAAGTAACTGATGGCGCCGATCACACATAACTTGACAATCGACTTTATCATCTCTACCAGCGAATGTGTACTGAAAAGTCGTTGAAAGCCAGCCAAAGGCTGGATACGGCTAAATTTGGGAGCCAGAAGCTTGAACACAAACATCGGCCGAACCTGAATGACTGCCACAGCACCCCCCGTCACCAAAGCCATACCCACGACGGGAAACAACAATTTGACCGCTTCCATCCCCTGCATGAGAAACAATTCAGTCACGGTGCTCGACGTCCAGTCGCTGGGTACGGGCATCGTAAAATCGGTGTGCATCAGACTCATCCAACCGTTCCAAATCAAGGTGCCGCTGAATCGCAGCACAACTAGAATGGCAGCCAGCGCCACAGCCGAAGTCAGTTCCGAACTGCGCGCAACATTCCCCTCTTTGCGCGCCTCTTCCCGCTTTTTTGGTGTTGCTTTTTCCGTCTTCTCTCCGGCAAAACGTTGCAAATTGAGCGGTGCCAATTCCTTGGGTGCATGCTCAAAAAGCGTCTGATGGTTCTCCCATTTTTCGGACATGCATGTACCCCGAAAACAAAGCCGACACTTGGATACAGCGCCATCCGCGATGCATTGATTGACCGGTTTTTTCATGGTGCTGTTGGTGCTGGAAGCATCACGCATGGCGACCTACCCCCCCATCAGCTGCAACACAGATTGCAACTCGTTAAACAAAAAGAAGAAAATCCGATTAAAGAGATATACGATACCAGGCATGACGACTGCAAACATCGCCAATCCGGCAAACAGCTTGACTGGCAGACCGACGACAAAGACGTTCATTTGCGGCACAGCGCGGGACAAAAAAGCGAATGTCACATCACTTAGAAACAACGTCGTCAAGAGCGGTGCCGCCAACTCTACAGCCATGGACATCACCAAACCCATCAGTTGCAACAAAAAACTAGGCCAATTCGCAGGCAAGTGCAATGCGCCAATGGGCACCACAGTGAAACTGTGCATAATGGCCAGCATCATGCCGTCCAGTCCGCCCATACCGAGAAAATACAAAGTGAATAACAGATTATAGAGATTGCCAAACAACCCTAATGCAGCAGTTGAACCTGGCGCCAACAACTGCGCGCTTGCAAAGCCGATTTGTAAATCGGTGATTTGGCCAGCGACGGATATCACAGAGAACACCATCGTCGCAATGAAGCCAAGTACAAGTCCCACCATGACCTGCAACACAAGGTCGACAATAAAGCCGCTGGGATCCGTCGTCATACTCGGCACCGTCGTCGTGATGGTCGGCGCAACCACGTACGACAGTCCAAAAGCAAATCCGATTTTTGCCCAAACCGGCCAGACGTTCAGCGATAAGAGCGGTGATGCTGAAACAAACGCGAGCGTACGCATGCTGACAAGCAAAAACAAATTAAAATGTAAAAGAATATCATTAACGCCGTTCACATTACATAACTCATCAGATGAGACATGATGTTACTTGTAAAATCAAGCAAATTCGTCAGCATCCACGGCCCAAAGACAAGCAGCGCGACAATCACTGCGATGATTTTGGGCACAAACGAGAGCGTCTGCTCCTGAATCTGCGTCGTAGCCTGAAAAATACTGACTAACAAACCGACAGCGAGTCCTAAGAGGAGTATTGGCGCAGTGATTTTGACAATCAACCACATGACTTGCGTACCAAGTCCAATGACAAACGAATCTGGCATAATTCCTTCCTCCCTCGCTTTGGTTTCCCTGCAAAGGACTCCATCTATGTGCTATAGCCTGATAAAAGCGATTGTACGACCAGATACCAACCATTGACCATTACAAATAGAAGGATCTTAAATGGAAGCGATATGACAACAGGCGGCAACATCATCATCCCCATGGACATGAGCGTCGTAGCCACAACGAGATCGATCACAAGAAAAGGAAGAAAAATCATAAATCCGATTTGAAACGCCGTTTTCAACTCGCTGATGGTATACGCTGGGACCAAGGCGCTGAGCGGTATCTTGCGTGGATCCTTCGGCTCTTTTTCATGACGATATTGAAGAAACAGCTCCAAATCAGCCGACCTGGTCTGCTTCGCCATGAATACTTTGAACGGCGCCTCTGCGCGCTGAAAAGCTACTGTCTGCGAAATTTTTCCTTGCAAATACGGCTGTAACGCTTGTTGATTCGCCTGCTGCAACGTTGGTTGCATGATGAACAATGTGATAAACAGCGCCAGACCGACCAATACCTGATTTGGCGGTGACTGTTGCAGTGACAGCGCGTTGCGCACAAAAGAAAGCACCACGATGATCCGCGTAAAGCAGGTCATCAGAATCAGCATCGCCGGCGCCAACGTCAAAGCGGTCAACAACAGGATGATTTTTACTGAATTTGCCACAGAAGACGGACTGTTACCCAGATTTATCCCCGGAAGTCCGAGATTGGTGGTGGTATTTGTCGCCGCCCAAGTCATCGCGAAGCAACTTGACAAAATCCACACACCCAGCGATGCGACAAGGACAATCCACATCCACCTGCGTTTACTCGTGTTGCCCACGCTTTGTCTCACCGCCCTCTTCTTCCCAGACATTTTCAGAGTTCTGTTGGCGCAAGTCTGCCAACGCGCTTGTCAAAGCCTGGCCAAACGAAGCGCGGTTCTCATGCTCGTCAACCACCGCATATGAATCTGTGACCTCTGCCAAGAGCTGAACATCTTCGCCGACACCGAGCAAATAGCGCTTGCCGCCGATTTCCACCACCTGCACCGAGCGATTGGGCGCCAATTGGCGCGCGGCAATCACCTGGATTGCTCCACGCTGCTGCACATTCGCGCGCCGAGCTAAAAAGCGAACCAGTAAACCAATCATTAAGATGACGACAACCAAGGCAATCACTAAATTGATATACATCCTTGTCGCCGAAGGGACAGGTGGCGCCTGATTCTGATTGGCGGCCGCAGCAGACGGCAATCCCACAAGTGCTGTAAGCGCCACTCCACCACCCATAAAACCGAAAAAAGTGACTCGTTTCATCGTTTTACGCCAATGCCTTTTGTACCGCTTCAATCACGCGATCCGCTTGAAATGGCTTGACAATAAAATCTTTTGCGCCTGCTTGAATGGCCTCAATGACCATCGTCTGTTGACCCATGGCCGAACATACGATGACGCGCGCATTCGGATCAAAAGCCCGAATTCGCTTGAGGGCCTCAATGCCATCGACATCTGGCATCGTGATATCCATCGTCACAAGGTCTGGTCTCAATTCCTGGTACTTGTCAATCGCTTGCGCGCCGTCTGCCGCTTCGCCGACGACCTCAAAGCCGTTTTTGCTGAGAATATCCTTGATCATCATTCGCATAAATGCTGCATCATCCACTACCAAAATCTTAGCCATCAATAACCACCCCTTCATGATGATGAATCACTGTGCGTCTTTCGTAATCCGCCTGTCGGGATTCACAATATCGGTGACACGCACGCCAAAATTTTCGTCAATGACGACCACTTCACCAATGGCGATCCGCTTGTTGTTGACCAGAATGTCCACTGGTTCACCAGCCAGTTTGTCCAGTTCGAGTATGGATCCCGGCGACAACTCCAAAATCTCTCTGATCACTTTGCGCGCACGCCCCAATTCCACTGTCACATTTAACGGGACGTCGAACAGGAGTGACAAGTCGTGCTGTTGTGAGTGAGTCGAACTCTTCTCCGGCTCGTCAAAATCGACAAACTGCGGCATTTGCACTTGTTTCGCCTCGACTGACGGCGGCTTTGAAACAGCATTCGCCGCCCCGCCACTCGCCATTGGCTGCGCTGCATGTGGCTGATCTTGAGTCGCCTTTGCGAGATTCCCCTCAGGCGTCGATGACACAACGGACGTTTGCGTGGCGTCTGCCTGAAGCGCGCTCACCATCTCCCGCGCAAAGCCAATTGGCAATAATTGCATAATGCGCGAGTCAATCAACGAACCCACGCGCAGTTCAAACTCCACATTGACCATTTGCTCATCAAACTGAATCGCATTTTGGCCTTCAGACGAAAAATCGATCACGTTGACCTTCGGCGGCGAAATATTGATATACCGACCAAACATCTGACTCATAGAAGTGGCGGCGCCACCCATCATTTGATTCATCGCTTCCCCGACTGCCGACAGATGCAACTCGTTCAGCTCACCGTCAATATTGGTGCCGTCGCCGCCAAGCATCAAATCGGCGATGGTTTTGGCATCATCCACTTCAATCGCCAAGGCATTGGATCCCTGCAAGCCTTCAGTAAATTCTACGGCCACCAACACGAATGGCTGCTTAAAAGCCCGTTCGATCTCGCTAGGGTGGATGACAGAGACCGACGGCGTCGTGATGTCGACGCGTTGCTGCAACAAAGTCGAGAGCGATGTCGCCGCTGATCCAAAGTTGATATTCCCAATTTCGCCAAGAATGTCTGCTTCCTCGGCCGTCAACGTAGATGTCTTCGCCGGTGTATTTGCACCCTGATGCAAAAGCGCATCAATTTCCGCCTGCGAAAGCTTCATCTGATTATTCACCGTCCTCATCTCCCTCCCATTCACGCAAAATTTGGATGGCGTACATCCGCTTTCGTTTGCCGACACTTCCCCAAAACGAAGGCATTCCATCCACATAGACGAGCGCTGGCTCACGTATCGACTTATTCAGTACGACGGTGTCGCCGACTTCCAAGTTCAATACGTCTTCTATGGTCAATTCGGTTGAACCCAATTCCACGGCAACATCAATCGGCAATTTGAGCACGTGCGACTGTACCTTGGGTTCTATCGTGTCCTCCGTTCGGTTTCGCTTGCCCGCATCCATATAATAATGGTTCGTCAACAAAGGAATCAGCGGCTCAATGGTCGTATGCGGGATGCAGAGGTTGATGAGCCCTGTCGTTTGGGCTATCCGCACGCTCATCGCAATCACCAGCACGGTTTCATTCGGCGTCGTCAGTTGTAAAAATTGCGGATTGCTCTCTACAGATACAACGCCCGGCTGCAATTGGGCAACATCCCGCCAGGCATCCGCCAGCAAATCAGTGACTGGTGTCACCAACCGCTTCAAAAGGGTCATTTCTATCGTCGTCAACTCACGTTCGCGATAAGGTCCTTCACTGTCCCCACCCATAAATCTATCGAGCATCGCAAACACCACTTGCGGGTTCATCTCAAGCACCACACGACCTTCAAGCGGAGACATCTCCATCAGATGAAGTACCGTCAAAACAGGAATAGAGCGAATGAATTCCTCGTAAGGCACTTGATCGACAGATTCCACTTGAACTTGCATGACCGTGCGCAAATGACCTGACAAATGGCTGGTCAGCAACCGCGAAAAGTGTTCGTGAATGCGCCGCAACACACGCAGATGATCTTTTGAAAAGCGCATCGCCCGGCGAAAATCATACGAATGAACTCGTCTTTCTTTGTCGTCGTAGAGAATCTGATCCGCGTCGATTTCACCGCTGTTGATGGCCGAGAAGAGTGCATCGATCTCGGACTGCGAAAGCACCTCTGACACGATTTACGCCCTCCCCGGCTCACTGTACGAGCATTTGTGACAAATACACTTTTGTCACATGCCCAGTTGATAACATTTGGTTTACTTTTTTCAAAAGGGCGGCCTTCAATTGATCATACCCTGAAACGGTTCGCAGTTGGTTCGAACTGAACGTGCGCATAATCAAGTTGACGCTATCCTGAATCTGGTTTTGCATCTGCGCCAATTCATGCGCCGTTGATTTATCATCCGCCTGCAGCGTCAATGTGAATTGAATGAGTCCCTGCGCTTTCAAGTTGGTTGTCATCTGCGGCAGCGTGAATTGCAACGCCTCTGCTTCCGCTGGCGTCAAGGCTTGCGCTGGCTTGGCTTGCGCCGGATTATGCTTTAAATAGAGATAAGTGCCAACACCGCCGCCAACAACGACCACAATGATAACAAACAACGTCAACATGACCAAAAACGGTTTTTTCAAGGTGCCCCCCCTTTCGCAGAAGCAACTCCAGCAATCCCGATGGATCGATAAAATTGCACGATGTCCGCCGCAATTTTCTCTGGGTTTTCTCGCACGATGTACTTGTGCCCATTGGTGAGCGTCACGACAGCGTCAGGGGTTGCCTCGACCATCTCAATCAACAGCGGATTGAGCCACAACTCAGAGTCATTTAAACGCGTCAGCCGCAACATGTACTTTCTCCCCTACGATGCGCGCCGCGCACGGCGCGCATCTTGTCCCTCAAATTTACGAGTTTTTCATACTCACCAAAGCCTGCAACACTTGGTTGTCCGTGCCAATCATGTGTGTATTGGCCACAAAACCGTTTTGGGCCACAATCATCTCGGCAAACTCTGCCGATAAGTTCACGTTGGACTGCTCCAACGCGCCAGCTTGCAACGCGCCTGTGTTGTTCAAACCAGGTTGTGAATAAGACACTGTACCGGAAGAAGATGTTTGCTGGAACAGATTGTCCCCATCCTGTTGAAGTCCATCGTAATTGGGCACTGTGCCCAAAGCCAAATACCCAATGACGTGACTCTGATTGTCATTGCCTGTCACGCTGATGCTGCCATCACTGCCGATTTGCGCATTGGGTGACTGGGCAAGCGTAACACCAGCCGCCTTTGCCAAACTGTTCAAGTTGAGCACGTTTGTCGGCCCTGAAGCAGTATTGATGCTGCCATCTGCGTTCGCCTCATAACCAAGCGCCTTATAGCCATTTGGCAGCACGAGGTTATTGTTGTCGTCCACGCTGAAATCGCCCGCGCGCGTGTAATACTTGTTCCCTGACGCATCCTGGACGACAAACAGACCATTGCCGTTGATGAGGACGTTTGTCGGAGTGTCGGTCGTCTCGGTTGGCCCCTGTGAAAAATCCATCGGCGTCGCAGCCACGTTGACGCCCAATCCCACCTGTTGCGGATTGGTTCCCCCCAAGCCAGTGGATGAACCGCCATTGCCACCGGCGATTGTTTGACTCAATATGTTGGCAAATTCAGTACTGCTCGCCTTGAATCCAGGCGTGTTCATGTTGGCAATGTTGTTCCCCACGACATCCAAATCGGTCTGAAATGCCTGCATACCCGAAACAGCAGAATTCATCGAACGTAACATACACAAAACCCTCCTTAAAATTCGCGTCGGTCTAGCGGATCAGTCGGTCCCCGCTAGATAAGCTCCCACCTGTGTGGTCCGGCTATTTGACAAACACGACGCTATCGATTTGTGTCACCACTGTGTTTGCTTGATTGTCCATCGCTGTCACCACGGTGCGCGATGGCAGATTGACCACTAAACCAGATTGACCCAATATCATGTAGGCGTTTTTGGCCCCTTTTTGTTGCGCTTGTGTCGCCGCTTGGTGCATCGCCTCCAAATCTGTCGTGGACAGTTGGATGCCCCTTTGCGCCAAACGCTGTTGCGCGTGCTGACTGATGTGCCATGGCGCTGTTTGCGGTTGGGTTACAGCTGAAAGCGCGTCGCGAAACGACGGTTGATTGGCATCCGCCGGTTTTGCAGCACTCGATGCTGCAGACGAAGGAAATGGACGCCAGTTGGTATTTAACTGATTTGTTATCTCACTCATGACATCTCTTCCACCTGCATCAGCGGATAATCTGTGCCATTGACTGTCACCTGCGCAGAACCTTGATCAAATTTCACACCACTGACTTGTCCAGTCACAGTGCCGCCATTGCCATCGTCAACCGTGACTTGTTTGCCAATCATTTGTGATGCCATCGACATCACAGAGATGCCACCAAGCGTTTGCACGGTCGATATCAACTGTGACTCGTCGTTGGCGATGTCTGTCATCTGTTCGAGTGAGCTGAACTGCGCCAACTCGCCGATAAACTGCGTCGGATCCTGCGACTGCCCAAGCGGATCCTGATTTTGCATCTGGGCGACCAGCAATTGCAAAAAAGAATCCTCCCCCAACGTATCGTTCGGATTCGAAGATGGGTCCTGCGTGTTTTGCGTATTCTGCGTGTTTGTGACCGTTCCAGCGGAGGACGTGATCGGCGTAGTCATATGTCTTCTCCCTCCTTCCGTCTCCCGTAAAAATAAGGTCAATCCCGTTGCATGTCATCCGCAATGCCTCGATAGACGGGCATTTTCATCGTGCGATTGGCACTGGATGCATCACGCATGACGGTCTATACAGATAAACTGATGCCACCCTTGTGCATTGCCACTGTTTGTGTGGCCAAATCTGCCGCTTCACTGTCAGAAGTCAGTTGTGTCGCGGTTCCAGTGGTAACACGCCGTATCTGACTGCCTTTTTGTTGACGGCCATCCCCGTGATCTTGTTGCCCACTCTGGCCAAACGACAATTGCATGTTCGCAACGGTAAAACCGGCGGCCTGCATCGATTGCTCCAGGTTCGGCAACTGCTGGTTTAACCAAGCAAATGTCGACGCTTGGTTTGCGACAACTTGAATCTGCAGGCCATTGTCCACTTTGGTCACGGTCACATTGAGCTCACCCATGCCCGCTGGCACCACCTGTACATGCAGTTGACCTTGGTCGCCATCCGCTTTGACCGATATCAACTGGGCAAATTGGTCGAGCGCGTGCGGATCTTGCACGTCGATTTGATGTGCCGTCGGCGCATCAGCCGTTTGAGTCGGCGGGATGTTCATTGGCGTTATGGAAGAGGCGAGACCGCTGACCGCTGTGGTCGTGTCTGACGTATGATGGGTAGCGGTTGTCGCTTGCCCAGTGGTCTTTTGTCGATCCGCCTGCCCTTGCTTAGACGCTCCCTGCCCATCACCGGCCGACAGAAGGACGACTGGCGCATGTGCGTTCGCTTGTGTAACAGCGCTGACATCCGCATTCGCCTTGACATTTGTACTGATATTCACTTTAGCATCTGCACTGGCGTTCGCTCTGACGCCTGGTGTCGACGCCGAACGCGCCTCGAAGGAGGTCAACATATGTGTGAATGCTTCACCTGTCGTTTGCCCTTGTCCATGAGCGATGTCATCCTGACTTGGGACAGGCTGCTGCCGCAAGCTCGTTTGAACACTTGTGCTTGACGTCATCTTTGTTTGTGAGCGCTCCAAAGACGCACCGACTCTTTGTGTTTGTTGAATCGCAGATGTGCCGTCCACTACGCGCTGGCGTTGGCCAGTGCTCGAACCATTCACCTGACCGTGTGTCGACTTGGACTGACCGCTGTGGCTGACGTTCGAATCCGCCCTTGGCATCACACCGCCATTGCCAAGCATCGCTGCAAGTAAATCAGAGAACAGAAAATTGCTCGTCGTACCCGGTTGCGCGCCAGCCATTGGTGACGAATCTGCTGAGCCATTCGCCGCTGGCTGTCCAGCAACAGACGAAGATTTGACCGACAATGTCATCTTTTCACCTCCTTTCAACAAGACTCGATGTCACACTCACCCTGTTGCATTTTGGGAATTGTTCGCTTTGGCTGCCAGTGCTTCGTCTTTCGCCGCCTGCTGTAAAACAGCGCTCGCAAAAGTTGTCGGGGCGCTTTGCAAAATCGAACCAGATACGTCCGGTGTCATTGTCGCAACGATCCAACTTGCTTTGCTCACGCCCATCGACTGCAAGACAGACGCGGCTGTCTGCGAGTCCATTTGGGCAAGCACTTTGCCCTCACGCTGGCCTTGCTGATAGCTGTTGGTTTGAGCTTGCAATTGTTGGCGCAACGTATTTTCCCCGGCGGTCAAAGCGGCCAACTGCCGCGTATCTGCCTGTGTCTTCGCAGTGAGTGTCTGATTTTGTTGTTGCAATTTCGCTATTTTTTCCTTCGCGGTTGCAAGTTGCTGCGTCGTTTTCGCAATGGCCGTTGACTCATGGTGGGACGCCTTAGCGCCAGTCAATTGCACTGTCGTCTGCCAAACAGGCACCCCGACAAGCTGCAATGCACACGCGACAACCACAAGCGCAAAAAGAAGTGGAATAATACCGACGAGAACAATCCAAGCCAAGCGCACCAAGCCGCTTTTACCTTGTTTGCGCTCCGATGCGGCCTTGCGATTTGCTGTATTTGTCGCCACGCGCTGCACCTCTGTCGCCATCACGCGTCCACCTTTCGATATCGTTTCAACGCTTCGTCGTCCGCTTCTACCTGCGTTCGCTGCGCCCTCGCCTGCAAAATCGCTTCGCGCGCGTCTGCGGCAACATGCGACCACTTTTTTTCTTCAATGAACGCCGTCCGCAGTTTGAGTTGTTGGGCCTCTAACGCCTTCCCCATCTCTTGCCGCGCCTGTTGCAATTGAATGAGCTTCTCTTCGATCCGCCTTTGAAAAAATTCCTGCGCCTGCCACAACTGCAAATCTGTGCTGCCGACCTGCGCCTCGCGCGCCGCTCGTTTCGCTTCGTCCAGTTGCTGCCACTCTGCATCCAACTCGTCCTGTTGCTGAAGCAGGCGCGTATATTGCGCTGCTTCGACGTCCTTCAAGTTCTGCTTGATTTTGTGATAGCGCGACGAGAAACCAGCAAATTCGCTCATTCTGCCACCTCCGCCACCGTGTACAAACGCGTCAAGGTCTCGTCAAACGTGGTCAGGTCGTCCGTCTGTTGCTGCAACACCGCGCTCAACTGCGGCATTTTGGCGATCGCGATATCGATATCCGGGTCAGCCCCCTGCCGATAGGCGCCGATGCGGAGGAGATCCTCCACATCGCGATACTTGCTCAGCCAGGCGCGCGCCATGTGTGCGGCTTGTTGATGCCTTTTCACAGCGACAGTTGAGAAAAGGCGCGATACACTCGCCAGCACATCGACTGCCGGATACTGACCCGCATTGGCCAGTTTGCGCGCAAGCACGATGTGTCCATCGAGAATGCCGCGAACAGTATCTGCAATCGGATCGTTCATATCATCGCCGTCCACCAAAACGGTATAAAAGGCTGTGATGGAACCCCATTCGCCAGGGCCTGTCCGCTCCAGCAGTTTCGGTAAAAGAGCGAACACAGAAGGCGTATACCCGCGGGCAGTCGGCGGTTCACCAGCGGCAAGACCAATTTCCCGCTGCGCCATGGCAAAGCGCGTGACAGAGTCCATCATAAAATTGACGTGTTTCCCCTGATCCCGAAAAAATTCTGCAATGGCCGTCGCCACAAAGGCAGCTTTCGTTCGAATGAGCGCCGGCTGATCCGACGTGGCCACAATGACGACACTTCTGGCAAGGCCCTCTTCGCCCAAATCCCGCTCAATGAACTCACGCACTTCGCGCCCCCGCTCTCCCACCAGTGCGATGACGTTGACGTCCGCGCTTGTTCCACGCGCCAGCATAGATAAAAGCGTGCTTTTACCGACACCGCTCCCTGCAAAAATCCCCACGCGCTGGCCATTGCCCACGGTCAACAGGCCATCGATGACCCGGACACCTGTTTGAATGGCGTGTTCGATGCGTTGGCGACGCAGTGCAGGCACTGGCGAGCGCTCAATCTCCTGCGGTCTTGCATTGGAGAGCGGCCCGAGACCGTCCATGGGCTGTCCGAGGCCGTCGATGATCCGTCCAAGCAAGCTATCGCCGCAAGCCACGCTCAAGCGTCGGTGACGTGCGCGCACATCTGCGCCTGGCGCGATATCCGCCATCTCGCCCAGCGGCACCAAAATCAGATGCCCATCGCGAAAACCGACCACCTCCGCATAACAACGTGATCGACCACCTTGAATTTCACAAATGTCCCCCAGTGTGGCATGCGGTCCCAACGACTCCACCGTCATGCCCAACACCTTGGTCACCCGCCCGTAGAGCCGGAATAGTGGCTTGTCCGGCAACTGTTCAGTCAAGGCTTTCAGACTCTGCTCCACTGGACGCCTCTCCTTGTTGTCGCAATAAATCATCGAGTGCAAACTGCAATTCTTCCAACCTGGTGGTCAACTTGGCGTCTATGCGCCCCGTATCCGCATAAATTTCACAGTCGCCAGGAGAAAGCGTTCCATCTGGCACAATCGCGATATGCCAATCCCCGTACTTCATCGCCTGCCACCGCGGATGCGCCTGGCGGGCAGCCTGATAATCGTCGGGATGAACGCGCAACTGAACCGATGTACTGTGCAGCACATATGTCAGCAGTTCCTCAACCATCGCCCCGACATGCACAGGTTCAAGCGCCAACTCCCGGTGCAAGAGCCGCTTGACCGCCTCCATCGCAAACGCCCCGACAAATGGCACCAACGACTTCACTTTTTCCTTTCTATCCTGTTCGATGGAAACAGCGAGCTGAGACAATGCAGACTGCTCTGTGGCTTGCCACTGGGCGAACTCCGCTTCCATCTTTGCGCTGGCACGTTCAAGCCCTGTCTCGTAGCCGCGCTGTTCGGCCGCTTGCTGCAACTGTTCAGCTTCTTTTTTTGCTTTGTCGATGATAGACGCCGCCACTTGCTCAGCTGCTTGGCGCAACGCCGCGCAAGCTTGTCTCGCCTCGTCTTCCAAAGCGGCCAAATCCACCTGTTCCACAACAGGGGCAACATCGGCAGCAAGCATCGGCTTCAAAACTGGAATCGGCTGCGTCTCTGTTTGTCGATATGTCTGTTCAGCGCGTTTGACAACTTTATACAATCACATCGTCTCCCCCACTGCGACCAATGACGATTTCACCAGCGTCTTCCAAATGGCGAATGATACCCACTATGCGCTGTTGCGCATCTTCCACATCGCGCAGTCGCACAGGCCCCATATACTCCATGTCCTCCTGGAGTGTCTCGGCCATCCGCTTGGACATATTGCGAAAGAGGACTTCCTTGACATCATCGCGTGATACCTTTAACGCAAGCTGTAAATCGCGCGTATCCACCTGACGAAGGACGCGCTGAATTGAGCGGTTGTCCAAATAAATGATGTCTTCAAAGACGAACATCCGCTTTTTGATTTCATCTACCAAATCAGGATCTTTTACAGACAGTTGTTCGAGAATGCGCTTCTCTGTACTTCTATCCACGCCAATTAGAATTTGCACAATCGCATCCACGCCCCCGGTTTGGGTGCTGTCGATACTGGCCATCATCGAAAGCCTCGATTCCAGAATCTCTTCGACTTCCGCAATGACTTCCGGTGAAGTGCCCTTCATGGTCGCAATGCGTCTAGCTACTTCTGTCTGCAATTCAACATTTAACGATGACAATATCAATCCAGCCTGTTCTGGCTCTAGATAAGAGAGAATCAATGCCACAGTCTGCGGATGCTCATCCTGAATGAACCCAAGCACCTGTGTAGGGTCCGCCTTGCGGACAAAGTGAAACGGTCGGACTTGCAACGCTTGCGTCAACCGCTGCAAAATCTCCTCAGCCTGTTTCGTTCCCAACGCTTTCTCCAATACATCGCGCGCGTATTCGATACCACCCGTTTGGATATAATCGCGCGCCAGCGCCAAATCGCGAAACTCTTCCATAATGTTTTCACGCGCTTCAAAATTCACCTTGCTGACATTGGCAATCTCAAATGTCAACTGTTCAATCTCTTCCTGCGAGAGACGCTGAAACACACTCGCAGCAACATCCTGACCAAGTGAAATCAGCAAAACAGCTGCTTTTTGTCGACCGGACAAGGATTGTTGTCGCTGCATTGGTATCCCCCCTCTCACGATGTGCATGTTGCGTAAAACTGTAGTTCATCATTCCAGAACACACATGAGCGCACACTTTCATTCGGACAACCAAGTGCGCAACAAACTCGCAAAATCGTCTGGCCGTTGGCGCGCCATGCCCATCAATTGCTCTCGCAGCAACTCATCTTCCGTGGGCGGCAACTGCTCCAGTTCGCTATCATACGCATCCTGGACGCGCGCCACGATGTCCGTTGTACCCAAGCGCGCTTTGCGCCGCCGCCAAGCGATGGCGCCACCAAGCAAAAGCAGCGCCAACAGCGCTGTTGCGCCATACATCACATCGTTTAGTTTGCTCGATTGAACAGATGTCGACTGCGTGGGTTGGTTAAACGGCACTGACGAAACCGTCACGGAATTCTTGCCCTGCCCAGCGCTCTGACCGACCATGCTTGACACAAACGTCTTGATTTTTTGCACTTCTGCAGCATTGATGGACTTGTCGTTGCTATTGAGAAAAACGCCGACATCGTATCCCTGAATCTGCATTGGATCTTCCGTAGTGGTCTGATTCGTATAACTGTAATCGTAGTTTGTTGTCGTCTGTGAACTGGTAGAGTTGCCATTCCCACTACCATTATTGGCAGTATAGGCAGTTGGATTGTTCGGATTGTTGCCTGCTTGGCCAACCGCTCCGCCAGCAGTTGTGCCTGGTGACGTGGACTGTGTCTTATTTGTTTGTTCACTGGTGACAAAGCCATCTGTCGATCCCGGCGCATCTTGCAATGTATGTGATTTACTCTGCACTTGGTTGAACGTCGCGTTCACATGAACGGCGACAACTGCATTGCCTTGCCCGACAATCTGCGCCAGTTCGTTCGTCAGTTTTTGCGTCATGTCGCTTTCCAACTGAGTGCGCATGCCCGCTTCTGTACTTGCGCTTGCGGTCGAAGAGCTCGCTGCTGCGCCAGACAGGGTCGTTCCATTTTGATCCACGACACTCACATCGCCCGTCGTCAGGCCACTTACTGAGTGCGCGACCAGTTGCTGAATGCCAGCAACCTGTTGCGATGACAGTTGCACCCCATTGCCGAGCGTCACGAACACAGACGCCTTTGCATCTGCGGGTGCTTGACTGACAAACAATTGCTGCTGCGGCATCACAATATGTACCTGCGCAGATTCCACACCGTCAATGCTGGAAATGGTCGAGTTCAAACTCTGCTGTAATGCGTCTAGAACCTGGATGTTAAACTGATCCTGCGTCATGCCAATGGAAGTGCCAACCCCCGAATAACCGATATAGCCGGATTGAGGCAAACCTGCCATGGCGAGTTGTACGCGCGCCTGATTGGCATCCGCATTGGGGACCAAGATGGAGCTGCCTTCAATCTGGTCCGGTATTTTCAACGTTTGCAGTTGTGTTTCAACCTGGCCGAGGGATTTATCGTCCAACCCACTCATGACCACAACGTAGTGAGGCCGCGACAAAAGCCATATCACGGTGGTGAGCACTGCCAAAATCGCGACAACTATCACGATGAGGTTGCGGCGCATATTCGGAGATATTGATTTCCAGCGGTCAACTACCCGCGTCCACAGCCCGCGCATCGTTTCGTTCAAATTACGTTCACCCTCATTTTTAAACTTGCATATTCATCATCGTACTGTACGCATTCTGGACGCGACTGCTCACCTGCGAGACGGTATCCACCGCCAAAGACGCCTGTTCTTCCGCAATCATCAATTGCGCGGCAGTGACTGACCCACCTGTTGCATACGATTGCGCATCTGCATCGGCATTTGCCGTGATCTGGTTGACCTTGTCCAACTCCTGCCCCAAGAACGCTGAAAAACTAGGTCCGCTGCTCCCGGTCTGCAATTTTGGCGTTGCTGTTCCCTGCATTGCGTTTGAAACGGCCGAAACCGCTTGAATTACCACTCTTCTTCACCTCTTCATCAACGTCCCATGTTCAGCGCGGTCTCAGCCATCTGTTTACCAGCGTCAAACGCCGTCGCATTCGCTTCGTAAGCGCGCGAAGCAGTGACTAAGTCCACCATTTCTGTGCCAATATCAACATTGGGCATCTGTACATAACCGTTCGCGGCCGCGTCTGGACTCGTTGGGTCGTAGACTAAATTGAACGGGCTGTCGTCCTGTGTAATCCCTGTGACCTGTACGCCACCATCATTGGCATTCATCGTTTGGCCCAACACAGTCTGAAAGCTATCTCCCCCTGAAACTGGCGCCATATCGACAATTTCACGCCGATACGGCCCCCCTTGGGGTGTCCGCGTTGTGTTCGCATTGGCAATGTTGTTGGAAATCACGTTCATCCAGAGCTGATTGGCCGTTAAACCACTTGCACTGATGTTCATGCTAGATGTATCGAACACGGTGTTTACCCTCCTTGGATTGCAGTCTGCATCCGATTGAATCGATCCGACACATCTTGCATCAGCACATCATAACGGACTTGGTTTTGCGCTAAATCGACCATCTCCGATGTGATGTCAACATTGTTTCCGTTGTTGTCAACAGTCGAACTATCATCTGTAACCACTGTCGGCGTTACACTGTCCAACGCTGCTGATGTGTTCCCAAGTGGAATGTGCGTTTCATTCATCTGGGCTTGCGGCGCACTGCCAAGCGCTTGTTGGAAGTACGTCTCAAATTCGACATCTTGACGCTTGTAATTGGGTGTATTCGCGTTTGCGATGTTGTTTGCGTATACTTGCTGCCGCAAATCCGCGGCGTCAATCGACGACTGCAACAATTGCATGGTATTCATTGCCCGAACCTCACAATCCGTCATAAATCGTTAATATTCGACGACAATCGTTAAATTCGTCGAACCATGTCATATTCCTTCTTCGATTCCAGCCTCAACATGCTGCAAATGCAAAAAATTCGTGGACAATATAAAAAAAACAA
>NZ_JBHUCX010000020.1:423978-459123 GCF_042678105.1 Alicyclobacillus fodiniaquatilis
AAATCTTTACAAAATATATTGACTCACGTCGCGATTGACCACAATAGAGGCCAATTTTTCATCCACATATTGAGAAGTTATTGAAATTTCCTCCAAATTCACATCTGGCGCTTCGAACGATAAATCTTCCAGCACTTTCTCGACCAGAGTGTGCAAACGACGCGCGCCAATATTTTCCGTTTCTTGGTTGACTTGCTGTGCCATCTGCGCAATGCGATCGATTGCGTCATCTGTGAATCGTACGCGTATCCCTTCGGTCTCCAGCAACGCAGCATACTGTTTTAAAAGCGAATGCTCTGGTTCGTGAAGAATGCGCACAAAATCTTCTGCAGTCAGCGCTTCGAGCTCCACGCGAATCGGAAATCTGCCCTGTAACTCGGGAATCAAATCAGACGGTTTAGCAACATGAAAAGCGCCGGCGCCGATAAACAACATGTAATCGGTTTTGACGGCCCCGTATTTGGTGGAAACGGTGGAACCCTCA
Source organism: Alicyclobacillus fodiniaquatilis (assembly GCF_042678105.1). Lineage (NCBI taxonomy): Bacteria > Bacillati > Bacillota > Bacilli > Caryophanales > Alicyclobacillaceae > Alicyclobacillus > Alicyclobacillus fodiniaquatilis. The sequence continues at coordinate 424,463 of NZ_JBHUCX010000020.1, forward strand.
ACAATCGGCAGAATGTCACGCTGTACACCTTCGCGTGAAACATCCGCGCCACGCTGTTCCTTCCCTGCGATTTTATCCATTTCATCAATAAAGATGATGCCGTGGTTCTCCGACCGATAAATCGCTTCGGCAGTGACCGCATCCATATCGATGAGCCTTTGCGCTTCCTCCTGTGTCAAAACCTTGCGCGCTTCTCGCACAGTCATCTTGCGCTTGCGGGTTTGCTTAGGCAAAATATTCCCCAGCGCCTCCTGAAGGTTGCCCATCCCTTCTGGCCCCATGCCAGGCATAAAACCAAGCGACATGCCACTTTGTTGTTCTTCCACATCAATTTCCACATACTTGTCTTCCAGTTCGCCCATGTCCAATTGATGGCGAGTTCGCCGACGCTCTTCCCGCACCGATGCCGTGCTCGGCTCATTTGAACTTTTTTCCTCTGCGCCGCCGCCAAACAACATCTCAAGCGGATTGCGCATGCTTTTGCGCGCATTTGGATCCGGCACCAATGCTTCGACAATGCGCTCATTGGCCCGCTCTTGCGCCTCGTCTTCCACTTTTTTTGCATACTCCGCTTTGACCATGCGCACCGCTGTTTCGACGAGATCGCGCACCATCGCTTCGACGTCGCGGCCGACATAGCCGACTTCGGTGAATTTGGTCGCCTCCACCTTGATAAACGGCGCGCCAACCAACTTGCTCAACCGTCTGGCAATCTCTGTTTTACCGACGCCTGTCGGCCCAATCATCAAGATATTTTTCGGCGTCACTTCCGCCTGTAAGTCAGGCGTCAACTGCGCGCGCCGTGATCGATTGCGCAGCGCAATGGCACACGCGCGTTTGGCCGACTTTTGTCCGACAATGTATTTGTTCAGATGATCCACAATCTGTCTTGGTGTCAACTCATTGTCAAAAGCCATGTTCTTCCCCCCATGTGATCCATCGTTTTGCAAACGTTCATTCTACCGACTCGACAATAATGTGATCATTTGTAAACACACAGATTTCAGACGCAATTTGCAGCGCCTGTTGGGCAATTTCAGCTGGTGTCAAATCGGTGTTGCGCGCTAGAGCGCGGCCAGCCGACAAAGCAAATGCGCCACCGGAGCCGATGGCGCAGATACCGTCATCCGGCTGAATCACCTCACCGCCGCCCGAAACGATAAAGAGCGATTCTTGATTCAGGACCAGGAGCATGGCTTCGAGTTTATGTAGCACTTTGTCAGAACGCCATTCTTTTGCCAGTTCGACAGCCGCCCGCTGCAAGTTCCCTTGGTATTCCTCCAGGCGTTTCTCAAATTTCTCAAACAAGGTGAAGGCGTCCGCCACTGAACCGGCGAAACCAGCGACCACTTTGCCCTGATAAAGCCGCCTTACTTTCTTCGCCCCCTGCTTCATGATCATACTATTGCCTAAAGTGACTTGGCCATCACCTGCCATGGCTCCTTTTCCGTCCTTCAGGACCGCAAATATCGTCGTTGCATGTAACGTCTGATCCATCCTCTTTACACCTCTTTAGTCTTTGCGTTCGGAGCGGGGATGCGCCATTTGGTACACCCGCGTCAGCCGTTCGCGTGATGTATGGGTATAGATTTGGGTACTAGACAAACTCTCATGCCCAAGCAGTTCCTGCACACTGCGAAGGTCCGCGCCGCCATCGAGCAAATGCGTAGCGAAAGAATGGCGTACACCATGCGGACTCAGATGTCCAAGCCCAGGCAGTTCCTGGATGCGCTGGAGCAGAATGCGACGCACGCTCCTATCCGTGAGCCGTCCGCCCCGTTGATTGATGAACAGCGCTGCGGTTTGCGCACTCGGCCGCACCTCAATGTATGCTTCCAAGGCCCTGATGGCTGCTTGACCAAGGATGACATAGCGCTCTTTCGCCCCTTTGCCAGTGACCAAAGCCAATCCATCGGCAAGCGACACATCGCTCACATCCAAGGAAACGCACTCGCTGACCCGCACCCCAGTGGCATAGAGAAACTCAAATAGCGCCCGGTCGCGCCTGTCAGCAAATCCGCTGCCCGCGATGTGGTCAAGCAGTTCTTGCATGTCCTCTTGATAATAGTAGCGGGGCACCATTTTGTCGCGTTTCGGCAGCGAAAGCGCGCGCGCAATGTTTTGTTCGATCACGCCGTTTTGTTCCAGATAATCGAAAAAAGCGCGAAAACACGACATCCGTCGTGCCACGCTTGCTTTGCTTTGACCACGTGTGAACTCGTGCGCCAAAAATCCGCGCAAACAAGGCACCGTGATCTCACGCGCATCTGTGATGCCGCTTTGCGCAAGATGTTGAACAAGCGCTTCTAAATCCTTGCGATATGCCACCAATGTCCGCTCGCTCCATTTGAGCTGACGTTCCTCAATAAATTGTTGCACGTATCGCTCAAATTCCGCCAATGTTTACACCCTCAACATGCCAATTTGCTCCCCGATGGCCGCCAGTGCCCGGTCCGCGTAAGCCTGATTGCGCGCGCGCTTGTCCTTGACCCGCTCTGCCAGGGGAGGAAATAACCCGAACGTCGCATTCATCGGTTGGAAATTGTCTTTTGAAGTATGCGTAATATAATGCGCCAAACTGCCCATCGCTGTGACATCAGGCAACGTCGCAGGCGCTTTTCCCTGTGCCACGCGCGCCGCGTTGAGCCCGGCGACAATGCCAGCAGCAGCCGATTCCACATACCCCTCCACACCAGTCATTTGCCCCGCGAAAAAGAGCGTCTCGCGCGCTTTTGTCTGATAAGTCGGCAACAGAATCTGCGGGCTATTAATATATGTATTCCGGTGCATCACACCATAACGCACAATCTCAGCATTTTCGAGGCCAGGAATCAGACCAAACACCCGCTTTTGCTCGCCCCACTTCAAGTGCGTCTGAAATCCAACCAAATTAAACAAGGTCGCCGCGCCGTTGTCTTGACGCAATTGAACCACCGCATGCGGACGTTTGCCTGTGCGCGGGTCGCGCAGACCTACAGGCTTCATCGGGCCAAAGAGCATGGTTTGCTTGCCTCGTTTGGCCATGACCTCAATCGGCATACACCCTTCAAAGTACTGTTCCTTCTCGAATTCTTTGAGTGGCGCGCATTCAGCCGTGACAAGCGCCTCATAAAACGTTTCAAATTCCGATTCGGTCATCGGGCAATTCAGATATGCCGCTTCCCCTTTATCATAGCGCGAAGCCAAAAACACCTTGTCCATATCCACCGATTCTTTTGTGATAATCGGCGCGGCAGCGTCAAAGAAATACAGGTATTCCTGCCCGATAAACCGACGAATGTCTTCAGCCAGCAGCGGGGAAGTGAGCGGCCCTGTCGCAATGACTGTAATCCCTTCCGTCGGGATTTGCGTCACTTCTTCGCGGCGCACCTCCACATTCGGGTGTGCTTCCAACAACTGCGTCACTTGGCGTGAAAAACGCTCGCGATCCACCGCCAACGCGCCGCCTGCTGGCACGCTGTGCTCGTCAGCCGCCCGCATGATCACCGAGTTAAACTGGCGCATCTCTTCTTTTAACAAACCAACCGCATTGGTCACACTGGCTGCCCGCAACGAGTTGGTACACACCAATTCAGCAAATTCCTGTGTGTGATGCGCTGGTGTCTGTTTGACAGGGCGCATTTCATACAAGATGACCTCTGCCCCTTGTTCTGCAGCCTGCCAGGCCGCTTCCGAACCTGCCAAACCAGCGCCAATGACGGTTACTTTTTGCGTAGACATGCCATTCTCCCCTTTCCGCGCTAAGCCGCTTTACTCCACTATAAACGGCCGGGCCGCTTTTGGGCGGCCACGCTGTGCAACAATGCTCACGATGATTTGCGCGAACTTTCCGCTTCAATTGGCGCCGCGTGCGGGTGCGCTTTCTCATTGCTGCAGACCACGGTCACTTTGCCTTTTGAATGTTTTTCCACCAGCGGATGATCGCAAATGGGACACATTTGCCCTGTTGGCTTTTGCCACAGCACATAATCACAGTCCGGATATCCACTGCAGCCGTAAAACACCTTGCGCCGCTTGCCCCTTCTTTCGAGCAATGGTTTGCCGCAACGCGGACAGTCAACCCCCGCTTCCTTGGTTATCGGCTTTGTGTTCCGACACTCCGGAAAGCCAGGACAGGCCAAGAACTTGCCATAACGGCCATTCTTGTACACCATCATGCGACCGCATTTGTCGCAAGGCACGTCCGACTCTTCATCTTTCAGTTCAATGTGGGCAAGCGATGTTTCCGCATGCTCCAAATCCTGCTCGAATTGATCATAAAACCCTTCGAGTAACTGAACCCAATTTGCTTTGCCATCTTCGACAGAATCGAGTTCATCTTCGAGGTTGGCTGTAAAAGCGACGTCGATGAGCTGTTTAAAATTCTCAACTAACAACTCGACGACAATTTCCCCAAGTTCAGTCGGCAAAAACCGCTTTTGCTCAAGCAGCACATAGCCGCGTTTGAGTATCGTGTCAATGGTCGTCGCATACGTGCTCGGACGGCCAATGCCCAATTCCTCCATCGCTTTGACCAAACTGGATTCTGTGTAGCGCGGCGGCGGCTGCGTAAAGTGCTGTTCCGGTTTGACATCGGATGGCTCCAACACCTGCCCCTGTTCCACTGGCGGCAACAATTTTCCATTGTCATCGTCATCCGCATCGTCGTTTCCTTCAATGTAGACGGCCATGAATCCTGGAAATTTGATAACCGACCCCGTCGCACGAAACCAGGCGCCGTTCGTCTCGGAATCAACGCTGGTCGTATCAAGCACTGCAGAAGCCATCTGGCTGGCCACAAAACGCTCCCAGACCAATTTGTAGAGACGGTATTGGTCACGCGACAAATACCCCTTGATTTGCTCTGGATGACGCAAAGTCGATGTCGGCCGAATGCCTTCGTGCGCATCCTGAGCATCATCTTTCTTGCTGTACTTGCGCGGCTGCGCTGGAACGTATTCCGCGCCAAACTCCGAGGCAATCCATTCCCGCGCTTCCGCTTGCGCAGACTCTGCAATGCGCGTGGAATCCGTACGCATGTACGTGATCAACCCCACGGTTCCCTCGCCGCCAATGTCCAAGCCTTCATATAGTTGCTGTGCGACAGACATCGTCTTGTACGCGCGAAAGCCCAATTTGCGCGCCGCTTCCTGTTGCATACTGCTCGTGGTAAACGGTGCGGCAGGATTGCGACGGCGTTCCGATTTTTTGACTTTCTGTATCGTCAGCGGTTTGCCGTCGATGCGTTTGAGCAATTCCTTTACCGACGCTTCGTCTGGCAAAGCGGTTTTTTGCTCATCATAGCCATAAAATCGCGAAACCAGCTTTTTGCCGCCTACCGGACACGTGACATCCACCGTCCAGTATTCTTCCGGCTGAAATTTGCGGATTTCATTTTCCCTGTCCACAATCAGACGAACTGCGACAGATTGCACACGTCCAGCCGAAAGCCCTTTACGCACCTTTTTCCACAACAGCGGACTCAAGCGATAACCGACCAGCCTATCCAGAATGCGTCTGGTCTGCTGCGCATTCACCAAATCCATGTCGATCTTGCGCGGCGACTTAAAAGCATCTTTCACAGCATCCTTCGTGATTTCGTGAAATACAACGCGGCACTGTTCATCCGGATTCAGTTCCAACAGGTGCTGCAAGTGCCAGGCTATCGCTTCCCCTTCGCGATCCGGGTCAGCCGCCAGAAATACTTTTTTCGCTTTTTTTCCTGCATTGCGCAGTGTCTTAATGACATCGCCTTTGCCACGAATCGTTATATATTTAGGTTCAAAGCCATGTTCGACGTCGACTCCGAGCTGCGACTTCGGCAGATCTCGAATATGCCCCATCGAGGCCTTTACCGTATAACGTTTTCCTAAGTACTTGCCGATTGTCTTCGCCTTTGCAGGTGATTCGACAATCACTAAATAATCGGCCACAACGTCTCCTCCTTGTTCGTCTCACGCCGTGGTACCCCCGGAAACCGGGTTCCACCCATATTATCACCACAGCAAAATTCATTGCAAACAAGGAATCGCACGAATTTTGTCGATCACGCTCGGAATCGTCCAAAAACACCATAAATCTGTTTCCGCAGCGAAATCAATCCACGCATTCCTCAACTTCTAAGCGAAATTTATGTATACTGGGAATCACCCCATCTGTTAGGGGGTTCATATGTAAAGGGAGCCATGAACAATGTTGATCGGGACACATCATGGAACATTTCATGCCGATGACGTATTTGCGGTCGCCATGTTGAAACAAATTTATCCTAACGCGGATATCGTCCGCAGTCGAGATCCGGAGATCTTGCGTCGATGTGACATCGTAGTGGATGTCGGCCATGGCAAATATGATCATCACACAAACGAAAAAGTTTATCGAGAAAACGGGTTGCCATACGCCAGTGCAGGACTCATCTGGCGAGACTTTGGCGCGCAAGTGCTTGCAACACAAGAGGCGGGTGATGCCAGCGACATATTGATCAAAGCGATTGACGAACGTCTCATCCAAGGCATTGACGCCATTGACAACGGCGTCGAGATCGAAAAAGACGCAAAATTAAAAACCGTTTCCGAACTGATTGGCGGCTTTAATCCGACTTGGCATTCCCACGCGGATGAACACGCGGCATTCGCCGCAGCGGTCGCTTTCGCCACGCAGATTCTCACCAACCAAATCAAATCTGAAATCGCTCGTTTGGCGGCCGTCGAACTGGTCGCAAGCGCGTATGAACATCGGCTGTATAAAGAGTTTCTCATATTGGAGACGTTTTGTCCTTGGTCAGAATCCCTATTCAATATGGATTTGGCAAAAGAAGTGCTCTACGTCATCTTCCCAGATAAATCAGGCCAATACCGCATTCAAGTGGTGCCTAAGCAGCTAGGTTCCTTCGAAGCTCGTAAACCGTTGCCCGAACAATGGGCAGGCAAAGAAGGAGACGAATTAGGCAGTTTGATTGGCATCCCTGATGCTGTGTTCTGCCATCCTGCGCGATTTATCGCGGGCGCCAAGTCCAAAGACAGCATCTTAATCATGGCGCAATTGGCTTTGCAAAACTGAAATGAAGCTGATATGAAACATGTGTTGCCGTTTCATATCGGTTGGAAATCACGAGCGGGTTGCCCGTCTAGCTTGTGGCACTTTAGATTGCGCCGCCTGCGTTTTTTCGATTGGCACCATCATGGTCTCTGATGATGCCAATCGCGCTATGCATGGTCGACTTTGCGCTGAAAGCGCTTGTTTTTGTCGAAACGAAGTACAAATCTTTAACGTTGTTTGACAAGTGTTTCGCAACAAGGTTTTTGCCCTAGCAATCATCGTCGCTGAGATTATAATGACCGTGGATAGCAAGATTATGAACGCGGGAGTGGCATAGATGGTTGCTTTTGAAATTATCACGGTTGCTTTGTTGCTCGTTGTCGGTATTGCGCTTTTGATTGGAAACTCTCGGGCGGAGAAGTTTTTGAAACACGAAGAAGAAACGCTTGGCGCACACGAAGAAAAGAACATCGAAACATCGCATACAACACGTGTCAGCTAATTGTTGCGCGTGAGCAATGTACATCTCTATCATGATGGGCTGATGTGTGATGGGCTAGGACTTGGAGGGGCGGCCTGTAAAAGTGCCCCTCACGCCACATCACACATCGTATATGCCATGCCTCCCCCAAAAATCCAGTCAACTTCTTGGCTCACTTTATGACTTTTTCTCCAGTGCTAATTTTAATTGATAACATCCGTCAAAATGCCGTTCTACGATACCGCCGATTTCAAGTTCAAGCAGTGATGCGTACACATGACCTGGCGGCATGGAAGCTATCTGCGCAAGTTCCCCAGCGCGCAAAGGTCCCTCTTCCGATAGATAACGCACCAATGTTTGCAAATGTTCTGCAATTTCCGGACCAGCTGACGTACGGGCGACAAGCGGTCCATTGCTCAATTGACGCGCGAACATGTCTGGGTCAACCACAGGCGCGGCACCATCATTGAGCAGTAAATGAGAACCACGAAATGACTTTGAAGTAATCGGTCCGGGTACAACATAGACATCTCGCCCTAAATTCAGTGCACTCTCGGCGGTGATGATGGCGCCACTTTTTTCGCCTGCCTGAATTACGACAGTCGCCAGCGCCAACCCAGCAATGAGGCGATTGCGTTCGGGAAAGCGATGCTTGGCGGCAAGGCTCCGCGGTTGGTATTCGCTGACGACCAACCCTTTTGTCAACAAATGTGTATACAAACGACGGTTGCTTGGCGGATAGCACACATCCACACCGCAACCTAAAATCGCAATGCATCTGCCATCGGCAGCCAGCGCCGCTTGATGTACCTGCTGATCTATTCCAAGCGCCATGCCGGAACAAATGGCCATGCCCGCTTGTGACAGCGACGTGCTGATCCATCGCGCCGCTTCAAGCCCATAGCTGGATGCCCGGCGTGTTCCCACCATGGATACGATATATGAATCATGTAATAAACTGGTGTCGCCGCGAGCGAAGAGGACTATCGGGGGCGATGCAAGATCCAAAAGCGGAACCGGGTAGTGCTCATCTCCGAGCACCAAACACGCTATGCCGCTTTTGTTCAAGGCCGCTTCTAAATAGGGTGCCTTTTGTTCAACCTGTTCGCGCCAGCGACGCATATTTTCCACCGTTGTTGGGCGCACGCGAACAGCTTGCCGCCAAGCTGTCTCATCGGCAGCATGAAAGTGCTTCATCGTGCCAAATGCGCTGAAGAACGTTCGCAGAGTCGCCGCCTCAAGCCCAGGACACAGCGCCCAAAAAATGCGCAGCGTGCGTTCATCCATTTCATCACCTCAAACAGACTTCTTTGGCCATGAACCTTCCTTTTCTTGAAGCGATTATCCGACATCAGCCACATCCCAGTCCATGACGCACAGGATAAAACAAGATATATCGTATAGATTCGCGGTTGGAGCCCCACACTAAACAGAATTCTGGCTGACGTATGGAGGGGTGTAGCATGAAAGTGCGAGAAGGATTGATGCCAACTGTACTGAACACGGCTCTCACCGCCACAAGTCTCACATTGAACAACCGAAGGAAAAAGGTTCATCCTGTCATCGGCTGGTCGATTGTCGCACTGAACGCTTCACAAGTGATCATGGAGGCATGCAGCCTTGTGAGACAACGTCGCTAGAATGCAATCATCGCAGCGGAGTTTCAAAAAACGCGCTCCGCTGCGATGATCATTTTCACACATGAATGTTTCACTTTTCCCTGTTTTCAGCGCATTGTGTTACGCAACACAATGTCAAAAACATCGCGAGAAAAAAGAAAGCCACTGCGTCGCAGCGGCCAAAGATGTAGAAAAAGGGGGTCAATTGATGCAAGAAAAAGTGTGCAAATTCGTTGCTGAGTGCAATATAAAACATGAACTTCGAATTTACATTGAAACCGTACAAAACATGCCTTTTTTAATTCACTGTACTAGTCTTGCTGTGTCTCATCTTTTAAGTTCCGGCGTTGTCCATTCTCCAAAAAGACAACCCCATCACTCGTTCCAGCAAAATAGACATCTCGGATCTGCTCTCTGGTGATTTCCGATCCAGTCAGTTCCTTATCGTGCGTCTCATTCACACCTTCGTTATGAGAAAGCGACCTCTTCTCCATCGTACCCCTCCGTTCGGAACACCCGTTGTGTCCACAAGTAGTTTTTCCGAACCACCATGGATTAATCGTATTTTTTTCCTGTATTTCGCATATAGACTTCGACCGAGCGACAATGAACTGGTATCATAGTAAGCAAATGGTCTTTGTACTTTGACTGTAATCGTTCAAAACCAAATAGCAGAGAACATATGCAAGTGGAGAGGATTGAAGTTATGGATCTACAGGAGATTCGTTCACTGGCCAACCGCGTGCAACAGAATGTAGAAAATGTAGTGGTAGGCAAACATGAAATTGTCGAATCATTGCTCATTGCCCTGATTTCACGCGGACATGTCCTGCTTGAGGACGTTCCGGGTACAGGCAAGACCCTCTTGACCAAGGCGCTGGCGAAATCTTTGAATTGTGTAAGTAAGCGCGTTCAATTCACGCCAGATCTTCTGCCGAGCGATTTAACCGGCATCAATTTCTACAATCAAAAGTCAGGCGCGTTTGAATTTCGCGCTGGTCCCGTTTTCACCAATCTTCTGTTGGCAGATGAAATCAACCGCGCGACACCGCGAACCCAATCGAGCCTATTGGAATGCATGGAAGAGCGGCAAGTGACCATCGACGGCGAAACGACGCTATTAGACCAACCCTTTCTCGTGCTCGCGACACAGAATCCCGTGGAAACACAAGGGACTTTTCCGTTGCCGGAGGCACAGCTTGATAGATTTCTGTTCAAACTGCACATGGGTTATCCTTCTACCTCTGAAGGCGTGTCCATCTTGCGCCGCTTTCAAACGTCCAATCCGTTGGATGCACTCTTGCCCGTTGCGACAAAAGAGGAAATTGTCCAGGCGCAACAAAGCTTCACGACCGTTACCGTCGACGATGCGGTCCTTCTTTACTTGTTGCGCATTGTCGAAAGCACACGAGAAGACGCCGAAGTGGAAATCGGTGTCAGCCCGCGCGGCAGTCAAGCGCTCCTTCGGGCGGTTCAGGTCCGGGCTTGCCTGCGCGGCCGCACATTTGTGACCCCCGATGACATCAAGGCGCTCGCTGTACAGGTCTTGGCCCATCGCCTGGTCATAAAGCAGGTTGTCCGCCGTCGCGGCGTCAGTGGGGAGGATATCATCCGTCGTATCCTGGACCAAGTTCCCGTCCCTACAGAAGAAGCCATCGGAGAGTAGACAGCCATGGACATTCGCTGGTTGTTCCTCCTCGCCGTGCTGTTTGTCGTTGTAGAAGTGATATTATACCGCCAGTTGGCGCTGAGACACTTGCAATACAGCCGCACGTTATCTGCACCCAGCATACATGCGGGCAGTGAAATCCAGATGGTCGAAGTCATCGCAAATCGCAAATTCTTGCCACTTCCTTGGATTGTACTGGAAGCGACTTTTGATGTCAGTTGGCTGTTCGGCAATCAAGCCGATTTGACCATCCAAACAAATGACAAGAGTCAATACCATCGCAGTTACTTCACACTGCGTCCGTTCACGCGCATCACCCGCCGCCACACCATCCATTGCCATCGACGCGGGGTGTTTGAACTCAAGAGCGCTTCCATGCTCTGTGGCGACTTTCTCGGCTTGAGCACAAGCCGCAAGCAATGGGCGTTGACCGGAGAAAACACAAAACTGGTCGTCTTTCCACCGCTTATCCCGCAAGACAGCGTACAGTTGCCCAGCCACAGCTGGCAAGGGGATGTCGCCGTCCGTCGTTGGATCCTGCCGGATCCATTTATTCGCGTGGGAAGCCGACCATATCAAGCGGGCGATCCACTGAATCAAATCAACTGGAAAGCGACCGCGCGCGCGACGACATTACAAGTTCACCAGCAGGCGTTCACTGCTGATTATCATCTAAAAATTCTGCTCAATTTTGTCGTCAGCAGCGATATGTGGCTACAATCCGTGACAGAACCCGAGCGCGTTGAAGCAGGCATTTCCCTAGCCGCAACGTTGGCTACAGATGCGATAGAACAAGGGATAGCAGTCGGATTTGCCTGCAATGGTGCAGTGCGTGAGGGAAAGCAGGAAATCGATACGGAACCAGATGTCGGACAGAGCCATTTGCACGCATTGCTCACCGATATGGCCAATCTAGAAATTCGTGTCACCAAGACGTTTGAGGCTCTGCTTCAAAATGAAATTGATACGTACCCAACGGGAACCGATTATCTCATCATCTCTGGTTACACGGACGACACCCTAGATATGTTGATGGATCAGCTGCGCGACTTGGGAAATGCTGTCGAGGTGCTCCAATTGCCGACGACAGCCGAAGCCAATGCGTGGCTACAGCCAGTGACGCCACAGAAGGAGGTAGCAGCCAATGCAAGGTGAAACCGTTTTGATCCGCCAACGTGCCACAGACCACCTGTGGCGGACCATTCTGCTCGGTTGGGCTGACATTGTGTTTTATGCCCCCGCACTCATTATCATTGGTGTCTATGATGTCCAACCTGATTGGCTTTGGCTCTGGCTCCTTTTCCCATTCGCGTTGACTGCAGCCGGAAGTTTGCTCGCCTTCGCAAGCAGCGGTCGAATTGGCTCACTTTGGTCGGTCATCTTGCCCTTGTTCTTGGTTTCCATCGCCTGTGCTGAATTGGTGGCTAAACACGATACTGTCTGGCCAGTCGCGCTGTGCAGCGCGGCCGGACTTGTGGTGGCTATCCGCAGTGCATCCCACTGGCGCACCATCAGCGGCATCTCGCAAATCCTTACGTTTCTGCTCGGCATCGTGCTGCATATCGTCGCTTTTTATGTATTTTCCATCCTCGCGCCGCTATCTGGCTGGCTTGTCGCCATCACCATCACCGCCATGATCAGCCTGGGGATTACGCTCTATTCCTTCAATCAATTTCACCTGGATAGCTTGCTGTTGGAGCGGGATCGGATACGAGGACTGCCTGCGCGAACGATGCTGTACAACCGCTTGAGCATCGCGCTTGTCATCTGCGGCATTTGGCTGGTTTTTGGCATTGGCATTCTCATTTTCGGATTTTCTCGCTTCCATCCAGGAACGCCTGAAAACATTGCGCCTAATCTCCCCACACAGCCATCGCAAAAACATCAGATTTTACCGCCGCTCAAAGGTAAAAAGCCGACACATGTACAAGCGCCCTCCCACCCCAGTCTATGGATGACCATCATCCGCGATGTGGTGCTCGTCGCTTTCCTCGCAGCCATTGCCATCGGGCTCATTTGGCTGATTTGGAAAAAAATCATTCCGTACATGACTGCTTTGTACCGCCAATTGAACCGCAAAACAGCGGTACTACAGGCTGGGTACATCGATGAAGAAGAGACTTTGTCGCGCAATACACGCTCCATGCGCAAAAATCGACGCCACAGAAAACAGCGAGAAGCCACATGGGCAGAATTGGGCACCACTGCAGAACAAATCCGCTACTTGTACCGTGCGTTGATCCACCAAGCCCATCAACAAGGGTTTACCTGGAAGCCGACAAGCACAGCGGCTGAAACCATCCAGGATATTGAAACGTGGCAGGCGTCAAGCTCCGGCACCCAGCAAGTTTTAGATGACACGTTGTCTGAACACATCGGTCCTCTCTACGATCAGGCGCGTTACAGCGATAGAATGGAGATCGACCAAGCTGAAGTGGAGGCTTTAAAAAAAGCGCTAGATGAGCATACCTGATACGAGAAAGCGCCAGATGTAGCATGAAAATACCGTGAATTTGGGGATTAGATTGGCTGTCGACCAAGTTACATTGAGGATGACCTTCTCACAAACCTTCATTTGCGTCAAAAGCTGGGCAAAGCCCAGCTTTCTGTTCAGCAGACTGTCGTCCCCGCATAGGATATGTAACCCTTACAGGAAAACGGACTTACCCCTTTTTCTTCGCCTTCGGTACCAGAATCACAAAATCACCGCTTGCTTTCTGGGTGATGGATAGCTGTCCTTTTTTCACGGTAATGGACTTCACCTGCTTCAGTCCATTCCCTTGCATTTGATAGACTTTGGCCTTCTTCGGTATTTTTTTGTCAGTGATGGTCAGTGTATACGCCTTTTTCAATGTCGCACTCGAAGCGAAGTTCACAGCGTATTCGGCAAAAAATTGCTCATTCTTCGGCAAATTTTTTGGTTGGAACGCTTGACTGGTCAAATCAGCTTCCGTCGCCTGATTCAACGCGTCAGCTGGCAAATGCAATTTGACCGACCGCCCATTCAAGCTCCCCGTCAGCGCGCCCCCCGTCTGCGCTATATTTCCCACCAATAGATGTGTGACACCAGCCGCCTTTTTTGGCGTCTTCATTTTGCTTTGTAAGGATTGCAGCGCTTGTTCACCGATATTGGCCAATGCCGCCTGACCAGTCGCATTCGGGTGCACATCTTCTTCTGCCAAGCGGACGTATGTCCATTGATTGCCGTTAAACGCGTCGTATGCATCGGCGACAACGACATTCTTGCTTGCCGTAGCCACTTGCTGAATGGCTGCATTTTCGTACGATTCCAGTTCTTCGTCAACCGCACTTAGAGGGGACTGACTGGGGAATGGATTATATAGATTGTAGGCGACAATCGGCGCAGACGTCTGTGCACGGATATACGCAACAATCTGCTTAAAATTTTGGCCGAAGGCATCGATGATGGAAAAAACCTCAGCCTCTTGCGCCAATGTGAGTGTGGGTGCTGTCGTAGCAGTGGCATCGTTCAACAAGCCATTGTCACTGGCCCACTGCAAGAGATCATTGCTGCCGATGTCCAAGGTAACGACCGACGCGCCTTGAATGGCGCGGGTAAAATTCGGCTGTTTGATCACGGTGGCTAATTCGCCGGAAGTCATGTCTGGTATGCCGAGATTCGATACATTGAACTGATCTGTCGCGCCTATCAAAGCTGGGTATGCCAAGCTCGACGGAATAGAGTTGTTTTTTGTATCTTGCAGGTTGTAGCCAAAAGTGATGGAGTCTCCCAACGCAACAAGCGTTTGTTTCGGCGGAGGCGTTGATCCTTTCGTCGCAGCGAATGCGGACGGCGCCATGGCCATGCCAGAGGTCATCGCCAACGCGACAGCGGCCAACTTCGCCACAGAACCAAACCAAATCTTCATGAAATCCCCCTCTTCTCTTCTAAATATCCTCATCTGCCAATTATATCATGCCTCGATTCATTCTGAATTGTTTTACAAGATATAACGGGTTGAGACCACAGGGAGATCAACACAAAAACGCGACTTCGAGCATCGCTGGAAGTCGCGTTTTTTCAAAACCATATGTCACAGCGAAACCAAGTTCCGCCATTCAAATGCACTCAATGTCGCTTCAAACTGTCGCCTCGTGCGTTTTGCACTTGGCGAGCAATCCGCGTTCTTCGATCACGCTGTACAACGTCGATCCCATTTCGGACGGTGTTGGTGCAACTCGAATGCCGCACGCTTCCATCGTCTTGATTTTCGATTCAGCTGTACCGCTGCCACCAGAGACAATAGCGCCCGCGTGACCCATGCGGCGTCCCGGAGGTGCCGTCGCCCCGGCGATAAAGCCAACCACCGGTTTGGTCATGTTTGCCTTGACCCATTCGGCCGCTTCTTCTTCTGCGGTGCCGCCGATTTCACCAATCATGATGAGCGCTTCTGTATCGGGGTCTTCGTTGAACAACTTCAAGACATCAATGAAGTTGGTGCCATTGACTGGGTCTCCGCCGATGCCAACAGCAGTGGATTGACCAATGCCGCGAACGGTCAGCTGATAAACCGCTTCATAGGTCAACGTCCCACTGCGTGAGATAACGCCCACTTTGCCTGGTTTGTGAATATAGCCAGGCATAATGCCGATTTTGCACTCGTCTGGTGTGATGACACCGGGGCAATTCGGTCCGATAAGGCGAGTGTGACGTCCTTGCATATAGCGTTTCACTTTGACCATATCCAGCACAGGAATGCCTTCTGTAATACAGATGGCGAGATCCAATTCCGCATCTGTCGCTTCCATGATGGCATCTGCTGCAAAAGCAGGCGGCACATAGATGACTGACGCATTGGCGCCTGTCTGCTCTACTGCCTCTGCGACCGTGTTGAATACAGGGACGCCTTCAACTGTGGTGCCACCTTTGCCCGGTGTGACGCCACCGACCACTTGTGTACCATATTCCAGAGCTTGTTTAGTATGGAACAAACCTGTCGCTCCAGTGATACCCTGCGTAATCACTCGTGTATTTTTGTTCACTAAGATGCTCACGGTATTCCCTCCTCACACAAGCCCGACAATCTTCTGCGCCGCATCCGCAAGCGAATCTGCAGCGACAATGTTGAGGCCAGATTGATTCAAAATTTCTTTGCCCTGTTGCACATTTGTTCCTTCGAGACGCACAACCAATGGTTTGTCGAGCCCAATTTGCCGCGCAGCGCCGACAACACCGTTGGCAATGACGTCACACTTCATGATACCGCCGAAAATGTTGACCAAGATGCCCTTGACGTTCTCGTCGGACAAAATGATTTTGAATGCAGCCGTCACTTTCTCTTCGTTCGCGCCGCCGCCAACGTCCAAGAAGTTTGCGGGCTCACCGCCGTAGTACTTGATGGTGTCCATTGAAGCCATCGCCAACCCAGCGCCGTTGACCATGCAGCCAATGTTGCCGTCCAGCGCGATGTAGCTCAAATCGTACTTCGATGCTTCAATTTCTTTCGGATCTTCCTCGTCTTCGTCGCGCAGCGCAACAATATCGGCATGGCGATAAAGCGCGTTATCGTCAAAGTTCAATTTGGCATCAAGCGCCAAAACTTGATTGTCCCCGGTCAAAACGAGCGGATTGATCTCTGCGATGGAACAATCTTTTTCCACATAAGCTTGATACAAACCGAGCATAAACTTGACTGCCTTGTTGACCGCTTCTTTCGGCAATTCCAGTTTGAACGCCAGATTGCGCGCTTGGAAAGGCAGAAGCCCTGTCGCAGGGTCAATGACTTCACGGAAGATCTTCTCTGGGTGTTGCGCCGCCACTTCTTCAATTTCGACGCCGCCTTCGGCAGATGCCATCAGCACGACGCGGCCTTGAGCGCGATCAAGGACAAGACCTATGTAATATTCCTTTTTGATATCGGTCAGTTGCTCAATCAACAACCGCTTGACCACTTTGCCCTCAGGACCTGTTTGATGTGTCACCAACGTCTTGCCGAGCAACTCACGAGCGTTTTGCTCAACTTCTTCTAACGACTTAGCCAACTTTACGCCGCCAGCCTTACCGCGACCACCTGCATGAATCTGCGCCTTCACAACAGCCTTGCCGCCAAGTTCCTTCGCAACAGCGACAGCTTCTTCTACGCTGAACGCCACTTTGCCTTCAGGAACCTGCACGCCAAACTGTGCCAGCACAGCTTTTGCCTGATACTCATGGATGTTCACGTGCCATGTCCTCCTTTGTACCGTCAGATACCCGGACAAAAAAACTGGACGAATGATAATTCATCCGCCGGATTTGTCCTTATTCAGCATAGAACACATATTGCGTATTTACAACTTTTTCGGGTATGGAGATGTTGGCCAATTTATCCCGAAAATAAAAATCGGCGCCTTTGTGTGCGGTGCGCCAGCCGCGAAGCCTCAATTGACTGCCCTTTTTATGACAGACACTGTTGACACCGGATGCGTCACGCCAAGCGGGTCTAAGACATGAACAACCGCACAAGCGCGCACAGGTACGCTACAAAGAAACAGACGCATTGCAAGAGCAAGAGCCGCAATGCACGTGCATCCCGCATTGCATTTAACCACAGTCCGCACCCCAGTCCAATGGTTCCAAGCAACAAGGCCCATATAAGCGCTTGCGTGCGCCATGACAGCGGTATCAAGCCACATAAACCAAGCACGACTGTTGCAGCCATCAAAAGATAACAAATGAAGTGCAGCCACGTGTACTTGCCAATTTGAAAGAATTCACGGCGTGGACCGCCCTTTTTTCCCTTGTTTCGGCGGTTTTGGTAATTCCGCAAATCAATGACCTGTCCACGATGCCCTTCATTCTGTTGACGTGATGACCGTTTCCGCGGATTCTCCACAAGCTCCCCTCCCCTGCCAACCTCGCAGCGCGTCTTATCATGAGGTACTTTCTACGATACATTATGGCGTACATTTTGGATTTTTGCTATATCTAGCGTTAAATCAGCGCAAAGGAGTGACCTTTATGCTCGGCACTTCCATCGCCGCGATTCACAGCGGCATTCACGCCGAAACGGTCCATGTCGAAGCGGATGTCACCGGCGGTTTCCCCCGCTTTGCCATTGTCGGACTGCCTGACTCCGCCGTCCGGGAATCCAAACTACGCATTCGCTCTGCCTTTCGCAACGCGCGCCTCCAATTTCCCCAAGGGCGAATCACGGTCAATCTGATGCCCGCCAATTTCCGCAAACACGGTTCCGGCTTGGACTTGGCCATCGCCATTGCCATTTTGCGAGCATCCGGCCAACTGCCACCTGATGACGGGACATGCGCGTTTTTGGCCGAACTGCAGTTATCAGGCAACTTGGCGCCAGTGGAATGTGCAACTGGTTTAGCGCTGCATTTGCTGGCGCTGGTGTGCGCGGCGCCTTTCTGTCAAGTGATCAGACAGTGCCCACCGCATTGTTCAATCATTTCCCCATCGTTATCTCCCATCGTTTAACTGATGTAGTGGCTCAGTTGCGTCACGAAGGTCAAGCTTCCATCGACACCGGTATCCCCATGAACTCGTCCCCAACTGTATTTGACACATATCAACAGTTCGATGACATCATCGGTCGAGCGCACGAAAAACGCATCCTCAGCATCGCTGCGGCCGGTCACCACCACTTGTTGCTCATTGGACCACCAGGTATCGGCAAAACGCTGTTGGCAAACAGTGTGATTCACCTTTTGCCCGACTTGAGCGAACACGCTGCACTAGAAGCATATGCTCGCGCAGAGACCACCGAGAAGGACCCACAGTTGTCCTGCCGTCCCCCGCTGCGTGCCCCCCATCATTCGCTGACGGCTGCAGGCATGATCGGAGGAGGCGTTCCTCTGTTGATGGGCGAAGTCACCCGAGCGCATAACGGCGTGTTGCTGCTAGATGAACTGTTCGAGTTTCGCCGCAACACATTAGACGCCTTGCGCGAACCACTGGTTGAAAATGTGGTCCGCCTCACGCGCGCAGGGCGCACAGCGACACTACCAGCCCGGTTTCTGCTTGCAGCCACCGCCAATCCATGTCCATGCGGCATGCGGGGCTACGGTGAATGTAGATGCCTCGACAGCGAAGTTCGCCGCTATTGGGCACGCTGTTCTGGGCCACTGATGGATCGCATTGAATTGGTTGTCCATATGGATAAACAGACAATCAATCCGATGGATCCATCGAACGACGCCGTCCGTGTGGAGCAATTGCGCCAACAAGTCAAAATGGCGCGCGACATCCTGCGCCAAGCGGACATTCACTTGAATCCGGTCGCCGATAAATTTGTGCATCAACTGCAAGGACGCTTTTCGATGTCACAACGCGCCATCGCCCACTTGAACAGCATATCCGGCACCATCGCAGCGCTGGATGAAAGGGACGTGATCGAAAAAAGAGATGTGGAAGAGGCGATGAGTTTGCGTGTTGGACGACATTAAGCGCGTGGCATAAAGTAATAGATGAGCACGTACAAACATCGTTGCAAACCAGAAAATGAGGTGATCATTATGGCGATGTCGGATTATATACGCAATTTGCGCGACAAAGTTGGCGCTGAACTGTTGTTGCTGCCAGTGGTCGGCGCCATCGTGAGGAATGAAGACGGACAAGTGCTGTTGCAACGCCGCAGTGACAATGGCCAATGGGGCATTCCTGGAGGAATCATCGATCCTGGAGAGGCACCTGCCCAAACCGTCGTTCGCGAAATCTTGGAGGAGACTGGACTTGTTGTACGCCCACAAAGATTGATCGGCGTGTTCGGAGGTGAAGATGCTCGGTTTATTTATCCAAATGGGCACCAAGTCGAGCCCACCATTCTCCTTTTCGAATGTGAAGTGGTCGCTGGCCACTTGAGTTGTGACGACGGAGAATCACTGGAATTGCAATTTTTTCATCCTCATGCCATCACCAAACTCTCCGGATTCAACAATACCCATTTTGCTCGCCTTTTGGATACGCCCTTCCAATGGGACGAACAATGGCTTGACAAAAATGAACTTTCATCCAATCCAAAGCGTACTTGATGATGTACTTGGATAAGGAAGGTGCAATCAAATGAGCTCAAGTGATATGTTGCAAAGTCCGATTCTGATTCAATTGGAAGAGGCGCTGAAATCGGGCGCGCCAAGCGCAGTGGAAGCATTTTGGAAACGTGTGAAAATCCAAGGCACCCCACTGATTGAACCCTATTCTTGTGACGAAACTCACGTGTTGGTCACTTTTCTTTGGCGAGATACGAATCGTACTGGGAATGTAGTCGTTGTACGTGGGCCAGCAGCCTATGACTTTGCAAACAACCGAATGCAACATATAGAAAACACCGATATCTGGTACAAAACATACCAGATGCGTGCAGACGCTCGTTTTGGTTATTTTCTATCCCTCAATGACCCATTGACTATCCCTATGAACTTGGCTGCAGTGGAGAATCGGGGTAAAACCTTCATCATAGATCCGCTCAATTTTCATCCATTCCCGGCAGATGATCCACGCATATCCACCGTAAGCCTGCCAAATGCGCCAATTCAACCCTGGCATTCTCCCCGTCCGTATACACCGCGTGGACACGTGAATGAGTTTACGATCACGAGTGAAATCCTGCAAAACACGCGTAAAGTATGGGTGTACACACCACACAGTTACGCAGACAATCTTCCGCATCGTCTGTTGCTGTTGTTGGATGGTTTCGAATATCTCAATGAGATACCCACGCCTGTAATCCTAGACAACCTGATTGCTGAAAAAATGATTCCGCCTATGGTCGCGGTATTCGTAGGCAATGTCGATGCTCATACGAGAAATCATGAGTTGCTCCACAACAGGGACTTTGCAAGGTTCCTGTCCACTGAACTCTGCGCTTGGATCCACAACCGTTATTGTGTCAGTTACGACCCGAAAGAAATTATCATAAGCGGGGCCAGCTATGGCGGATTTGCCGCTGCCTACACTGCATTGAATTACCCAGAGGTTTTTGGAAATGTCCTATGCCAATCAGGAGAATTTGGCTGGGCGCCACAAGGAGAAAGAGAAGCCGAATGGCTGGCAAAACAATTTATGCATAAAGAATTGTTACCAATACAATTTTATCTCGAAGCGGGCCTTCTTGAGAGCCCTGGAGTGCCCATGCCACCTCAATTTTTGAAAGAAACACCCAGTACACTGCTATCCAATCGCCATATGCGGGATGTACTGCGAGCGAAAGGCTACACAGTCCACTACATTGAATACAATGGTGGACATGATTATATCTGCTGGCGAGGTGGCTTTGTAGGCGGACTGTCATCACTAACGAGGAGCAAATATCGCTAGACGGATCGTAATTGGCTACGTTCTCATTTGAAGCCAAGGTACATGTTCCCGTTACAATGTATCACTCAGCAGCGCTGAATGTAACCTGAGGCTACCGCTGCAGCCGTTCAACGCCTCGTAGCATGTCGCAGGAAAATGGGACATACCATAGGAGTGCAAGTCCTTACGAAAATTTAAGGAGTTACCTATGGCAAAACAAACGTTCATGCGCGGAGCAATGATCCTGGCGACCGCAGGTGCCGCAACAAAAATCATGGGTATGATGATACAGATGGTGGTCGCGCGGAAACTGGGGGCGCAAGGGTTCGGCTTATTCCAGACCATCAACCCCATCTTTTACATGCTGCTTACGCTCGCCACCCTTGCACTCCCAACTGCCTTGTCAAAAGTGATCGCCGAGAACTTGGCGCTCGGGAACATGGCAAAAATTCGGCGCGCATTAACCATTTCCAATGCGACAGTCATCATCCTATCCCTGGCCATCTGCTCTGCATCCATCTATTTTGCACCGTTGATCACGACAAAATGGCTGGACCCCCGAGCGTCTCTTCCGTTCATGGTGGCGCTTCTGCGGATTCCGGTGGTCTGCTTGTCTTCCGTCATGTCTGGCTATTATATGGGTACGCAAAACCAGACGCCGCCTGCGATTGCCTGGGTCATTGAAACAGTGGTTCGCACAGCAATGACCATTCCGCTGATATTGGGTTTGAGTCAGTATGGGATTGAATATGGCGCACTCGCTGTCATGATTGGCGCTGGTGCAGGGGAAACAGCCGGATACCTGTACATGATGTGGCGCTATTACCGGCAGGATAGGCCCGTGATTTCCAGCCAGACCATTCACACGCATCAGCCGGCCAACACGCGCGAAACGATTCGAGATTTGGCGCAAGTTGCACTGCCGACCACCGTGACGAATTTATCCGGCATCATCGCGTTCGCGCTCGAACCTGTCATCATCTATTTTTCGTTTGCTCATATCGGTGTGGCAAAAACAACAGCGACCGCACTCTATGGCTCATTTGGCATGGCAATGGAATTGCTGTTTCTGCCAACTGTCCTCTCGGCATCGATATCGTCGGTCGTCATCCCAGCAGTGTCGGAAGCCGCTGCGATGAAGAATGCGCGGTTGGTCAGCCATCGTCTAAACCAAGTCGTTCAAGTGACTTTTCTCATTGCCTTGCCAGCGACGGTCTTTTTCATTTTATCAGGGCACGATCTCGCCCATTCCTTGTACAAAGACCAATTGGCGGGCGCAATCTTGGCTTATATGGCGCCTGCCTGTGTATTCCTCTATATTCTTGATCCCTTGTCGGCCGTGCTACAGGGACTCAATAAAGCATCACTGTCGACGGGCATATCCCTTTTGACCAGCGGCATTCGCATCGCCTGCATCTACTATTTCATCAGTCAGACTGGCGAGGGTATCTACGGGATTGCCACTGCAATTGCGATTTCAGGCATTGTCAGCACCCTGTTAAGTATGTATTGCGTTCGCAAATTCGTCTCTTTATCCATCAATGTCACAAATTTGGTGAAAATGATCATTGCTACAGGTCTTGCGACCATTCCGATTCACCAAATCCAAGTGTGGCATTTCACTCAGTCGCCCATACTGCAAGTCCTTGGCGGTTTGCTAATGGGCGGCGTCATCTATGTGATGACATTGCTCTATCTTGGCGTATTTCCCATCAAAACCATTGAGAGCATTCCTTGGATTGGCCCTTTGCTGGCACGAACGCTACTGCGCATGCCTTTCGTATCATGAATCACTTTACTAAATGAGCGTGGTCATCTTCAGGCAGCTGCTAAGAGAGTACGCTGACATGCTCCAGCGACTGCAAAACATCGCCTGCAAACGTCAGCCCAACCACATCGAGCGCAACTTGCCTGTCTTCTTGACACACATGATGCGCTGCAAAATAGCGATCCATTTGTTGCACAAGCCGCGCCAATTTCTGCTGTGTCACCGTTTCCAGTGGACTGCCAAAACGATGGCTGCTTCGAGCGCGAACCTCGACAAATACATAAGCGCCATCGTGACGCAGCGCCACAATATCCAATTCTCCATAACGCGTGCGCACGTTGCGATCAATCACCTGCCATCCCAGACATCCAGTCAGATAGCTGCAGGCGCATGATTCGCCTAAAGCGCCCAAATCAAGCTTTGGCACGCTCGCGGTACTGGTACACATAAGCAAGCACCTCTGCGACAGCCTGATATAACTCTGCGGGGATAACACTATCTACCTCAAGCTGTATCAGTGCGTCAACGAGTTCTTGGTTCTCCATGACTGGAACACGATGGTCAGATGCAGCTCGAATGATGGCGTCAGCAATTTCACCGGCCCCTTTGGCGACAATACGTGGAGCTTCCTCTTTTCTCCGTTCATAGCGGAGCGCCACTGCTCGACGTGCTGTCATTGATTCCCTCCTCACCCTGCGTGTCCGCTTGACCTGTCGTCCATTGCACCAAATCCCAACCGCAGGCGGCAAGGGGGTCAGTCAACAATGGCGCACCTTGCTCTAGATGTCGCAAAAGATGCGCATCCGCGCTGACGAAATGAACGAGCAGTTGTGGTCGCTGTGCCGTGATAATGCACGTCAATGGTTGCCGCTGCACTTCCAACTCAATGCGCACACGATGCATCAGTTTCCCGGTTGCACCCATTCTTGTCTGCCTGTGTGCTTCCCATTTGATCCCGCGTCGAACCGTATCGTCCGGATTCAGTGGAGGCAGGAAAAAAAGCCCTCCTCCGACGCGTTCATATGGGTTGTCCAAGACACTGGCAACCAGCCTGTCGCGAAGCACCCAACTTTGTAGCCGCTCTGCGTCCGTCTTTTGCTTTGCCAGGAGAATTGTATCCTGATTCATCGCCGCAAAAGGCAGGAGCGGTGAAGCAACACGCATCTCCATTTGAACCTGTGGGCGACGATTGTCTGCTGCTTGCGCATCGAGAGATGACAGCAGCGTCCACAGTTCGCGAACCGCCCCTTCCGCAAGTTGAATGATTGGGTTTTGCTCTGGTTGTCCGGAAACGGCCGCCGCCGCGGTTGCCTGTGTCTGCGTTGCCTGTGTCTGCGTTGCCTGTGTCTGCGTTGCCTGTGTCTGCGTTGGCTCTTCTTGCATCGCTTTGTTTGTATTTTCCATAGGCTGCTCCACTGGGACTTCCTGCGGAAAATGCGCCAATTGCTGAAGGACAAGCAACTTCCAAGCCCACTCAGCTTTTAAGAGCAAGGGATTTTGTAAGATGCGAAGCGGTAAATGTCGTTCGAGCGCGAACAACGCGTCTCCAGTGCCATCAGGTTGTCTGACATCAGCGGGCTGGTTGGCGGCGGCAGAGCTGCTCGTCCGAACAGCCTCACTGCCTCTTTGGGTTATCGGTGTAGTGCGTTTCAATTGTTCCACTGCGTCAACAATTGATGAAGCACGCGACAACGGACTGCTATCCATTCAATACCAACTCCAGTTGTCTGCTGGAGGCTTCCTGCACTGGCGCAAAACTTCGCCTGTGCACCTCCGTCACACCGAGCTCGTGAAGCGCCGCCAGATGCTGTTTGGTCCCATAGCCGACATGCTGGGCAAATCCATAGCCTGGATAGACTTTATCGAGTGTTTTCATATAATTGTCCCGATACACCTTGGCGACAATCGAAGCGGCGGCAATGGTCAGAGAGCGGTGGTCGCCGCCCACGATGGGGAGTGAGGCCACATTGCCGTGAATCGGGTAAATGCCATCGACGAGCACCAATTCAACCTTTGCCGTCAAAGCGGTAACTGCTCGCTCCATGGCAATTTGGGTCGCTTTCAAGATGTTCAACTCGTCTATTTCCGAGACGTCCGCCAGGCCCACGGCAAACCCAGGTGATGTGTGGCGGATCAAATCGGCCAACGCGTTGCGCCGCGTTTCGGACAGACGTTTGGAATCGTCCACTTCTTCCCAGCTGGCGATATCTGCTGGTGGAAGCACCGCCGCAGCGACGACGGGTCCGGCGAGACACCCACGCCCTACTTCATCGACGCCAGCGTAAATCTGTCCGAAAGCCATCGCTTCATCAAACTGGTGACGCCGTTGTACAGACGCCTGAAATGTATGTAATCGTTTCTTAGCCATGCCACAACCTCCAAGCAGGTGTTCTTGTCTCTGGTAAAACTGAACACACTACTAATGGACATGTGAAAAAATCCTCTATACAATCAAAATCGAACATATCTGGTGTTTGACAAAAGCCTCAAACACCAGATGTATACCTTTTGTCTTTCAATCTGATGGATTTTCACATGTTCCCTAGTTGTAGTGTACATGTCAAAACGCCGCGTGAACAGAAACAGATTGGGAAGAACATTACGTCCAGAATCAATTAACCGTCATTCTCCGCCGTAGGTGGCCATTCAAACGTAATTCGTCCGAGCAATCCTTCCTGCACTTCTTTGACCAGCATCCGCGCAACGCGTTCAACATCCACTTCTCCACCTTTGATCAACATGCCGCGCCGCTTGCCAATCGCCTGAAATAGCGGTTGAACCTGTGGCCAAACCGTTTGAATGTCTGTCCAGGTGATCGGTTCGATCACGTCTAGCTGATACCGCTGACAAAGCAACGCTGGATATTGTTTGGAAGCATATGCGACAAAGAACGCCGCTGCCTCTTCCACGTCGTAAATATGTTCCTTGATGGCGCCGCTGACAGCCAAGCGCAAGCCTTGTTCCGGCGTATCGATTTTGGGCCAGAGGACGCCAGGGGTGTCCAACAATTCGATGTCCCCAAGCTTTACCCATTGTTCCTGCCGCGTCACACCTGGCTGATTTCCCGTCTTGGCGACAGATCTACGGGCAGATTTATTGATGAATGAGGATTTTCCGACATTCGGAATGCCCACGACCATCGCCCGGATGATAATGCGTTTGAGTCCCTTTTGCTTGGCGCGATTGACTTTCTCGCTCGTCGCTTGAAACAGGGCGTCCTTGACGCGCCCTAATCCTTCGCCAGACATGACATTGGCGGGCACCGCCAGGATGCCTTCGGCGGCAAAATGCGCACACCAAGCGTCTGTCGCTTTCGGGTCTGCCAAATCAGATCTGGTCATCACAATGATGTTGGGACGCTTGAAGGCCATTTCTTGGAGCACCGGATTGCGGCTGGAGAGCGGCAGACGCGCGTCGACCAGCTCAATCAAGGCATCCACTTGACGAATCCGACTCTCCATGATGCGGCGAGCCTTCGCCATATGGCCTGGATACCATTGTACTGTCACGTATGTTTCCTCCATCATGTAGGGCTGTATGCGTTCGTTGAGTCGAAAACGAGGATATATACCTGAAGTAAAAAGCGCGGAGGGAACCATGCCCCTCCGCTGCCTGTGGTTATCTCCGGATTTCCTTGATGCGTGCCGCCTTGCCTGAACGGCCGCGCAGATAATGCAACTTCGCACGGCGAACTTTACCGTGACGGGTTACTTCAATCTTGTCAATTTTCGGCGAGTGCAACGGAAATGTCCGTTCCACACCAACCCCATAGGAAATCTTGCGAACAGTATAGGTAGCGCTGATACCAGAACCACGGCGGCGAATAACCACACCTTCGTAGACCTGAATACGTTCGCGCTGACCCTCGCGCACTTTTACGTGCACGCGTACCGTATCACCGGGGCGAAACTCCGGAATGTCCGTACGGATTTGGTCTTCGACCACTGAACGTAATAAATTCATGGCAGAGACCTCCCTTCCCACAAGTGTTCGTGCCCTGATAATATGGACAGAGGACCACTGTAATTACCCGTCGTAGTGTAGCACAATGAAAAGGTTTTGCCAAGAAAAAGATTAAAACCACCCAAAAGGGTGGTTTTAATCTAGAACCAGTTACATTTCATCGACAGGTTCTGCAGGCCATTTATTTATATCGCGATTGACATCATTTGATTTACCAGACTTGCGCGGCGTCATGCGCTGCAACGCCTGCACAATCTCCATATCCCTCATGTAGTCTGGCAATTCCGGTTTCAACATACGACCATCTCCTTGACTGAATTTTTCCATTCAGCCAAGTCCCTCTTTGGATAAAACAGAAAAACACCTACAACGCTTACGGAGTTAGCTGACGGGTTCGGGTGTAGGAAACCCTACGCGCAAAGCGCGATTCACCCCAATAGACTGGGTCCTCCGCTTCCAAATCGGAACTCAGCGACTGGTTACGTAAACTATTCTACGCCAATTCAACCATATGCGCAACTACTGCGCATCGTGCTCAAGTGTCTTCGCCAATGCCAGAGGCACTTGTATTTCTGTATTCTTTTCATCATCTATATCAAAGAACGTCGTATCTGTCGCTGTTGAAACAGGCCCCACTTCATCGACGCTGTTGATAGATTGTGTCTGTACTTCCCGCAGTTTTCCTGTTTTCTGCCCGACGTAAAAGGTATACTGGATACTTTGGTTCGAACTCGTATCCACAGGCTGCAGATCCTCTAATTTTTCTAAGAAAGCGGGCGGTTGTACGAGTGATTGTGGAACTGTCACTTGGTACACATTACAGTACTCATTGACCACAAATACCTTCTTCAATTGGATCAACCGCAGTTGCTGCTTTGCCGCAGTTTGCACCAGTGGCACATAACCGCCGTACGCGTCGAGGTTGGTTACTGCATCGGTATGTGTCCAAGTGCCGTTTTCATCTGCATACGCCACCTGTCCTTGCTGAAAGAAGCTGATATTAAAATTGTTTTCATGCACACTCAGCAACATCTTATCAGGCAAATTGACGGTCCCGTACGCGGTGTACGAAGTGTGCATACTGCCATTTTTCAAACTGACAGACGATTTGATCTTGTACAAGGTCGCGGTTGAACTCGCCAGGATGGCCTGTTCAAGCGGCTTCCAATTGGCATGTTCATCAATCACCGTTGCGGTCGCCGCCGTACTCAATGAACTCGGCTGCTGACCAGGCGCGCAGCCGGACAATGCGCCAATGCATACGAGAGCGAAACAAGTTCCTTTCCACCAGTTGCGTACACTCACGCGCGTTTCCCTCCTTTCGCCTGCCGAATGCGAATCACCCATCCAGCTACGATAAGCAGACCAAATACAATCACCGCTGTCGGCAAGACAGGGAAATTCGACTTTTGCAAGATCAAATACTGCCCGCTGCCATAAATGGAGACCGCCAAATCTTCCGGTCCACCAGATTGCCAGGTAATCGGTGTGACATTGACGACATTTGTCCGAAATACGCGCCAATCCCGCTCTAATTGCCCATTCACATAATGGTACGCTGTAAAATACCGCGTCGCTGCATTGCGAACCATTGATGGATCATCCGTGACGATCTGCGGCGCACCCTTACCTGTATCCAACACCGTCTCAAAGCGGAACGATGCGCTTGGCGCCTGATACACCCGCTGCCAACGCCCATTGCTCGCAACCGTCAAAATGTAGGCGGGAGAAGCGTTCACGAGCACTGCGTCACGTCCGCCGTGCGCCAGCGGGCCAAACACCACGTCGTTCGGTACTGGGTTCGCTTGTGTACCCTTGTATGTCGCAACGACCTTTTTCTGGTCGAGATCGACAACATCAAGCTCATTATCGCCAACCAGCAGCACTTGGTGTGTGCCTGTGGCTGTGAAGTCGCCTTCTCCAACCACACTGCTTGCCTTGACGGCGAGCGAGAATTTCTGTCCTTGATAGGTCCCGACGAGATGACCGTTATCCAACTGCCAACCGCTTGGCTTCGGCGTTCCACCCAATTGGCTGACGACACTGTTCCAATTGCTCTCTTCTTCTTTTACAGCTTGGTTGGTCAGCGCCTGCATCGTCTGCGCATAAGTTGTGGGATACAAAGCAGTTTCCACTGCCTGGTTGCTCGTCATGTAAGGTGACATATACTGCGCAATTTGCCCGTTTGCCACATACCAATGCGCCAATTGAAACGGAAAGAATGATTTGATGAATTGAAGTGGATTGGCTTTGGCCAAATCCTGAATCGATGGCGTGACCCGCTTCACATGACCATTCACCATTTTCAATTCGACAAATCCATACTCTCCCTGCGCTGTAGCGAGCACATTTGCCAGTGCGTCAGGTGAATTTGTCGCTTGGTCCACCAACTGTTCCAACAACGCCTTGGACGGCACATAGGATGTCTGCGTCAACAAAGCCTCGCCCGTCGGCGTGTTGACAACCCCAAACGGCGCAGCCTCCATATCATGCGGATCAATATGCAAGCGGCCATGTTGCACAATGCGAAACTGCGTCAAAAACGGCCAGTTGTTGAATGGCAGTGCCGTGTTCGCCAGCACGACGGCAATGGTCGCCAACACCAGCGGTATGAAGCGGACACGGCCAAACCAAAGCGCTGCAATGAACAGCCCCACTGTGAGGATGAGGCCTATACCCAGCGACTTGAGCATGCTGTCAAAGGCCAAATTCGACAGCCCTTGTCCCAGCAACAAGCTAAACACCGTAAACGACACAAACCGACGCCGCGCATTTTGCGGGATCGATGTGAACCACAAACATATGATGGCCATGACGATAACCACGCCATAGATGGCCAAATCTTGAACAAGCGGCCCGATTACCCAGACACTCAAAGCGTTGACAAAGACGCCCCAAGCGATATAACCAATACACCACAGGATGCGATTGCCGTACTTACTCATCTAGCTGTCCCTCCCGACTCTGTAAACTGCGGCCCCATATCAGGAACAAGCTGACCATCAAAAAGTAGGCAATGATGTTTGGCGCATACTCAAATACATTTTCAACGCAATTGTCGACGAGAAACGCCGTGAGACCAGCAAGTCCGCCCAAAGCAAGGAACTTTTCCTTCCCTTGCGCATGACGAACGACCTTCTTCATCAATTCGCGGATGATGGAGATATGCAGCATGAGAAACAACACAAGCCCCAGCAGACCAGTTTCGCCGAGCATTTTCGCATAATAGTTGTCGGAATAGATGGAATACCCATGTAAAGAGGCGACCGATCCGCCATAGCGGCCCAGCCCCGCGCCGAACAATGGATTGGTCGACATCTGATCAAATGCGTCCATCCAGCGGAGGAGACGACCGCCTTGCGCTGCCTTGAGCATATACACAGGCGAGAACACATCCATAATGCGATGGTGAATCGGCGGCAAAAAGAAGCCGATGACGGCGACAACAGCGATGAGAATCAACAAACGGCGCTGATAGAGTACTGCGACAAACACGACGCCGACAAAGAAGCCCATCCAAGCGCCGCGCGTGAAGGTGAACAGGAGTGTGAGAAAGCAGCATAGACTGCCTATCCCGTAGATCCAGCGCCGAATCCGCACTTTTTCCACCATAAATAGACCAAAGATGATAGGCGTCATAAGCTCCATGTACGCACCCAACTCGTTTGGTGACAAGAACACGGAGAACACGCGCGTACGCACGCTTTCCGTCACATCGACCCAACTGCCTGGGATGGGCGCCTTCATGATGTACTGAAATATCCCGTCCACTGCCACCAGAATCGCCACTGACGCGGCCAAGTGGAAAAACTTCGGCACATCTTCCCGATTCATGATGAACGGCATGAGTAGACCGAAGAGAATGTAATACACATCAAAGCGAAAACCATCAAAAGCAACGGAAGGGTGACCCAAACCGACCATCAGCAAACCAAAACAATACAGGATGAACCAACCCGCAAACTTTGCCCAGCCAAAAGGTATCTCCCGCTGCCCGCGTATGTAACGAGTGAGTGCGATAAGGCTCAAAAGCAACAGCATCAATTTGTCCCAAATGGAACCGATGGGATGGACAAAAGTCCGCAACGTGTAATCGACAATTGGAAAAGCAAGCAATAAATATATGCACCATTTTGCCAAACCGCTGGCAAACGATCTCGTCTCTGCCTTGCCGCCAACGGATAGGTGTACCTGATCTTGCATGAACTTCACTCCTGTAACGCCATTTTGCCTTGTTCATCTTTGCAGATTCATTTGGCTTTCTCGTTTTCAAGACTAGAGATATCTTGTTGGCGCTGTTCTTTGCGCTGGATGCGCAATCGCATCCGCTCCGGCGCCGTCTGATACAGCATTCGCTCTTCTTCCGTCTCGGGAATGACCGGCGGCACCTCTGTTTTATTGCCGTCCTTGTCAAGCGCGACAAACGTTAAGAAGGAAGTCGCAGTCAAACAAAGTTCACCCGTCATCAAGTCTTCTGACTGAACTTTCACATGCACTTCAAGTGATGTTTTATGCGCATACGTGACAAACGCCTCTAAATGAATCGCCTCACCCACTTTAATGGGGGCCAAAAAGTCGAGACTGTCACTCGACGCCGTCACAACCGGGTGGCGGGCGTGACGCATCGCGGCAATTGCGGCGATTTTATCCACATAGGCCATCACCTTGCCGCCAAAGATCGTTCCATAGTGATTTGCATCCGGCGGTAAAACCAAATCTGTAGTTGTGGTTCTCGACAGACGAGCGGGTTTTCCCTCCAACTGATTCCACTCCTTCATATCTGTTCACAGTATGGCAGAAAAGCGGCACGCAGACGACCCCAGTTGGGCCTACGCTGCGTGCCTGTCACTATGTGACATGCAACTTTGCCGACCATGTCCCAAAACCACTCCTACAATACCACACTCCCGCCTGACATGTAGGCATTTTTGTCGATCTCGCTCAATCTTCGTCTTCTTTTGTCGACTTGACAGGCGTCTGGATGATTTTTTGCTTCTGCCGCACCCACTGATTGAGCAAACCGGATGGGCTGAACGCCCATTCGTGCAATCCCGTGTCTTTATATATGCCAAAATGCAGGTGTGGCGGGAATTTCCCCGCTGTTCCCGGCGGCCCGTAGCCTGTACTGCCCACATAGCCAATGACCTGTCCTGGCACAACCAAATCCCCTTGATGCAAGCCCTTCGAAAAGGAAGATAAATGCGCGTAATAATAGTACAAATTGCTCGTATCGCGAATGCCGATT
Organism: Alicyclobacillus fodiniaquatilis; assembly: GCF_042678105.1. Classification (NCBI taxonomy): domain Bacteria; kingdom Bacillati; phylum Bacillota; class Bacilli; order Caryophanales; family Alicyclobacillaceae; genus Alicyclobacillus; species Alicyclobacillus fodiniaquatilis. Next base: position 456,480 of record NZ_JBHUCX010000020.1, read on the forward strand.
CGCCAACCGCCAAACCGATTCCAGCCCTCCATTTCGACAAAACCGTAACTACAAGCCAATACAGGAGTTCCATAAGATGCAAAAATATCGACACCTTCATGAACTCGACGACCACCCCAACTGCGACCGGCGCCAAATGTATGTTTCACCGTGAAATTGTATTGTTTGGCAATTGGGAAACAATGCGATGTCGCGTTCATACCAAACGTCTCAAAAATCTTCTCAAATGCAAAAATCCGCTCCATCGCCACCGGATCCCGGAATAAATTCCACACCGCGACTTCATCATCATCATCTAACTCTGTTTCACATGACAACCATTTCGCCAATGCGGCAATCCGATCTGCCTCATCCCAAGGCAAGGCCAGAAGATCCCCATCCGCATCTTCACCAAACCCCGCAAACATGTGAATCGAAGCCGGATTTACATCATCCAGATTCGGATTTGCCACACCAGACCACGTGCCGGGCTGAAAATTGTAGCCGTAGTACGGAGCCGCCTCGTGGTCTGTTTTGCTCTTCGTCAGTTCTGCATATCGATCTATCGCAGCCAGCAACGCCCACGGCACCTCATTTGTGTCGGCATATTCTTTGTACAGTGGCGTTAACGCGACTTGTGCAGATACTGACGCATGCACATGGTTGACTGGCGTTAGACACAAGGCCAGCGCCCCCAGCGAAACGCCTGCAATGCGCGCGTGATCCCAACGTCCCAACTGAATCACTCCTCGTACAAACTTCGTACGTTTACGCTTCCCTGACTGGTACAATGTATCCATGGGGATACCACAAGCAAAAGGGGTCGAGTGATTTGTCAGACACACGCATAGGCATCTCTGTACGCTGCACCGAGATTGATGTCAACGGACATGTCAACAACACGAAATACCTTGAGTACTACGAGTGGGGACGTGAGGATTGGTACGAGCAGCACAACTTGCCATATGATGCGCTGTCTGACCAAGGCATCATCACAGTCGTCGCGCGTGCGGAAGTGGATTACCGCGCGGCTGCAAAACAAAACGATCAGTTGTGGATCAGCAGTCGCTTATTGCAGGTTGGTCGGACCAGTTTCCACATGCAGCAGAAAATAGTGGGAGATACGGGCGAGATCGTCAACGAGGCGTTGTTTGTCATTGTGACGGTCGACAGAGAAACAGGGAAACCTGTTCCCGTGCCAACCGCCATTTCACAACATCTATCAGGGAAGGACTCAAACGTCGAATAATTTGTCCCACTTGGCGTCCAATGTGGACAAGTCATAACCGAGTGCCGCCAAATGGCGGCGGAAACGCTGTGGTAAGGGCGCAGTGACATGAATTGCAGACTGAATGTCCAAATGGGCCGCATGTAAATAGAAAGTTGAACCAGCTTTGCGCGGAGCACCGTATTTGACGTCCCCTATCAGAGGGTGGTGAATATGAGACATATGGGCCCTGATCTGGTGTGTACGCCCCGTATCTAGGCGAATCAACAGCAATGAAGTGCCATTTGCCGAAGCAATCGGCCAATACCTTGTAGCGCTCGCCTTGCCGCTGGCATCCACGCGTGTGACATCGTCGTTTACACGCGCCAACGCTGCTTCCACGCTTCCTGGGCTGCGTACGATCCCGTTCACCAGCGCGAGATAATCTTTGCGAATCGCGCCCGTCTGAAATAAAGCGCCCGCCTCCCTCGCCGATCGCGACGTTTTTGCAAATATCACCAAACCAGTTGTATTTCTGTCTAAACGATGGACTGGCGACGGTGAAAAAGCTTGTCCTTCCGTCTTCGGCTCTGCATGATAGAGATACGCTTCCACCTGCGCCTGCAAAGTTGCCGCATAATCGCCGTCCGCCGCATGCACAAGCACTCCTGCCCGCTTGTTGACGATGACAAACTCGTCATCTTCATAGCGAACGTCGATACCGTGCGCGACCCCAGCGAATTTCTCTTTCTGCGGTTTGATCAGCGCTGCGTAATCCTCATCTGCGATGAAAAGTCGCACCTTATCTCCGCTTTGCAATATGGTGTCTCTTTTCGCTCGCTTCCCGTTTACCTTTATCCGACCTGTGCGGATAAACTTATGTACACCTGACAACGGCATACCCGGCAGTAACAAACGTAACCACTTGTGAACTTTTTTTCCATCATCCACATTTGCAATTTCAATCTCTATCATCTTCACGTCCCCTACGGCTTTACTTTGCTAGAAAAGTGCAGTCAATATGCAAAAGCCCCCTGCCACCACATCTCGTGGCGCACAGGGGGCTTTCTTCTCTCTCGCCTGGCAACGTCCTACTTTCCCAGGAAGTCTCCCTCCAAGTATCCTCGGCGCTGGAGGTCTTCACGTCCGTGTTCGGTATGGGTACGGGTGTTTCCCCTCCGCTATGGCCGCCAGACTCGGGTGTTCGTTCATACGGCTTCGGCCTTTCGGCCTGCAGATGTATTCTCTCTCACCCTTCGCCAAGGCTTCAGATTACATATTCGTAACCCTTCACCTGACTAAGCGTCTTGCTTTTTGTACTGTAGCTTTCACTACAGTCTGCCCTTGCTTCTGAACTATGGAACAACCTCTCTTACTGCTTCCTTACTGCGGGTGAAGCCCTCGACCGATTCGTATCTGTCCGCTCCACATATCACTACGCTTCCACGCCAGACCGAT
>NZ_JBHUCX010000021.1:0-96005 GCF_042678105.1 Alicyclobacillus fodiniaquatilis
CAAGCGACGTACGAGCGGACACACAAACCTGCAGCCTAAGCAAACGAAATGGGATTTTCATACATTCTCGGTTTGGTGTGTCCACCATATTGACTTAATACCATTTTTGACTAACTCGGAAATCACATTGGTATCAAGAAGGTATTTCACAACTCCACCTCACGAGCCATGTCCGAACTTCTTTCTAGATCAAGCTCCTCATCGCATAAAGGAGATGACCTAAAGAAATCAGTCAATTTAGTTCGTGGCATCGTTAAACGCTGGTACTCCTCAATCGACAAAAGAATTGCAGAAGGCTCTCCAATTATATCTAGACAGTCTGGATTGAAGAGGAGGTATAAGAGCGTGGAATGCTACCACAAACCACACTTTAGAATGTAACAACGGCCCGTTTGTGAAGAGAATTCAGTGACATAAAGAACCCTTGTATTTCTTTCATGTTGTGAATTAACATATTCCACTGAAGCAGGATTGGAGAAGATGTGCCTAAACGATCATAAGGAACGTGTCTACTCTATAGCTCCGGTAAGCCATATCCTAGCATGTATCTCTGTCCATACCATTCCATTTCAAATAACTGATTTATATAGGCGTTTCGAAGACCAGCATCATTCAGGACACGATTAAGCACTCCACCGTTAAATCCTGAGTATGTCAAGTTGGAAAAGTATGCAGTTGCAGATGAACGCGTTTCCTTCGTGATTGCAATGTTCGATTCATCGTTAACTGGCATAATGTTCCCTTCGAATCCATCATGTAGCCGTATAGACTCAAAAACGTGTTGTACGCCCGTAACTGATGATGTTTGTCCGATCAAGGTAAGGAGCCCCTATTCCAATAAACCCTAACACTGTAATTGCAGGATGTTCAACTTGGGGTGCTCCTGCAGGAATGAGTAAAGCCTGCCCGGGAACAATGGACGGGCAGGGGGCAGTAGATTGATGTTTGAAATGTCTTTCCAACGAACACTGTAATTTCGAGCAATAGTAAACAAGGATTCCCCTCTTTGGACAACATGGATTTCCACATCCGCTCCCCTCTTTCACTGCAAGTTATGTATGATGCCTAGAAACTGTGTATGGAGTTTAGGAACTCCTCTTGGATGCCACATTTGCGCCAGAGAACATCGTCCGGCGAACGCAGGACGGGATTCATAGGAAGCATAAAAGGATGATTTCTCGGGGAAAACATCACAACATCAGCGGCAAGAATTCGGCACATCCCTGATATATCAAACGTGAGCATACAACTTTATTTTCCATGATCATGATCCTACTCCTGTTCGTTGTTGATCTGACTCTGTACCTAGCACTGAGAGTCGCAGTGCGGTTGATGAGGGCGTGTTTTTTACAAAACTCAAACATGTCAATCATCGCCCGCACTTGGTTCTTGAGCACCTATCGGCACCCTGACAGCGTCAACAGATCTCGCCAGAGCGGAGTCTTCGCTCAATTGTTCCAAAAATGACGATATGACGCGCGGAACGTGTGGCCTACGTCTCCATATCGCATGGGTCGTTACGAGACCATCGGCTATATCCATGGGGTGGGCTGTCAGTTCTTTACGCCAAGTTGAACGGGCCAAGACGGATAGCGGCATAATGGAGATGCCTAATCCTCCCGCAACCAGTTGCAGGATGGTATCGATGCTGGCGCTTTCCATCGTTTTGAATAAGGTAACGCCTCTATTTGCTACCCACTTTTCGAGTGCGCGCCGATAGGTGCAACCTTCGCGGAATGTGACGATGACTGGCGTTCCAGCAAGCATGTCCACGGGCGTACGGTTAAGCGGTGTGATAATAACCAGTTCCTCTACCACCAAAGCTTTGAAATCTAACTCCACATGCGCTACTGAACCGGCAATCAGCGCAATGTCCAATGTTCTGTCCACAACACCTTGGAGAAGCGCCTTTGAGGTTCCAGTTTGCAGTGAAATCTCTACGCTCGGGTTCTTCTGGTGGAACTTTGCAATCCAGCTAGCGGTATGCAAAGCCGCCGTTGTTTCGAGCGATCCGATGCGAAGTGCGCCGAACAGTTCATCCTGCTTTAAAAGCGCATTGCGGGTCTCATTCCATTGCACGAGCAGCGATTCCACGTATGGATACAATTTTTTACCCTCTGCAGTTAAAACAACCCCTGTTTTCAAACGATCAAAAAGAAGTTGTTGTAACTCCTTTTCAAGAAGGCGAATTCGGCCAGTGATATGTGACTGCACAAATCCAAGTTGTTTCGCAGCGCCGGTCATGCTTCCCGTGCGTGCCACCGTATAAAAAATCTCTAAGTCCCTGAGTTCCATTGCATCACCTTCATCAGTGAGAATGATATTTAATATCACAAACAATCATTTTACGCTTTTGTGTGCACCTATTATGATGATCTCGACGAGACATTGTCAACGATTCACCTAAATAAAGCGGAATTTGAGTGGATGTGACCAATTTGTTGCGAAGCGGCCTCTATATGGAAGCTGGCAAGAAGGAGAGACAAGGATCACGAGGGGAGAAAAAACAATGGATTCTCATACAGAGATTGTAGCGTCAACCTCAAAAGGGCATGCCGTCCGCCCGGTTATCGGTGGACTGTTGGGTTTGGCGGTTGCCATGGGGATTGGGCGATTTGCTTATACACCGCTGCTTCCCATCATGCAGCAACATGCGCATTTGTCTACTGCATTTGCTGGCGTGCTTGCTTCTTGGAACTATTTTGGCTATCTCATCGGATCAATTTTTGCTGCCGCGCTTCCAGTTCGACTACAAAGAGATATGAGGTTTCGGTTTCAAACCATTGCCATCGGACTCATCGGGAGTGTGGTGACCACGGCATGCATGGGACTAACAGACGCCCATGCTGGATGGTGTGTGTTACGAGGACTAGGCGGGTTCTTCAGTGCGATTGTCCTTATCATATCGTCCAGTTTTGTGATGGATTGGCTGGCGAGAAGAGGGGATGTCCAGAAAGCAGGGATGCTTTACTCCGGGGTAGGCGTCGGGATCGCGCTGACCGGTATACTCGTGCCCTATCTTGGGCGTGGTGGTGCATGGCAGCGTGGATGATTGGGGCTGGGATGTCTAGGCGGTATTTTTACGATTTTCGCGTTGGTGTGGCTGCGAACGGCACGAGATGTGAATCTGGATGCGCGTTCGCCGGCAAAAAAACAATTGGGTTTGAAATCCCCATTTCCGCTTTGGAGCATCACGCTGGTGTATGGGTTAGAGGGGCTTGGTTACATCGTCATGGCTACTTTTATTACTGCCTTTTTTCATGGAGAAACATCTATCGCATGGTTGGGGACAGTGAGTTGGGTCTTTGTAGGCTTGGCGGGTGTTCCTTCGACATGGCTCTGGACAAAAGCGGCTCAAGTATGGGGATGGGGTAAAGCAACCATCATCGCTTTTGTGGCACAAGCGGTTGGCATTTTACTTCCGGTCATTCATGCAGGGGGTTGGGAAGCAATTTTGGGTGCTATCTTATTTGGCGGCACGTTTATGGGGATTACTTCGCTCGCTTTATCCATTGGCCGAATGTCTTCCCCAGAAAAAGCAGGACCTGTGCTTGGACTGATGACAGCCATGTTTAGCATTGGGCAGGTGGTAGGGCCGATATTGGCTGGAATGCTCACCACGGCAACGCATAGTTATCGCATGGCAATGCTGTTGTCGGGGGTCATCATTTTGGCAGCGGCGCTCCTTCTTTGGTGGACACGATATTTCAGGGTATCCGCGCTAAAAGCGCAGTGAACCCATTGAGACGCTCGTTTGTATTATCTATGTCCGCCAAAATGGCGGACGAACCCCATTATCGCGCTGATGCCCATCTCGCACGTTGTAGATATGGACAGGCCACGGTAAATACTCAGGCAAAAGATCAAGAACACATTCTGCGAATATACAGTGCACACTCGCTTTATCCACCGCGTGAACCCCTTGTTTTGCGAAAAACCCTAAACCCTAGGTACAACGTCATCGAATGATTATGGTCTTATACATACTAATGTTCATTGTTTCTTATTGTTTTATTGACGATAGTGTGTGTCGCACACTATAATCACTTCTGAGGTGGTGACATGGCAGATAAAGCGGAATTGATCTCAAGCCTTGTGTCGGAATTGCGGCGTGGCGTCATCGTACTGGTCGTGCTCAGTCAGTTGCATGAACCCAAGTACGGCTATTCGTTGGTGCAAACTCTTCAGGAAAAGGGCGTGCCCGTGGATGCAGGCACCCTCTATCCGCTGCTCCGGCGATTGGAGAAGCAGGAGCTGTTGCATAGTGACTGGGAGGTCGGCGGTTCGAAGCCGCGCAAGTATTACGTCATGAACGATTTGGGTAAAGAGGTGTATCACACGCTCTGTGCGGAATGGACGTCCATGATGGAGAACATGGGGAAGCTTTTGAATGGAGATATGCCAACGAATTCTGCCCCCTCCAACCTAATCGATTTTCGCAAAGGAGAAGGAGAGTGAATCGGATGGAAATGGTAGAAAGGTACATCTACGCCGTTACACGGCGCTTGCGGGAAAAGCAGCGGGAAGATATCGCTCAAGAACTGCGTGTTCTCATCGAGGATATGCTTGATACGCGTGCGGCAGAGCATGAACCCACTGTGAGTGACGTAGAGACGGTGCTCAAGGAACTCGGCGAGCCATCAAAACTTGCCGCGAGGTATGCGGATCGACCACGGTATATCATCGGGCCGGAGATGTACGATGCCTATATCCTATTGCTTAAGATCGTCCTGCCGCTCGTCGCGTTTGGGATGGTTGTAGCTACAATCGTACAGTACGTCACTGCGCCACCACAAAATCTGTGGAATGTATTAGGCTTTATCATCGGATCGTTACTGGGGAAACTGCCGGATGCCCTCATTCAGGTATTCGCGTGGCTGACCGTATTCTTCGTGTTTATAGAACGTTTCGCAGCGGATAAAATCAGAGCGGTAAAACGGGATACAGCCAATTGGAAGCCATCAGACTTACCCGAAATACCGAAAAGCGGAGCAATACTTCCCAAGCGCTCGACGTCCGTCAAGAGAATCGTTTTCATGGTGATACTGCTTATTCTTTTTAACATTGCTACGGGGCAGTTCGGTATACATTTACCAGGGAGTAGCAACGCGTCTTTTCAGCTCTTTAATTTCAGCATATCACATGGCTATCAGGCGCTCGTCTATGTTTGTTTTGGAATCGGCATTGTCAAAGAGATCATGAAAATGGTCGTTATTCGCTACAGTTTTAAATTCGCGGTCGTAAATACGGTAATGGGTATTTTATCGCTTGTTTCGGCGGTGATCGTTCTTGCCAACATGAATCTGTGGCGTTTAGCTTTCATGCATCAGTTGGATGCTTGGGGGGGCAGGTTGCCCGCGAATGTCGACCTATCGCAACCGATTCTGATCGGTGGGAAAGTCATCCTTGGGATTCTGATTTTCTTGTTTGTGTGCGAGACGTCTTTGACTTTTACACGCGCGTTTAGCAATGGCACGCAAGAAGTAAGGTAATGCGCAACAGATAATACACAGGTTTGAAGAGTGACGGAAAAACAGACAAGATTCAAGGAGCAACTTTGCGTAAACAGAGCAGTGTCGGGACGCAGTACGGGGAGATGAGCGTTGCAAGCACTTGAAAAATCCAATTCTACGAAGGGGAAATTTGTAAGTCATCAAAATCTCGATGAAAATCATAGTGATGCATTTCATCAGTTGAATCCACCACTTTGGCATCGAGGCCGCCGTGGTGGACTTGAACTTGCTTTGGTACCGGATGTGATATGTACGTTATTCAGAGGGTTCTTCTGATGGCAGTTTCTCCGTAGAAGCCCCTTTTGGGGGCCGACCGCGTTTCGGCAGGCGCCCGGTGTTCTTGGGGAGGCGCCCTGCTTCAGCGAGTTCTTTGCGCAATAGAAATTCAATTTGCGCGTTGGTACTGCGAAGTTCGTCGTTCGCCCAGCGCATCAGCGCGTCATAAATCGCGGGATCTAGCCGTAGTAAAAGGCTTTTACGCTCAGACATGGTGTTCACGCCCGCTCACTGATATAACGAACCCGCATTGACGATGGGCTGTGTCGGGCGATCAGCACATAGGACGACAAGCAGGTTAGAGACCATGGCTGCCTTTCGTTCATCATCAAGGTCCACCACGTCATCTTCCGCCAAACGTTGAAGGGCCATTTCAACCATCCCTACGGCCCCTGTCACGATCCGCTCACGAGCTGCGACCACTGCATCTGCCTGTTGACGCTGTAACATCGCATGTGCAATTTCAGGTGCATAGGCCAATCGACTTAACCGCGACTCAATCACTCGTATGCCGGCGACACTGACTCGTACGCCAATTTCTTCGGTTAACGCTTCCGTGATCTTCTCAGAATTCACTTGCAGTGACAACCGTTCAGTCCCACAACTGTCATACGGATAGACACTCGCAATGTGACGGACAGCCGTCTCAGCTTGCGTTTCCACAAAAGACGCAAAATCCTCTACCTCATAAAATGCCTGTGCTGTATCAGCGACTTGCCAAACGACAACCGCCGCGATCTCGATAGGATTTCCATCCGCATCATTGACTTTGACCAACGTGGTTTCAAGGTTCCGAATCCGTGTGGATACATTGAGTCTTCGTGACAGTGGGTTGACCCATCGAAGACCTTGTGTACGTACTGTGCCTTGATAGCGGCCCCACAATTGAACAATTTTTGCCTGTCCAGGCGACACGCTCGTCAGTCCGCGTAGCCCAATTACGCCGAGCGCAATGATCAGAATTCCGACAATTCGAAGGATGATTCGCACGGCTTTATCATCATGACCAGCGGAAGCACCGGCGTAGATGAACAAAATAATACCTGCCAGCAAGGCAATCATACCGATAAACAGGATGCGCGGTCCAGATTTGTTAAACGCAGTTGTCTCCCGTATCAATAAGCTCGTTCCATTTGTATTTGAACTGCCTGAAGACGATGCGGTCACATTGATTCTCCCTTGCTTCCATAATTGACATTGAGTATACCATGGTGATATTAGATATAAAAGTGATATCACTTTTTATGCCTTAGCAAAGGAGCATACCCGGTGAATAATCAAGCAGTCGAATGTCATGGACTTTCGAGGCGTTTTGGTGAACGAACAGCCGTTTCAAATCTTGCATTCAACGTACCTCGCGGTTCGGTGTTTGGGTTTCTTGGACCAAACGGCGCGGGCAAAACGACCACGGTCAGGATGATGGTCGGCATGCTTCGACCCTCTGCAGGGACTGTGCGAGTACTTGGAATGGACCCGATTTCAGAAGGAGAATTGGTTCGTTCAAAATGCGGCGTCATGCTGGACAATGTGGGTCTGTATGATCGGCTCACTGCCATCCAGAACCTTCAACTCGCAGCTAAGGTTGCGCGTTTTGAGAAGGGCGAAGGACGCAAGCGGATCGAAGAAGCACTTTACCGTGTCGATTTATGGGATCGCCGGAACGACCGCGTCTCGGGCTTTAGCAAAGGCATGCGCCAAAAACTCGGGTTGGCACGGGCGCTCATGGCTGACCCTGAATTGCTGATCTTAGATGAACCTACTGCAGGGCTAGATCCTGCAAGCATTGTCATGGTGCGAGACTTGCTCGTTTCACTCGTGCAAAAATCAGGGATCACCGTTTTTCTCTGCACGCACCTGCTGGCAGAGGCACAACGCATTTGTGATCATGTCGCCATTATTCAGGGTGGACATCTGGTGGCCTCGGGTGACCCGAATAAACTCGGCAAACAGGGGGTTCCTACCTTTCGTTTAACCCTGTCGGGGGGCGATTCGGACAAAATGAGGCGCTTGGCTTTACCAAAGGATGGTCAACTGACTGCACTCGGCAGAGAGGAATGGCGGGTGAGCGTCGCCGTCCCGGAGGACATTGAATCCATTGTAAAGACCTTAGTCGGCGCCAACATTGGCGTCAGGGCCGTCATTCCAGAGCAAGTCTCACTGGAAGAGGAATATCTGCGCTTGGTGGGGAGTGAAAAAAATGACTGATTTGATCACAGTGATGTGGAAAGAAGTCGTTGAGTTATTCAGTAACCGTCGGTTTTTGTTGATTTTTACAATCGTCGTACTCGTCATGGGCATCCTGCCCACGCTTCACCATGGACCGGCTTCAAATTCTTCAGCGATGATGATGTTCCGGCTGCTCTATGTTTTGTTCGCGACGGTCATTGTTGTTGGCCAAACCGCGCCAGACATGGTTTTACATGAACGGGTTGGACATACCTTGGACTATCTTTTGACGACAAGGCTTCCAGGCTATGCGATCTTTGGCGCTAAAGTGCTCATTTCTTTTGCTGTAGGCTACATTGCGGCGTTACTTGCACTCGCCATCCAGTTAATCGTATCCGGCATCACGGGCGGTTCCGGCTGGCATTGGTTGTTCTTGGCTTTTCCGCTCGGTCGCGTCGTGGCGTTTGGTACGACGGCTACCCTCAGTCTGTATGTCGCTGTAATAGGCACATTTGTGGCACTCCGCGTAGGTGAGCAGAGAGCGGCATATTTGATCACGATTTTTTCGGTGGCACTTTTCATTATCCCGTTCTTGGTTGGGTGGCTTCATTTTTCGCTCACGACGACGTGGGTGACAAAGTTTACAATCGCACTGGGTATCATTGCATTTGTTTTGTCTCGTATCGGTTTACGCTTATTCCGCCGCGAAATGCTCGTGCTATACTTGCAGGAATAGATTGTGAAGTGGGGAATGGCCTGCTCGACATTCGTTGCGTTGTCCAAGAATACGCTAAGATGCGGAGCCCTTGGTTTTATTGTTGACAAGAGCGATGCATAAAACTGATCTGAACTACTGCATCTCTGTCCTACAACCATGTGCGTACAGTGATCGAAAAATTCTAATGAACTTCCAGTCGAGATAATCCGTTGGAGGGATATACATTGAAAACTTTCACAAAGCGCGTTGTAGGACGCGTCGAGAATGCCATTGGTGGCGGACAAATGAACACGCTTTTGGCAGTTGGGGATATCAATCAGGATGGACTCCTGGATTTGGTGGTATCGGGTAGGAATGGGAAGATGATTTGGCTTGAGAACAAGGGGAACCAAGCGCCCTGGACTGAGCATTTTCTGGATGAAGCTTCGAACATGGAGTGTGGCGGTATCTTATATGATCTAACTGGGAATGGTTACCCAGATTTGATCAACGGAAGTGACGCAAGCCACGACGAGATTTATTGGTGGGAAAATCCAGGGCCCAATGGTGGCAAGTGGATCAAGAGAGTCATCGCCAAAACGGGGAACAGACAGTTTCATGATACGGTCATTGGTGATATCACGGGCGATGGCAACCTATCATTGGTTTTCACGAACCAAATCGGCAACAAGGGCACAACTGTGTATCGGATCCCTTTGCCTCAAGATCCTACTCAAAGCCCGTGGCCGGGTCTACAGGTAGTTACGACGGGCAAATCAGAAGGGACGAACCATCAGCCGGAAGAAGGCTTGGCGATAGGGGATATTGATGGGGACGGCAAAAATGAATTCGTATGTGGAACGCACTGGTACAAGTACACCGGAGATGGTTGGGATGGTCATAAATTCGCAAGTGGGTACATAACCACCAAAGTGGCCATCGGCGACATTGATTCCGATGGAGCGAATGAAATGATACTTTCTGAAGGGGATCCATGTGTGTATGGTAGAACTGAAGGTGGAAAGGTCGCCTGGTTTAAGCCACGTTCCGATATCACGGACTTGTGGGAAGAGCACGTCATTGACAACGGCCTCTTAGACGCCCACACATTGGCTCTCGCGGATTTTTGCGAAAATGGGAACCTCGATTTATTGGTAGCCGAAATTGGCATGGCCGATAGAAAGACAGATGACTATTTAGTACACGCTCCGTCAATGTACATTTATGAGAATGACGGTAAAGGAAACTTCAAGACACGTCATGTGGTTGACGAGGGCACAGGTACACATGAGGCCGTTCTAGCCGACGTCAACAATCGCGGAACTTTAGATATCGTAGGTAAGCCGCTGCATGGGCCTGAAAAATGGAATATTCATGTATGGTACGGCAACAGATAGGCAAGTAGAACTGGTGGGGAACGTATTTATAAAGAGACGTGGATGGCACTGGAGGCGCCAAACCACGTCTTTTTTTGTGGCATCATACAAGGTGTGAACAGAACACCGAATGGTTAAAGGCGCAACGGAAGATGCCATGGTGTGTGTATTTGACGTTAGATTTGTTCATCAAGCTCGCGCGTGGGCAGGCCTCAAATGAGCATATCCAAAAAGAGAGCGAACTGCGGTTCTGTTCCACCCAAATTTGGTCCGCCCTCATAGACGGCGAGCGAGCCGCTATTTCACCGACGACTGATGAATAAATGAATGCAGCGCTAATCACTAATTGTAGATTGACGCAAAAATGTTTTTATGTCATTTTGTATTGTATGTTGTTATGATTGTGTAATATAGTGGTATGAAGGGGCGGGACCACTTTCGATGGAAGCGATACATATCAAAGTTGGACGTAACTTGCAGCGAATTCGGCAACAAAGGAGGCTGAGCTTAGAAAAAACCGCTGATTTAACTGGGGTAAGCAAAGGTATGCTTCACCAAATTGAACGTGGAGAAACACAGCCAACGGTTACAACTTTATGGAAGATTGCGATTGGGCTCAATACATCATTTTCGTCCTTTCTCAAGGAAGATGAAAATATGGTATCTGTTGTCATTCAAAAAGAGTTCCCTGACGTTACAGAGGACAATGGAAAATGCAAAGTATATCTATTGTTTCCGTTCGATCCACAAACCCGTATAGAGATATTTACACTCCACCTCAGCCCTACATGCAACTATCTTTCAACTCCGCATCATGCAGGCGTTGAGGAGTACATCACCGTGGTTTCAGGGGTATTCAACATACAAATAAATGATGAGATGTATACGTTGCCAGTGGGGCATGCAATACGATTTACAGGTAATGTGGCGCATCGTTACCTAAATCAAACGGATCTAGATGTGATCATTCAAGTTGTCATGCATTATACAGATGCTTAGGAGGAGATTCCTTTGACGAGGCCACTAAAAGAAAGCGCTCAACGCGTGCAAGATAGGTTGCTGGATTTGGGATATACAAACGAAATCGTGGAACTGTCTGACAGCACGCGAACTGCTCAAGAAGCCGCGGATGCAATCCACTGTGAGGTCGCTCAAATCGCAAAGTCCATTATATTTCGTTTAAAGCATGCGGATAGCCCATTATTGGTGGTTGCCAGCGGAGTGAATCGTGTGAATGAAAAGCACCTTTCAAATCAGTTAAACGATAAACTCGGAAAAGCGGATGCGGACTTTGTACGTGAATGCACAGGATTTGTCATCGGAGGAGTTCCTCCACTGGGGCATGTACAGTCGATAATGACCATTATCGACGAAGATCTCTTCCAGTTCAAAACAATCTGGGCAGCGGCAGGACATCCTAAAGCTGTATTTGAATTAACGCCCCATCAACTCGTTGAAATGACGAAGGGACAAGTGATGGCTATAAAGTAAGGGCTATCTGATGGTGTGAAATCATTCATGTGATACTCAAGGCGCGGGGAGTCCGAAAAGCGGATGCGCGTGTTGACATATGGCTAAAGGAGATCGCTCCGTCTTCAGACCTCCAATGGTTTAGGCATGACCCCTCGCGGTTTGAGGCATTCCGTGTTGCCTATCAGACATCATTGGAGAGCGAGCAACTGCAATGCGAGGCCACAGCAGACCAGTGGTGGTCCGCTGCGGCCATCTATATCCTCTTTGTTTCGATGCTTCACTCCATCATCAGACCAAATTCTTCGGTCCTTTTACCTTCGGACTGCGGGCGTCCCCCAATCATGAAACTAAAGATGAATCCAGCGAGGGCAATCGCCGCAACGATAAGGAATGTGTGATTGAACGCGATGGACCATATGGATGCTTGCGATGCATGCTGCATCTTGGTTGCCGCATGCATTTTCGAGGTCAGCACCGTGGTCAAGCCGGATACCGAGAAAGAGACCATGATTTGCTGCATGGCGCTCGTCAGCGATGTGACACGACCAATTAGGTGTTGAGGTGCAGCCTTCAATACGTGTGAATTGAGCGGCATGATGCACAAGCCCAAACTTGCGCCAAGTAGCACGACAGGAATGAGTATGTGACTGAGTGTGGCGTGCGGTTGTACTTGCGAGAACAAAAATGATGCAGCTGTCAGGCAACCGACGCCGATAACGGCAAGCCATCTGGCACCATATCTGTCAAATAGGCGTCCTGAAACTTGATTCAAAATGGCGGTCGTGATGGCGTATGGCAACATGCAGAGACCTGCATGAAACGCGCTGAAACCTCGGACATTTTGTAGGTATTGAGGAATCAAAAAGATGGTGCCAAAAAACGCAAACTGCGTGATCCACAGCACAATGATCCCCCGTGTGAACTTCGCCGACTTGAATGCACGTATCTCCATCAAAGGATTTGCCTGACGCAGTTGTGTAAAGACGAACAATAAAAGGGCGACGATGCCCACAACAAGTCCGCCGATTGTTTGCCACGAAGTCCAACTGGAACTGCCTTCCGTCACACCGTAAGACAAGCTTGCGAATCCAAGCGGCGCGAGGATCATGCCAACGCGATCCAACGGAGCCACAGCTTGTGCCGGCAGTTTGGGGAGGCTCTTGCTGCCAATCAGCACACCAATGATACCAATCGGCACATTGATCAGGAAAATCCAGTGCCAGGAGACGTAATCCACTAACCAGCCGGATACGACCGGTCCGAGTGCAGGGGCAACGAGGATGGGGATGCTCATGAAGCTCATCACGGTCCCCACTTTTTCAGGTGGACTTAAACGGAACGTGAAAGCAAACCCCAGTGGCGCAACCATTCCTCCACCAAGACCTTGGACAATGCGAAAAACGACCAATAATTTGATACCAGGCGCAAAAGCGCATAAGAGCGAGCCGAGGGAAAACAGGGCTATCGATGTGAGAAATACGCGCTTTGCACCAAATCGATCCGCTAGCCATCCGGAAAGCGGGATGACTGCGGCTTGTGCGAGCGCATATCCCGTGATTGCCCATTGCACAGTGCTATATGACGTTTTGAAGTCAGTGATGAAATGAGGAACCATCACATTCAAGGCGCTGTTGTCGAGAACAACCATGAACATACCTACGATGATAGCGGTCAGTGGCACGAGGATGGACCTCATTGAAGTGGGTGAGTGAGTAGCGCTCACCTGACGAGGCGTATTTGACATGGTAGGACCTCCCTTTTGCAAGTGCGACCATCATAGCACAGGCACAAAACTGTGTAAACTGATTTTGTGTAAATTAGTTTAATTTGTTCATTTGGTTTTTGCCAGAAGTTCAGTCATCGACTATAATGGTGCATGTAAATGGAAAGGGGGTCCTACACTTGGGGTTTGACTCTCCGAACTGTCGATACAGTGATGAAGAACTGAAAACAAAATTGATTATGAAATTGCTGATCCCCATTAAAAATGATGGGCTTGCAAATTTGCGTGCAGACGATATCGCGAAGTACATGGATTTGTCGAAGGCGACCATGTACAAGTACTTCGAATCGAAGGACGATGTCATCGAGCACTTTGTGAACTTCTTTATTAAATTGTTCGACGTGAGCCCAGCCTTGGACAAAACATCCGGGAGTTACCAAGAGCGGTATCACGTTGTTTTTAAAAAAATGCTGATGGTTGCAAACTACGGTTCCGAGGTATTCAGAAGGGACTTGCGTGCACTCTACCCTGAGTTGATGGAGCGCCTCCACGCTGCTTGGTTGGCCCGAAATGTCGCACTTCACGACTTTTACGAACAAGGTATGAAGGATGGCGTGTTTGTCCGGGCGAATGTGGAGTTGTTGATTATGCAGGATGAGCTTTGCTTCGCGAAACTGGGGGATGCAAGCGCTCTTATTGCGAGGAACCTCACATGCAAACAAGCCATGCTCGATTACTATGAGATGCGGGTTCATCAACTTTTTGCGCCTGAATCGCGGCCAAACGTGATCCATGACGAGGCCACGCTTGCGATGCTAAACGTTCTTTCGCAAAAGTTGACCAGTATGATGATGTGATAAGGACTGGCAAAGTTCAAGGCTGCCACGCAATGGGCAGCTTTTCGTATGATAAGGTCAACTAGTCGGCGCGGACTGGTTGGCCTCTTTGCGTCTAAGGCAGGGGGGCAAAGTGGAAAGAAGGTTTGAGCGGAACTTGCGCGAACTAATCGAAGAACGACTCTGCAAAGAGAGGATGTAACCAGTTGAGCCTAGTTTTATCTCACGTGTCGAAATCCTACGCAGGCAAATGTGCGATTCAGGATATCTCCTTCAGCGTGAAACAAGGACAAGTATTTGGTCTCCTTGGATTGAATGGCGCAGGAAAATCGACGACCATTCGAATTATTCTCGACATCATGGAGGCGGATGCAGGTCAGGTGCTCTGGCGAGATCGACCCGCGAAAGCGCTCCCCCGGCCGACGTTTGGGTACTTACCCGAAGAACGCGGATTGTATCCGAATATGAAGGTGATGGAACAACTTGTGCTCTTCGGTCGGCTGAATGGTCTTTCTATATCTGCAGCCACAGAACGAACCAACGCTTGGTTGAATCGCTTTGAGATCCCAGATTACGCGTCGAAACTCGTACGCGATTTATCGAAAGGAAACCAGCAAAAGATCCAGTTTATCGCCTCGATGCTTCATGGACCTGAATTGTTGATCCTCGACGAGCCCTTTAGCGGGCTGGATCCGGTGAATACTTCGCTTTTCAAATCGGTGTTTCGCGAGCTTGTGGACGGCGGTACGACGATTTTGTTCTCTAGCCATCAGCTCGATCACGTTGAAGAACTGAGCCATTCTGTCGGTATTATACATCAGTCGAATTTGGTGCTCAAAGGAGCGGTATCGGATATTTTGTCCGCCGAACAGCCCACAGAGATTCGAATTTGTGCATCAGAAGAGGCCGTTCGCGCGGTACTTGCGCCCGATGTAGCAGCGGCAATCCAAACAGACAAACGAGATCGCTGGATTTCTATTCCTGCCAACGGCATTGATGCAGAGAAGCTTTTAAAGGAGTTAATTGACTCGGGGACGATGGTGAGTCATTTTGAACTCGTCCGCCCGACCTTACATGACATTTTCCTCGGGAAGGTAGGGAAACTTGGATGAGCGCTTTTTGGATACTTGTGCACAAGGAGTTCCACGGACGCGCGTCGCGCCGCGGGTATTGGATATTCACGATTGTTGGACTTGCCATCCTGATTGGTCTGACGTTTCTGCCGGGACTGCTTTCCTCCATCAACGACAAATCGAAATCAACGGTCCTCATCGCGGATCCAAAAGGCATATTGGCACAAGAAATGATTGCACAGGCCGCAAGCGATCCCTCGACATATCATTTTGTCCTCAAACAAAGCAAGCTCGATTCGGCTGGATTGACCAAGGCTGCGTTGGCAGAGAAAGTGAAAGCAGAACATAGCCACTTGTTGATAACCATCAATGGAGACACACCGCGCTCTGCAAGTGTTACAGTACAAGAAGTGGGCTCCGTAGATCCGTCGCTCGTTTCGAGCGTAGAAACACTGGCCCAGAAGGAAATTACGGCGGCTCGAATCGCTTCACTTCCTACGTCTACCCAGACAACCCTCACTGCGCCTATTCATACGCACGTGATTCAGTTGCAAGCTGGGGCGAAGTCGAATAGTCAGCTGTGGGAATCGAGAGCTGTGGTCTACTACATGCTGATTCTGCTCTTCGCGACCATTACCATTTATGGCAGTTGGGTCGCACAGGGGGTCGTCCAAGAGAAGTCCAACCGCGTGATTGAAATGATGCTCGTCACAACGAAACCTTGGCAGATTTTGTTCGGGAAAATCGTCGGGATTGGATTCGTCGGAATTCTACAATACGTCATCTGGATAGCTGGTGCGGGTGTAGCTTTTTCGTTGCGTAGCCACCTAGCAGCGTCCGCGTTCACGGATGTGCCGATTGCGACACTTGCGCTCATGCCGGTCTTCTTCGTGATTGGCTATATATTATACGCGACGCTGTACGGCATTGCGGGTTCTCTTGTCACTCGCGTTGAGGAACAGCAAATGGCCTTGACGCCAGTGGTACTGCTCATGCTCGTGCTCTTCTATGTTTCGCTCTTTGGTGTGCTGCCCGCCCCAGATTCGACGTTTTCCATCGTTGCGTCGTTTGTCCCCATCATCACGCCAATGGCGATGTTTACACGTACGGCGCTGTCCGTGCAGGGGGTCTCAGCGTGGCAAATCATGCTGTCGATTTGCTTGACGCTCGCTTTGAATGGTGTGCTCGTATGGTACGGCGCATCTGTGTACAAGCGTTTTGCGCTTCGAAATTCGGGCAAGAGCAGTTGGAAGCTCCTCTTTCAACGAACAAAGGAATCGGACGGCACCAAGGCTTATTGAACGGTATACGCTGTGTAGAAATTCAAAATGGTGGTTTCCAGGCTGTGCTGTGAGGTGGGTAACGAAATCTCTTCTCTGCCAAAGAAAATATTTTCCCCCTGCGCCATGTACGCAATGCCGTTGGTTTCGTAACCTGGATTTGGTGATTGGAGCGAATAAGCCATTGTATTTTGATTGATACGCGACATTGATGTGAAAGCTGGGGGTGAAAGTGGCGGGTACCCCTTTTCGGAGGCCCACTGTTTCTGATCGGGGAAATAAGTGCCAATATCTCTAATTCCGCAAGCCTGGCATCCGCCATCATCTGCAAGTGTCATATTTTGGTGACTGTCGGATGGGGAGTGTAAGGTAAATTGCTCTGACCCGTCTGCGCCAACAGTCGCTGAAGTCGGAGTCCAACCGTTCGGGCCGAGGAATAGTGTGCCTTGATTCTTGTAGCCTTCGTTCACCCAGTATGCCGTCAATGCATCCACTTGATTGCTCGGAAGATTGAAATGGACTGGCGGTAGTGGGTTGACTGGATTTACAGGTGGGGCGGTCGCGTAAGAGACGCCATAAGTTGCCTTGATGCCCACGACGGGCAAGGAGAGAGACTTGCCGTCATCACAGATTATGGATACGGTTGGACCGGATGAGGTGGGTTTCTTGTCCGATTGAACTTTGGTTTTTTTACCGGATGGCAGTGAAAACTTTTTGGCTTTTGAAGGTGTGGCATGTTGCGCAGGTGTACTGGAGTTGGCTGGCTGTGTAGCGCATCCGGTGACCAACAGTATCGGCAATAGTGGAATGATGCTGCTGATACGACTTCGCATGCCTTGATTCCTCCCTGAAAGATTAAACGCTTGGTTCGCGTTTGCTTTCCGTAAAATGATGTTGAACCACATTGTATCACTTCATTCGTGACCATCATGTTCAAAATCGTGGGTCGATTCTCTCTTAGAGTGTTCTTTAGGTGGGAATTCTAACACATGACTGGGTGAGGGGAGTGTACAATAGAAATGAAAAGACTGATAGCGGTGATTTCAGACTCCTCTGCTACAATACTAGAAATATCTCTCGTGTAATCATTAGGAGGTTTGTTGGATGGCAGGGCAAAAAACAGCCGCTTACGGCAGTTGGAAATCGCCAATTTCTTCGGACATGATTGTGCAGGGCACAATTTCACTCGTCGGCATGTGTTTCGATGGGGCTGACAGGTATTGGGTGGAAGCCCGCCCGTCTGAAGCGGGCCGCAATGTACTGATGCGCCAGGCAGCAAACGGTATGGTGGAGGAAATTACGCCAGCCCCTTTTAACGTGCGCGATCGCGTTCATGAATATGGTGGCGCGCCGTTCGTCATCCACGAGGGTATGGTTTACTTCTCTAATTTCGCCGATAATCTCCTCTATGTCCGCAAACCGGACGGTACGATTGAGGCCATGACGTCAGATACGAAAAAATACTACGCGGACGGCGTGATCGATCCATTGCGCAACCGGCTCATCCTCGTTCGTGAAGATCATACCAACTCTGATATCTTTGCAGAGACCACGCTGGTAAGCATGAATGCGGATGGATCAAACGAGCAGATTGTCGTCTCCGGCAATGATTTTTACGCGAATCCGCGGTTCAGCCCGGATGGTCGACATTTCGCTTGGCTTACTTGGAACCATCCGAACATGCCGTGGGATGAGACGGAGTTGTGGGTGGCCGACGTGATGGCGGATGGATCACTCCAAAATGAGCGGAAAGTGGCAGGGGGCAATCAGTCGTCTGTGATTCAGCCAGTTTGGTCACCTGACAACCAACTGTACTTTGTGTCGGACAAATCGAACTGGTGGAATATCATGCGGCTGGAGCATGACGGAGCGGTGACGACTGTGTGTCCGATGGAGGCAGAGTTTGGCTCGCCGAGTTGGGCATTTGGCATCTCCGATTACGCATTTGTCGATCCCGATAACATCATTTGCACCTACAGCCAAAATGGTCGTAAGTACCTCGCCACGCTTGGTGTTGCGTCTGGCATGCTTGCACTGGTGGAGACGGAGGACACGTATTTTACATCCATTCACAGCAATGGCGGTAAAATTGGCTATATCGGCGCCTCGCCAGTCTCATTCCCGCATATTGTGGTGTCGAACCCGGATGGCAGTGAGGTGGAGGTTCTAAAGTCAAGCGCGGCGCTGCAGGTGAGTGATGATTACATATCTGTGCCGGAGTCGATTGCCTTTCCAACGGAGGGTGGCAAGACGGCATATGCAATCTTCTATCCGCCGAAGAACCCGGATTTTGTGGCGCCTGGGCAGGAGAAACCGCCTCTGTTGGTGCATGTGCACGGTGGACCGACAGCGGCGAGTCAGGCTGTTCTCAATCTATCAACGCAGTATTGGACGAGCCGCGGGATTGCCGTGGTCGACGTGAACTACGGTGGATCCACCGGGTATGGACGGGAATATCGGGATCGATTAAAGGGGAATTGGGGTATCGTCGACGTGGACGATAGTGCGAATGCCGCCTTGTATCTAGCGAAACGTGGGGATGTCGACGAAGACCGACTTGCGATTGCTGGCGGCAGTGCCGGAGGTTATACGACGCTGGCATCGTTGGTATTCAAGGATGTCTATCGTGCGGGGGCCAGTCACTTTGGACTCAGTGAGCTCGAGGTGTTCGTGAATGAGACACACAAGTTCGAGTCCCGTTACATGGATGGACTGCTTGGTCCCTATCCCGAGGCGAAAGATGTATATTACAACCGTTCACCAATCAATTTTACGGATCAGCTTTCCTGCCCGGTCATCTTCTTTCAAGGCTTGGATGACAAAATTGTCCCACCGAACCAGGCCGAGTTGATGGTCGAGGCATTGCGCAAAAAGGGATTGCCCGTGGCATATGTGGCGTTTGCGGGAGAGGGACACGGCTTTCGGATGAGTGAGAACATCAAGCGTTCTCTAGATGGCGAGTTCTACTTCTACAGTCGGGTGTTTGGTTTTACACCGGCTGATGATATTGAGCCAGTCCAGATTGACAATATGTAAGCAAGTGGATAAGTGATATGAGCATTGCCCTTCAATTGCTCGGCTGATGCGTATGTACACGCTTATTTTCTAACGGAGTGAGCAGCAAGTTTTTCGGGAGGTGATATAGGCTTAAGCTTGGTGTCTAGTCATTCAATTGACGGTCATCATTAAATCGCAGTTGACAGATAGAAATGATAAACATTAAAATAATGAAAAATTACATTACAGCTGATCGGTCCACCGAAGGCTCATTCTCGTCTCTTACTTACCTGACTTGTTGCAGGAGAGCAGAGGCAGAGTGGGCCTTTTTGTGTTCCTACAAGGGGGGAGAACAACGATGGGGGATACCCGACTACTCATCCGGTCCAGAGATGACATCATCAACTTTGTTAACGATGCGCCAAACCGCAAGGGCGGGTTGCTGATTATTTTTGTGGCACTGGGCGGAATCTTTATTGATGCATATGACTTTACGAGTATCAGCATTGGCAACGCGCAAATTCAGAAGGTATTTCATCTGTCCGCGTTCGGGATGGCGTCGGTTACCGCAATCATGGCACTAGGCGCGTTGATAGGCGCGCTGTTTGGGGGATATATTGCCGAGAAATTCGGGCGCAACAAAGTATTTCTCTTTGATCTTCTGTTGCTCATTGTCGCGACGTTTGGCGCTAGCCTGTCTACGCTGTTTCCCATACTTTTAGGATTTCGGTTTTTGATGGGCGCTGGTGTAGGCATTGATATGCCAGTCGCGCTGAGCTTCATCGCAGAGTTCAGTAATCTCAAGAGCAAAGGCAAGTACACAAATTTCTGGCAAGCATTTTGGTATGTCGCTACAGTATCTACTGGGCTGGTGGACTTGGTTTTATATGAACTTGGCGTCGGCGCATCGCTTTGGCGCTACGCTGTAGGATTTGGCGGGGTGGTCTCCATCATCGTCCTCATTCTACGATTCATTTATGTCAATGAGAGTCCAATGTGGGCGGCGAACAATCTCGCAATTGAGGAAGCTGCACGAATTGTGGAGAAGACATATCACATCCAAACCGTCGTGGAGAGCAGCACAGCGGAACAACCCAAAGCTTGGAAACCGAAGTATTCAGCCATTCTATCCAAAAGGTATCGAGCACGAACGATCATGGGTACAGTCATTTCAGCCACACAGTCCATGCAGTATTATTCGATTGGGTTCTATATACCAGCCATCTCCGCGCTTATCTTCGGGAAGTCGATGATCAACAGTATCTCCGGCACGATTCTGTTCAATTTGTTTGGCATATTGGGAGGATTTGTCGGGGCTTATCTGACAGCGCGATATGGCATGCGGAAACTGACCATTTGGGGATTTGTGCTTGTCATCGCGAGTTTGTTGTTCGCCGGGTTGAAAACTGGCAATTCTGTATTGTGGCTTTCTGCATTACCCATTGCGGTTTTTATCTTCGGTCACTCTGCAGGTCCTGGGGCACAAGGGAAGGCAATTGCAGCAAACTCATATCCGACGGATCTGCGCCCACTCGGAACGGGTGCAGCCGAGGCTGCCAGCCGTATAGGAAACATCATTGGAATCTTTTTCTTCCCAATCATTTTGTCTGCGTTGGGACTGTCTGCTACGCTGCTCATTTTGATCATTTGCCCGGCCATTGGGTTAGTGACCTCCCTGCTCATTCGTTGGGATCCCACTGGCAAAAACCTTGAACAAGAACTGTCGGAAACTGTGCTTTCCGATTCAGATACTGTGCCGCTGGGGTAATTCGAACGAATATCTTTAAATATGATAGCGTCAATAAGGTGGTGGGCGTATGACAAGTCGCATGTATATTGATGGCCAGTGGGTTGAGTCTGTCTCGGGAGAGGAATTCCCTGTCGTCAACCCAGCTACGCTTGAAGTCGTCGGTCATGTGCCGTCCGGCAACCAAGAAGATGTAAACCAAGCAGTTGCCGCAGCACATCGAGCGTTTTCTTCATGGTCGAAAACAACGTCACTGGAGCGTTCGAACTTGCTCTATCGCGCCTTCGAAATTCTCTTGGAGAGAACGAATGAAATTGCGAAAATTTTAACATTGGAGCAAGGGAAACCGCTCGCGGAGGGCTTGGGCGAAGTCAAATTTGCGGCAGAGTATCTTCGCTGGTACGCCGAAGAGGCGCGCCGGATCTACGGAGACACCATTCCGGCGTCGGCCACACATAAGCGTATTATGGTCATTCGCCAGCCGGTTGGTGTCGTGGCTGCGATTACGCCGTGGAACTTCCCCGCGCAAATGGTTACGCGCAAGATTGCCCCAGCGCTCGCGGCTGGATGTACCGTCGTGCTGAAACCATCTGAGTATACCCCGCTTACCGCCATCGCGCTGTTTTCCGTGTTTGAAGCTGCAGGATTCCCTGCTGGGGTGGTCAACCTTGTGTCGACAAGTCCAGGGGACGTGTTCGGGGATGCGATTCTAGCTGACTCGCGGGTTCGCAAGATCACGTTCACTGGATCGACCCACGTTGGCAAGTACTTGATGAAAGGCGCTGCCGAACAGGTGAAGCGCGTTTCCATGGAACTCGGTGGCAACGCGCCTTTTGTCGTGTTTGAAGATGCCGATTTGGATGCTGCAGTCGAAGCGTGTGTTGTAAGCAAATTCCGGAATGCCGGCCAAACGTGCGTTTGCGCGAATCGTGTGTATGTTCATCAGCGCGTGATCGACGAATTTACGCACAAACTGAAAAATCGGGTCGAGCGTATGAAAGTTGGGAATGGGCTTGAAGCGGGCGTAGAGGTTGGCCCTGTCATCCACGCAGACGCGCTGAATCGAATTCAAGCGCAGGTGGACGAAGCGGTGAAACATGGGGCGCGCGTCGTACTTGGTGGGGGACCCGTTACGCCATCCGGGCTCAAAGGGGCCTTTTTCGCGCCGACGATTCTGACGCAGGTTTCAGACACGATGCGGGTGTGCCAGGAAGAGACGTTTGGGCCTGTCGCACCCATGATTCCTTTCACGTCAGAGGAACAGGTCGTGGCGATGGCCAATCGCGTGGAATATGGACTCGCCGCCTATGTATTCACGCGTGATCTCGATCGCGCTTTACGCCTGGGAGAAGCACTGGAGTACGGTATCGTGGGCCTGAATGACCCACTGCCCGGCGTCGTGCAGGCGCCGTTTGGCGGTTGGAAGTCTAGCGGGATTGGTGCCGAGGGCGGCTATTACGGACTGGAATCCTTCCTGGAGTATAAGTACATGTCAATTGGCTTGTCGCGTTGATGAGACGCACAACAGATGGGAGCGAACAGGATGAAGATTGGATTTGTCGGTGTTGGCAAAATGGGTGGCGGGCTGGCAAGAAATCTAATTCGGCGCGGCTATGATGTCAGCGTGTTTGATTTGAACCAAGCAGCCGTTGAGCGAGTGCTCGAAGTTGGGGGGAAAGCTGCGGCTTCTATCACAGATTTCTCCTCCACAGCAGATGTCATTTTCACGAGTCTGCCGATGCCGAGGCATCTCACCGACTTGTTGATTGACGAAGAGAGCCTATTGGGGCAAATGAAGGCAGGGGCGGTCGTGATCGACGTGAGCACGATTGATCCGTCGACGGCTCGAAGGCTGTCGGATTCCGCTTCACAAGAGGATGTGGATTTCCTGGCATGTCCGCTAGGCAAGGGCCCGGCACAGGCGGAAGAGGGGACCCAACCCATCTATGCTGGCGGGCGACCGGATGTTTACCAGAAATATGAGCCGCTGCTGAAGGACATCAGTACGTCTGTTCACTATTTGGGAGATGTGGAGCAGGCAACCGCATTTAAAATCGTCAGCAACCTCATTGGGATGACGAATGCACTGGTACTGAGTGAAGGGCTTCGCATTGGCGAACGGGCTGGTATCGATCCGGTGCTGTTGCAACAACTGTTGGCAACCACGGGAGCAGACTCGTACCAATTGACGTTGCGTGGACCAAAAATGCGAAACGGCGATTTTACACCTGGATTTTCAATTCATCTGACGCGAAAGGATGTTGGTCTGGGGGTCGGCATGGCGAAGGAATTGAATCAGCCGTCTCCTTTCACCGAGCTGGCATTGACGTATTTTGACAAAGCGGTAGATGCTGGCTTGGGCGACGAGGATTGCGCTGCTGTCTACAAACTATTCGATGAAGTGGCGCCTGTAAGGGGAGCTGGGACATGAAAATTGTGAATGTTGAACCCATTGTCCTACAGGTGCCGCTTGACGCTCCGGTTGTCACCAGCTTCGGCACAATGACCTCTAGGACGAGCGTATTGGTTCGTGTGGAAGCAGATACTGGGGAATACGGAATTGGCGAGATGTGGAACAACTTTCCGAGCTGGGGGCTCTATGAAAAACTAACTACACTGAAATATGGGACTGCACCTTTGTTGATCGGAGAGGACCCAACGCAAATCACTAAAATTCATGACAAACTTCTGCGTGCACTCACGGTGATGGGGCTACAATGGGGGGCGTTGGGGCCAATTTACCACAGTGTGAGTGGCCTTGACATTGCTTTGTGGGATCTGCTCGGCAAACATAGGGGCCAGTCTGTCGCGGAACTCCTTGGTGGCCCCATTCAGCAATCTGTCGAAGTTTACGCGAGCGGTCTTGGCCCTGGTCCATTCGCAGAACTGGTTGAACAGCAACTTGCCGTGGGTGTGAATGCATTCAAATTGAAGGTTGGGAAGGATGAACAACAGGATCTCGTCAATCTTCAGCAGATAAGGTCACTTGTGCCTCCATCGGCGCGGATAATGATCGATGCAAACCAGGCCTGGGATCGCGCTACAGCGATTCGTGCGTTGCAACGGTACCGGGATTTTGACTTAACGTGGATTGAGGAACCGTTGCGCTGCGACGACTATGAAGGGTTGCCAATCGTTCGTGCGCAGGCGGGTGTCCCAATTGCCGCTGGGGAGAACATTTACGGTGTCAGACAAGCGCGCATGGTGATGGAGAAACACGGGGTCGATGTGATTCAGCCTGACCTCAGCAAACAAGGTGGGATCACCACGTCCCGCAGTATTGTGGAGATGGCCGCGAGTTGGGAAGTTCCATATGCGCCGCATTTTCTAGGAGGAGCTGTATGCTTGGCTGCAAGCATACATTTTGCCGCTGCACTGCCTGGAAATATGATTCTTGAGTTCGATGCCAATCCGAACCCGCTCCGGGAACGACTGTTTACTAAGTCTATGCAAGTTGTCGACGGGCGAATTGCAGTGCCGAACGAACCTGGGTTAGGTTTCGCCTTGGATGACGAGTTTGTCCAGTTCCATCAAATTCAACTGACGGATATCTCATTTTAACAGTGGGGAGGCCTTTGGGGCCGTGGGCTAGGCAAGTTTCGGATGAGTCACCGATGGTACGAATCAAACCTAGGAGCACAGGCCTCGATTGGTGCGGGGCCTGTTGTTTTAGGATAACTTCGTACAAGTTCTACTTCCGATAGTCGGGGATTCGGTCTACATCGACGGATACATAGAGACGGCCGTTGCCTGTCAATAATGGAGTGCGTGTAAAGACACCGGAATACGCGGCGGATCGAAATGATTCATGGTTGAGTATCCCTCTCTATCCATGCAGTGTGGGTATGTTCGTGACAAGTTCTACTAGAAAAGTGCCAGTGATAATATAACCTATCCCGCCAAAACCATATGCTACCGTGAGACAGTAGAAAAAACGGTCTCGGTTCCCCTTGGTTCTCACGGTCGATTGTCGCTGTGTCAATCCTCCAGCGCGGTCCTTCATCCAGAGAATGGACGGGATACCTAGCAAGACGGTCAAGCACATCAGCTCCAACCAGGTACCCTGCCATCCGAACGAGTGATTGGCTGTGGGGACGAGTAATCCTGTGATGCCGATGCCGATTCCCACTCCGCCATATAACACACCTGATAACGAGGAACGATTTTGCCTCGCCAACTCATCTAACACGATACTGGATACTAAAACATAAACGAGTCCGCTTGCCGTTCCTGATATGAATCTCATCGCAGACCAAACCCAGGCATTCGAAGATATCGACATGGCTCCGGTAGTTGCCATGCATAGTATGAGCGATGAACGATAGGTAACCAGGGCAGCCGAACAACTGGGATATGTCCAATCGAACATCACAGCGCGCATTCAGAACCTCGAACATGAGCTCGATACAACCCTATTTCACAGACTGTCGCGAGGCATGGCGATGACATCGAACGGAGAAAAATTGCTTGTTTACGCGGAGAAAATTCTGCACTTGTGCATTGAGGCGGAACAAGCTGTGCGAGATTCTGACACACCCAGTGGAACGCTTCGCATCGGCGCGATCGAATCCGCTACAGCGATCCACTTACCAACCATTCTATCTCAATATCACGAAGCGTTTCCCAACGTCGAGTTATCATTAGCGACAGGTTCGACCATCCAGTTACTGGATTCTGTCTTAAACTACGACATCGAAGCGGCGCTCGTTACAGGACCAGTCGATCATCCATCTCTGCAACATACTGCCGTGATCGAAGAGTCTCTTGTGCTGGTTTCTAATGCGAAACATACGAGCTTTCCTTTGGCCAATGAGCATGTAACTGCGCTTGTGTTTCGGGAAAGGTGTGCCTATCGCAAACGGCTCGAACAGTATCTAGATGATCTTGGGGTGAAATCAATCAAGCTGATTGAGCTTGGAACCTTGGAAGGCATCCTTGGATGTGTGGCCGCTGGGTTAGGGGTATCACTCGTTCCAAGAAAGGTTGCCAGTGAAGCGAGATATCCGCTGGCTGTGCATCAAATTCCCGACAGGTATCGTATTGCCCCGACGGTTTTAGTTCGGCGAAAAGATGGATATGTCTCATCTGCATTGACTCAATTCATCGAAATTGTTCGAAGCAGTGTCGATAGTTTGGAGGCCGATATCGGTTAGACGACAAAGTTTTAAGCTTCACGGGCATCCACCGTGACTGTAAGGAATCCGCGTGAAGAGGAATTACAAAGGGAAATCACAATATACTGTTAGAAAGTACATAGAATGTGTGGATACTTGCATGTATATGTCATATTTAGCCGTTGTCTTCCGTCACACATGGTTTACGGTATAAACGAGATCTTTATCTAAAATTTACGATAACTTTATATATTTATGTTATGATGCCCTGAAACTGACTTCCAAAATGAGAGGACGGGAAATATGTCTCGCGAGAACCTATTTCAGCGGCGGGCTGTAAATTGGTTAGGGATGGCAGGGTTTAGCCGAAACATTGGTTATGGCGCAAACAAGGTCTTTACAGGACCCATGCTTACGTCTCTCAAGGCGTCACAGCCGCTCATCGGCTTTATTCTCGGACTAGAAGGGCTTATGGGTCTATTGATGAATCCGCTCACGGGCTGGCTTAGTGACCATACCACCAAGCCTGGGTTTCGACGCAAAATCTACGTGGGAATTTGTCTTCCAGGTGCGGCGCTGGCATGGCTGTTATTCTATTTTCTACATAGCCCGATACCCGCCATGCTTCTCATCGTCATTTTCTACTTGTTTCAGCAGAGTGTCATCAGTCCCTATCAAGCGTGGATGCCCGAAATTGTTCCGCCCGCGAAATGGGGCGTGGCATCAGGTATCTTGAATTTGTGGTGGCTAGCAGGAAACCTCGTGGCATTCCTAGTCGTCCCGATGGTCTGGACGGTGAATCACGTCGCAGCTTTTGTGTTGACATCTGCACTGATGGTATTTGGTGGCCTCGCAACAGTCATTGGTGTACCCGAACGCGTCGTGGATCCCCTACAATCCCGCACAAACAAGCTCTCCTACAAAGTATTGCGACAACGCGATCTCGTTTTGTTTTTTATCGTTCATTTTTTATCCTGGTTATCTTACGAAGCACTCGCATCGTTTTTTACGTTGTTTATTATTCATGTCGTCAAAGGATCGCAAATGGATGCGGCCTTTGCGATGGCCCTGTTTACTGCAACAGGCATCCTGACCGCTTTTCTGGTGGGACGAATGTATCGTAAGATATCTCCAAAAATGCTACTCTCGATCTCGCTTTTTTGTTATGGTGTTCTCTCACTTGCCGGACTCGTGGTCCACAGTTTGACAGCTGTCTTTATTGTCGTTGGAATAGAGGGTGTTTTCTGGTCGATGAACTTGACGGTATCATTTGCGCTTGCATCAGACTTACTCCATCAAATCATCCACGATGAACAGCTAGAGGAGCGTTTGCGCGGTGGGTTGTACGGAGTTACTACAATTATGGAATCCGTCGGCTTAATGATTGCCGCGCCGTTAGCCGGATTGGTCATTTCATGGTCGGGCAGTTATTCCGCGGTGTTCCTTGTGAGTGCAATCAGTAGCATTGTGTCCATATTTTTTGTCGTAGGCATACGTTTGATGAAGCCATCTGATATAACCATAGAAGCCAGCATGGATGCATCGAGCGGGCGCAACTTATAGGCGAGATGAAAATCCTAAGAACTCGTAAAGCATTCGAATGAGGGCGTGCAGTGGATGACTTTCCAAGCGCGTGTTGTTATCGAGAGATTAGTCTATTGTGCTTTTACATAAAATAAAATTAAATCTCATCTTAAAAGGCGTGAGTCGTTTAGGATGGAGGTTCATTTCTTGACGGTGGGTGTTTATGTGGGAATACATGCATTTTTCAAAAGTTTAAACGAATTGGAACGTATTTACCGTGCTCCAGGGAAGTTCAAATTCGAAGAGCACAATATTTCAAGTCACAGTTTCAAGGTTGCTCAATATGCGCAATTTTTGGGGACTGTCGAAGAAATGCATGGGGCCGACATTGACTGGAGAGCGCTTTATGAGAAGGCGCTGAACCATGATTATGCAGAAGTGTTTATCGGAGATATTAAAACACCGGTGAAGTATGCTTCGATGGAACTGCGCAAGTTGCTTTTGGATGTGGAAGAAGAAATGACAAAGAAATTTATCGATAAAGAAATCCCAGATGAATTTAAGGATCTTTACCGCGAGAAATTGAAGGAAGGCAAAGATAACACGGTCGAGGGAAAGATTCTACAAGTGGCAGACAAGATGGACCAGGTATACGAAGCGTACCAGGAAATCCAGAGAGGAAATACTGAACCTGGTTTTGTGACGATGTACAAAGATGCGTTGAACGTGATTCAAAATGTAGACTTGCATTGCGTTGCGTATTTTTTAAATATCATTTTGCCTGATATGCTAAGCGAACGGCAGGCTTCTGGAATTGACCTTAAAGCGATTACCAACGAGGTATTGAGCAGCAAATAAAAAAGCAAGCCTGGGGAGCTTGTGGCCCTAGGCTTTTTGCTTTAGGAAACACAATATCTGTGTTTTTAGTATTACATCAAAACTGTCCATAAAAATCGGGTTTGTCATCTGTATTTTCCCTTAGTGGACGCGAACTGGTTTCTTTGTCCAAATGCTGAGGTCCTGGTTGATGAGGGATTCCAGTTGCAGAATGTCCTGCGAGAAGTATTCCTTCAATTCTGCGCGGGTCTCAGGGAGCATAGATACCTTTTCAAGCGCCATCGACTTCGCTCGAAGACCCAGACGTTCGCGTACGGGATCAGGAAACAATGGTTTTATCATTTCCTTCAGACCGTTGGGCTTTGATATAAAATCATACAGCCATTTGGACTTGGGCAATCCAGATTCGTTAATGCGAAGGGAAGTGTCAACGGGGACGTCGGGATCGACATTGAGAAACTGTAGTACACCACGAACTACGGCTTCCGGATTGCGCACAAATTCTTCAAACAGCAGGATTTTTACTTGTTTTGGACCAAATATTTCGAGGAACCGTTTCACTTGCTGTGAATACAGTCCAAGTTCTCGATACAGCCACATGGGCTCATAGTGCATGGCTTTGCGTTTTTCTTCAAGCGCCAGGCTCTCCTCGAAAGAAAGCGTCTCTCGAGCATCGCGAATCAGGTGCATGTAGGCAGAGAACGCTCTATCGACTGGGTTGCGGAGCAGAATGATGATTTTCGTTCCGGGAATCTCCCCGTGAATACGTTCAGCTGTCCCCGGATAATACAAATAAAATACCGATGACTCCCCGACCGCTGACTCATTTCGGACGTCGTCGAACAACTGTTGATAGGCCATTCTATCCCGAATCGTATACATATTCATACCTTCATCGCCTGGACCTTCAAACTTTGCCGGAAAGTCGGGAATCGAGAAGAGATGAGCCTCTTTCTTCGGTGGAATGTAAACGTCGGGATGCTGGCCCAGGTATCTGTCCAGTGAGCTAGTTCCACTCTTGGCTGCACCTACAATTAGGAAATTTGGCAACAAAACGCACACCCTCCTAGATGGTTCGTAGATGTTCTACTGGGGCACTTCACCTAAACAGGACACATTTTTCTCATTTCGATTCTAGCCAACAAAGTTGATGGCATTATAAACGTTCGATGAACGGAAGCTAAAGATTGTGTAACGACAGGGAGATGGGTAGAAGAATGCCCGCTGCTATGCGAATTATCGGGTATAGCAGCGAGTTTGTAGATGATTCCGCGTACTTTGATGAACGTGGGAAATGGTGGTTATGAGTGTAAAATACATCCGGCGCCTTCGCTGAGATTTATGGGCAGTATAAGTTTAATCTCTCCTGTAAACTTTTTACGATCTCTTCTGGCATTTCCCTGACCTTGACATCCGCACCTAGGAAAAGCAGCCAATTTGTTATTTCTGTCAATTCCTCGGGTTGATTAACATTGATAAATGTCCTTAGAATAGCTGTGGCTTGGTAAGGGCTCGTATAGGAAATGGAAACTTTCAAAGGGTGGTATTTTTTGAACTGGGCAATCGCTTTTGGACCCAGTTCAAGGACAAGGTTGATTGCTTCTTCTTGCTTGCTTAGTTTTTCTACAATCTTTTTCTTACTTAATCGCTCTTTCATCGGGCAGGGTTGGACATGGATGAGCTGATCAACAGGGAAAATCTGTTTCCTCTCTTCCTTTAAGCCAAAGCCTTCAATGAACCAAAGGCTTTTTTCACGATAAAGGTGCAAAAGATAAATTGGATAAGACTTTGTTATGCCCTCTTCTGTGACCGTAATCAGTAAATAGTTGTCCAAAAGAAGGAGTTGGATGAGTTTTTCTAACATGGGGTGGGGGAGGTCTGAAAGTTCAAGCAGGTCGGGATTATTGGGGTTGGTCCCTTCAAAAAGCAAGATTTGATTTAAAAGAACAAGGTCATCTTGCTGGTTTTCTGAGATGAGGCCAAGTAATTTTTCAGCTAAAGACTGACGACTCTTTAGATAGGGCAATTGTTGATTTCTTGTGGCCATAAAGGCGATGAATAGGGCTTTGACCTCATTATCGGTAAATCGAACAACGGGCAGGACAGCGTTGCGCATGACCACATAACCGCCATCTCTTCCAACTTCACCTACAAGCGGCATGCCCATTGCCTCAATTTCTCTGATATCTCTGATCGCTGTCGAACGAGAAATATTAAATTCTTGCATGATTTCCGAAATTGTAAAGCGGCCGCGATTGTTGATATACCGCATGATGATATTGATCCGTTCAACTTTTTTCATTGGTCCTCCGAAACAGTATCATTTTTTGACATAATTTAAGGCTAATATATAACCATGAAGTGAGAAATACCAGTCATTAAATTCATTTAAATGGAGGATTCGAACATGGAAAATTATTCTCTGGAAGAAAAAGATGGTTTTATTGTTGTAGGTTTTGGAACTGAGCTGAAGAGCCATTACACAGACTTTGCTGGCTTAAACAAGGAAAAGTCAGATTTTTGGCAGGCTGTCAGTGAAGATGGAAGACTTGACACTTTGAAAGCCATCGCTGCAAACGATTATGTGTTTGCTGTGAACGAAGCGGTGAATAATAAGATGATGCATTATGCTGGCGTCATGACAGAGGCATCAGCACCTGAAGAAGCGAGGGTTATCCAATTTCCTAAAGGGAAATACCTAGTTGTCAAAGGCGAAGGAAAGACGACTGATGAATTGAACAATAGGCTTGCTGGCGTTGCTTTTGGCCAAGTCTTGCCTGAAGTGAAGGACTTTGCCTATGTTGGTGCGCCAAACACAGCTGTTGAAATGGGGCAGCGAAACGGCTTCGTTTATGGTGAAATGTGGATTCCGGTTGTAAGTAAATAAAGTGGTAAAAGGATGGGCAGAAGTGTCTTATATCGTTGATTTTAAAAATGTGTCAACAATTGGGTTAACGTCTTCCCCTGTAGCGGAAGCGCTTGCTGGTTTACGGGGTAATGAAGCCCGTTATTTGATGAACAAATACAAGCATGAATTTACGGTTGTACCAGCCAGTGAAAGCCAGGAGACCCTTGATTATGTGAATCGAATTTTGAAAGAAGAACGTGATATTGAATTTGCGACAAAACCTCTAGAAACGTCGCGGTTTCAAGTGGAAAACATCAAATTTGCCTACGTCTTTTATGAGGATGGCCTTGGGCTCAATGTCATGTATACGGTTGATGATCCGAAGAAGCGGGCTGTTGGTTTAAAGCTTTCTGAGGGGATGGAAGTCCCAAAGGAGTTAGAAGGCAAGTTTAAGTTTGCTAGGCAGAAGTCTAAATTAGCAGGAACAATTCGCGGCACGTTTTTTGTAATTAAAGGAGAATATTAGAGTCACAAGCTCAAGTCTACGTCAAAGGTGCTGTGTAAATGAGCTAGATAAGGTACTCCCAGCTTGCGGGGGGTACCTTATTTGGCGTCAAATTCGGACATGGTGACCTGCATCGAGTTCAACCACGGTCCGACTCGATGCGGTGCGTGCGTGGAGGACAGCGGCGGTGGTCAGGCAACCGAGGCCGCCGCTGATGATCGCGATCGACGGGCGTGGTTGGACTCATTCTGCGTCACCGAACCATGCGCGGAGCGCTGTCGCGATCGGCCGGGTTAACGAGCTCCAGCACACGTAGCCGTCGGGTCGTACCAGAACCGCCTCCAGTTCTGGCCAAGGTAGCCTTGGGACATTCGTGCGAATGATCCGATCTGCCCATGGCGCAGCCGCCTCCAAATATATCCGGTCGGTCGCAAGTAATACACCTTTGCCGCTATGGAAAAGTTCGCTTACCCAGCCGTCCCCGGTTTCGAAATCGGGCAGTCGAGTGCCTACGTGACCTTCGCCGCCATAGTCGATGCCGAGGCCAGTGATCATTCCTGCGATGTGTCGGTTCGCCTCGGGGATTTTCATCAGTTCAGCAAAGATCTGCCGCAGCGCGATGTGTTGAGGATCACGCGTGCCAAGAGCACCTTGGGCGAGCGTGTTGTCGAGAACGCGCTTTCCGACAGCATGCCTTTCGGCCTGGTAGGTATCGAGCAGTGTCTCCGGGGCTGTACCGCCGAGGACGGTTGCAAGTTTCCAGCCTAGGTTGAAAGCATCTTGCACACCGAGGTTGAGACCTTGTCCACCGGTCGGCGGATGGATGTGCGCGGCGTCACCAGCGAGAAACACCCGGTCATAGCGGTATTTCTCAGCCTGCCGTGTTGCGTTGCTGAATCGCGATGCGTGCCGGATGTCCAGCAACTCGTATTCGTCGGTGTAGAACCGTCGAAAAGCGGCAGTCACCTCTTCGTCCGTGACGTCGGTACGTTCGGTCTGCCCATCGAAATACACGAAGCGGAATAGACTCGCCTCGCCGAGCGATACGACGCTCGCGAATGATCCGTCCGGGTTAACCCGCCTGGTCTGGCCCATCGACGCCCAAAGGGTCGGCGGCTCTGCGGTACCTGCACCGAGGATGACATCGGCAATCGTCGTGTAGCGCGTCGCGTCTGTGCCGGGGAAAGGGTCGCCAAGCAGCTTACGCACCGTACTTCGGCCCCCATCAGCAGCCACCAAATAGGACGCCCGAAGCGTGCTTGGGCCGATCGCTGTGACTCCCTCGGAGTCTTGTTGGAGGTCTGTGAGTTTCCATCCCCGGCGCAGTTCACCTCCGAGTTCTGCGAGGCGCTCTTCAAGAACCGCCTCGAGGTGCCACTGCAGGAGCCCGATCTGATATGGGTATCGTGTGCCGAGACCGTCATAGCTCAATGGGATGGTCGCAAAATGCCCCTCCGTCACACGTGCGATGGCGTGTTCGCTGGCGCGGGCGAGCAAACCTCTCAGGTCGAGTACTTCGGCCGTGCGAGGTTGCAGGCTCATGGCCTTGCTTTGCCCGCTGCGTTCCGTGAGCGCGTCAACGACGATGACCTTGGTTTCGGCTAAAGCCAACTCGGTCGCCAGCATGAGACCTACTGGTCCTGCGCCAACCACAATTACATCCGTATCCATATGCTTTCCCCCTGCGAAATTGTTAATTCAAACATTAAACCCACACTGTGTGTGGGAGAACTGAACAGGGTGCCATCCTTAAATTGAGGAAGCCTTCTCTCAAACCATCAAGATGAGGATATACCTGTACGACGAATCTAATCAGAATTGAATCCTGTGCCCATAGAATGACTGCTGTTTATGAACTGAATGTGAACCAAAGCGACTAAGGGAACCTCAATAGCGACTCTCCATGGTGATCGAAGACCATATACGGCTGTACATACATCAACTTGTTTTCTAAAGATGAAATATGAGCAGCACCAATTTGACTTTAATACTCTACGGGGGTATCGTAATGGTATCATAATGATTAGGGCGGGGGGACACATCATGAGTGAAGGGGCAAAGGAGCTGACTCTCCCAGT
Source organism: Alicyclobacillus fodiniaquatilis (assembly GCF_042678105.1). Taxonomy (NCBI): domain Bacteria; kingdom Bacillati; phylum Bacillota; class Bacilli; order Caryophanales; family Alicyclobacillaceae; genus Alicyclobacillus; species Alicyclobacillus fodiniaquatilis. The sequence continues at coordinate 34,064 of NZ_JBHUCX010000021.1, forward strand.
TGAAGGCATGACATGCGCAGCGTGTGCGGCACGAATAGAGAAGACTGTTTCACAACTCGAAGGAGTTGAGTCTTGCAATGTAAATTTGGCGTCTGAGCGGGCGCAGGTTCTTGTTGGTCCAGGAACCGATTGGCGGACGGTGAAAGCACGTATCGAAAAGACAGGCTATGGCGTTTCGACAAGGAGAGCCGAATTTAAGATCGGCGGAATGACGTGTGCCGCCTGTGCGGCGCGGATTGAAAAAGTTGTTGGTCGAGCAGACGGTATCGAGTCGGTGCATGTGAACTTAGCGTCCGAAAAGGGCATGGTTGAGTATATCCCTGGGATTATCGATGAGTCAGGAATTGTGACGAAGATTGAAAAAGCAGGGTACGAAGCAACCCCAATCCGAAACGTGGATGAGGCTGACGACCGAGAGCGAAAGCAAAAAGCATATCGCCGCGATGTATTTACATTTTGGGGTTCTGTCATCCTGACCATCCCGCTTGTCGTACAAATGTTCGTTATGCTGTTTGGTGGCGCGGCGTTCATGCCAAATTGGGTTAGCTGGATACTTGCTACCCCTGTACAGTTTTATGTAGGCTGGCGTTTCTATAAAGGTGCGTATCATTCGCTTCGTGGTGGCGCCGCCAACATGGACGTGCTGGTGGCGTTGGGGACATCGGTTGCTTATGTATACAGTGCTGTTCGAACCGTGATGGGTTACCCAGACACATACTTCGACAGTTCTGCAACCGTCGTTACACTTATCTTCATGGGCAAGTTGCTTGAAGCACGCGCCAAGCATCAATCCAGTTCTGCGATTGAGACACTTGCCAATATGGCAGCGAAAGAGGCGCACGTGGTTCGCGATGGCACGGAATTTGATGTGCCTGTTGAACAACTTCGGATTGATGATGTGGTTCGTGTTCGGCCCGGAGAAAAAGTACCGACGGATGGCGTCATCGTTGAAGGGATGACAAGTATCGATGAGTCTTTTTTGACTGGTGAAGCCGTACCCGTGACTAAACAACAAGGTAGCGAAGTCTATGGTGCCACAGTCAATCAAATGAGCGCATTTACGATGCAAGTCACTCGTGTAGGTTCGGATACTGCACTCGCGCAGGTCATTCGACTGGTCGATCAGGCGCAGGGATCGAAAGCTCCAGTACAGCGATTGGCAGACAAGATTTCGGGGGTTTTTGTTCCTACGGTACTTGGTATTGCATTAGTGACGTTCTTGCTGTGGGGCATCTTCGGTACGTGGAGTCATGCTCTGATTGCCGCTGTCGCTGTTCTAGTCATTGCGTGTCCTTGCTCGCTCGGCCTTGCTACACCAACGGCGATTATGGTCGGCACTGGCCTTGGCGCTGAAAACGGCATTCTGATTAAGGGTGGCGAGTACTTAGAACTGGCGCATAAAGTCAATGCAATGGTTTTGGATAAAACGGGGACGATCACGGAAGGGAAACCAACGGTTACGGATTTAATACCTACAGAAGGCATCGAACCGAATGATGTGCTGCATTTTGCTACATCTCTTGAAGCGCAGAGTGAGCATCCGCTTGCTCGTGCCGTTGTCGAGCATGGGAGAAAACAGGGCATGAAGGCGTCAACAGTAAGCGGCATTGAAGCGATTCCTGGACGAGGTCTCGTTGGGGCAGTCGACGCTAAGCGCGTATTGATTGGAAATGCAAAACTGCTCGAAGAACATGAAATCTATGATTTTGACCGCAGTCTGGTAGCTGGCCTCGAAGAACAGGCAAAAACGGCTGTGTATGTTGCAGTCGAAGGCAAGTGCATAGGCGTGATTGGGATCGCAGATCAGATAAAGGCAGATGCCAAACTCGCGGTGAATGAGCTTCGGCGCTTAGGCATCGAAGTATGGATGATTACGGGTGACAACGAGCGTACTGCAAAAGCAGTGGCAAAGGAAGTCGGTATTGACAACGTGCTGGCTGGCGTACTACCTGGTGATAAGTCAGCACAGGTACAAGCGTTGAAGAAATCTGGCCATATCGTGGCGATGGTGGGCGATGGAATCAATGATGCACCAGCACTTGCCGCAGCAGATGTTGGTATCGCGATGGGAACCGGTGCCGATGTCGCCATTGAGGCGGCAGATATTGCGTTAATGAAATCTGAGACGTACGGGGCAGTTCAAGCCATTCTGTTGTCACGCTTGACGATGAAAAAGATCCGGCAGAACTTGTTCTGGGCGTTCTTTTACAACATGCTCGGTGTTCCGCTGTCCGCGTTTGGTCTGCTCAGTCCAATCATTGCGGGGGCCGCGATGGCGATGAGTTCGGTTTCTGTCGTGTCAAACAGTTTGCTGTTGAAGCGCGCACGTCTCTCGGTGAAGGGGGATGGTATCTGAAGCAATTGCCTCAAGTAAAACAACCGTTTCATCGAAATTTTAGGAAGGATGGTGGATATCATGACAACAACGACAATCGCAGTCAAAGGGATGACATGCGCTGGTTGCGTGAACTCTGTCTCCAAGGCGTTGAATTCTGTGGAAGGGGTTCAAAAGGTAGACGTGAGCCTTGAAAAGAACGCTGCGACAGTGACATTTGACGATTCGAAAGTACAGGTCGAGAACTTGAAGATCGCCATTGAGGACGCTGGATACGACGTTGCCTAAGCGAATCAACACATCAGACTGCTCGGCATGATTGCCGAGCAGTCTTTATAGTCATACACCCACTGATGTGGGGGTAAATCGCGGAATTGAAGAATTGTCCGATGCCGAATGAATATACATATAGGTGGGGGGTACACTTATATGAGTGTTCATTCGGCTTTGTTGGCCATAACGAGTTTTATTGGTTCTCTAGTAGGTTTTTATGTCTGTTACCGGACACTCATTACTTTAGAACAGGTTGCTGAAACAGCGAGAATGCGCATTTGCATGATGAATACCATGGCATTGGCTTTTATTTTTGCTATGTTCGTTGAGTTGGCTACAGGGAGTAAAAGTCTCGCTGTACTTGTGCCATTTATATCGGTCTGTGTGCCTATGGTCTGGGGAATGAAGGAGTTTGGCATTCTGGAAATTGGGGAAATTGGCATCACATCTCTGATGAGTATATCTATGAGCGTCATGTTGCTTGGAATGGTGAACAATCGTGTGGTTTGGCTGATACAGATGTGTTTGTTACTCGTTGAAATGCTGTTGTTCTTCGCAGTGACCAATGTCTTTCCTCGTGAATGATGGCTCAACTCATCGTTCTGTATTCACCGTCCGTTCATACAAAGATGTCACAATATAGAATGATGTAAGTAAGGCCAAGGATACGTCACCCCCACGGAAGAAAGCTACATCGTTTCATTCGTGTGACAGACGAAGGGAAAGGAATTTTGGATGCGGCTATAGACCACTTATACATACTCTTCAGGCTCACTCGCAGGAAGACCTTTGATGAGCGTCCCAAGAAAGACGTCAAATCTCGCACCTGTCCCACCCAAATCAGGTCCGCTCTCTTCCATGGAAATCCAACCCATCACTGAAATGATAAATATATACCAACTCTGCTCAGCCATACTTGAATTGACACCTGAATGTTCAAACGCATCGATTATCGCGTCGCGAAACCGAGTGAAGGCCTGCGCATTGTGACGATGGGGACGCACCATGAGCGTCGCGAATCCTCGGACCTGACGGAATTCGTTGTACATTGCCCAAGCTAATCGATATATCCTTTTTCGCCAATCAGTTCCATCCAAAACGCCGACAGAGAGAACACGTTCCACCAGCGTTTCACTAATCAAATGGAGCAATTCATCGCGACTCTCAACCCAACGATAGAGTGCACCATGTGATACACCAAGATAATCAGCTAGTTCGCGCATCGTTAAACTTTCCAAATTTCTTTGTAGTGCGGCGGCGACAATCAACTCGCGGCTTAGTCGTGGCGGCCGTCCGCGAGTGGTTTGAATTTCTCCAGTCATTTTCATATCTATAGTTTATCATAGGGACCTTTCTACCTGCCAATGCGGAAAGTGTGCGCATCGGAAGCAAGATGCAAATCCGTGAACAGAACGATATAATTATTGACCAATGGTCACTAATTTGTTAACCTCATTTTGTACTACACTCCGTCGAACAGAAGATTCAAAACAGAAAGTGGTGTTCACAAATGCGCATGCTGCAAAACTCCAATCAAAAAATAACGGTGCCAGTCGTCTACATTGCGGCGATGTTTATGGCTGTGATGGATACAACCATTGTCAACGTGGCATTACCGACCATTGCCCATCAATTTCACACTCGTCCCGGCGAAGTTGGTCTGGTGTCTAGTTCCTATCTCATCAGCTTGACGATTTTTATCCCCGTCTCTGGTTGGTTAGGGGATCGTCTAGGCGGTAAGTTTGCATTATTAGGATCTATCGGGGTGTTCACAATTGCTTCAGCCCTATGCGGCATGTCTACAAACTTTGCAATGCTCGTGATATTCCGCGTCTTTCAAGGAATCGGTGGCGCGATTATGACGCCTGTTGGATTATCCATGCTCTTCCGTGTTTACCCACCAGCTGAGCGCGTCCGTATTGCAGCGTTGATCGCGATATTTACAGCGATAGCACCAGCTTTGGGACCGATTTTAGGAGGTATCTTCACGACCTATTGGTCTTGGCGCTTGGTATTTTTCGTCAATGTTTTAATCGGTATAGTGATTTGTCTTTATGGCTCTTTGCAGCTCACTAGACACACGCAACATCATCCAGGGAAATTCGACTGGCAAGGTTTTTGTTTGTCCGGTTTGGGTTTGGGGATGGCGATGTACGCGATATCTGAAGGGTCTATTATCGGTTGGTCTAATCCTGTGGTTTTATTTACACTCATCATCGGTGTCGTGTTTCTTATCAGCATGGTCATTATTGAAAACAGGTCCCACCATCCACTCGTCAATTTGCGCCTCTTTCGAAATCGACTGTTCACGATTTGCACCAGTCTTTACGGCCTTGCTTCCATATCCTATCTAGGTGCGCTGTACTTATCTGCGCTATTTTTGCAAGATGCACAAGGGAAATCTGCTCTGCAATCTGGCCTAACCATATTCCCATCAGCTGTTGGCGTGGTGTTAGGTGGACAAATTGTAGCAAGAAAACTCTATAGACGTTTTGGACCTCGTCGTACTGTGGTTGGCGGACTCCTCATCATCACAATTACCCTAGTCTTCATGTCCAGCGTAACGCTTCACACTAATCTATGGTACATACGCCTTATTATGTTCGGACTTGGCCTTGGTGTTGCCGCAGTATTTATCTCCTCACAAACGGCGTCCATGGCAACCATTGATAAAGTTCGTACAGGACAGGCTTCATCTATTTTCAACTCAAGTAAGCAACTCGGAAGCGCTATAGGTGTTGCTGTATCTACAATACTTTTATCCTCATTGACTGATCATAACGTAACGAATACGCGTACGACTGTGCACTTACTAGGTTATCACGTTGGTTTTCTTGCCGGCGCTTTAACGGCCGCTTTGTCTCTTGTGGTTGCACGAATGCTCCAAGATGATGACGCTATCCAATCGATGACAAAGGCCAAATAGAGGCGAGCGTCAAACTAGCACACCCTGTGTGATAACGGTGCTTATCGATTTTAATTGGATACATTAATAATCCCCGTAGCTTCGCTGACGGGGATGTTGACGTGCTCTGCTTTTGTCGTTCGCTTTTGGATCTCCTCTGTCTAGAACTGAAAGGCATGTTCCGACACTCCGCTGATGTCCGGCAATCGCCAATTAGTGTTTTTTTCTGCTTAAAAAGCGACGGGTAACGAGATGAGTCCCTGTGCGGTCAGTCCGGAACTCCAAGTAAGATTCTCTCTCGGAACGTTCAATCGTAAATTGGGCATGCGTCTTAACAAGGTTGAAAAGGCAATATCTCCTTCAACACGGGCTAAAGGTGCGCCCAAACATGTATGGATACCATGTCCAAAGGCGAGATGACGCTTAATGTTGCGAGTGACGTCGAGTTCGTCTGCGTCTTCGAATTGGTTCTCATCCCGATTCGCCGATTTCACGACGCAAATCACCATTTCTCCTTTTTTAATCTCTTCACTACCGAGCACGATATCTTCAGTGGCGAAGCGCGGTCCTACGATTGTGGACGGCCCGTTGAAACGCAGAAGTTCTTCAACAGCTGAAGGCATCAGTTCAGGGGCGGTCTTAAGTTTCTCCAATTGCTCCGGATGATCCAACAACATCAAGGTACCAGTTGCAATCAAGTTTGATGTCGTTTCATGCCCGGCGAAAATCAGAAGCGTGATCATTGAAATGAGTTCCGATTCACTGAGCCGATCTCCCTCGTCTTCGATGCCAATTAAATGGCTAATCAAGTCGTCACCAGGGTGCTGTCGTTTATGGGTAACCAGTTGGGATGTATATTCGCCGAATGCTCTCATGCTCTCTACTACTTCGGGATCTGGTTTGCCTACACCCAGACCACGGGACAGTACCCCCGACCACACGTGGATTTTATCTAAGTCCGCTTGAGGAACCCCAAGCATCTCGGAAATAACGCGAATCGGTAGCGGATAGGCGTAGTCTTCGACGAGATCCATGTGGCCTTGCCCCTGAACGCGATCAAGCAATTGGTCCGCAATTTCTTGCACTCGCGGCCGTAAGTCTTCCATGTATTTTGGTGTGAAGGCCTTGGATACCAGTCCGCGCAGGCGTCGATGATCCGGTTCATCGACAAATAGCATCGACTTGCCGGTAAAGAAGGTGGACGGTCCAGATGATTTTCCGCTTTCCGTCAAGTTTTCCCGAATTAGACTTTCGCCATAGATAGCGGTCGGATCCACTGTAAAGTGGGCATGGTCCTTGAGGACCTGAGTGACCTCATCTGTACGTACGACCATCCATGCTTGGATGTCCCTGCCGCCGATTGGAAATGGTACACGAACCACCGGGCCCTTTGCTCGCATCATCGCAAATATGGGGAATAGGTTCCCCGGAAGACCTCCGTTTTCACTAAACAGATTGAATGTTGGATGCTTTTGATTTGAAGTACTCACAGTAATCTTCCTTTCTGGTTACATCTGTGATTGATTGCAACATATTCGTAATTCGGTTTAATATGCTGTCCAGCCAGCATCAGCGGTCATAACAGTGCCATTCACAAAGCTTGAGTCGTTTGATGCCAAGAATAGCGCGACTTTCGCGATCTCGCCCGGATTTCCCGCCCCCATTCCTGAGTCTGCCTCCGTAACAACGGTTACCTTACAACTTCACAATTCATTCCGATTTGGTTAATATTTCCTAATAAAAAGCAAATAGCAAGTACCGAACAATTAAACGACACAGCATCTATAATTAGGGTATAGCCTGGAGAAATTTCATTCAATCATTAAAATAGCTGTAAATGTCGATTAGTGGACAGAAATGAGCTGAGTGTTGTGAAATTTGCGAAGAGGTTATTTGTTTGAATCACGTCGATCCACACGTAATTCGCACAGAGCGTTTACTAATAGATGCACTTACGAACTTAATTCTTGAGGAAGGATACGACGTAGTCAATGTTCGGAAAATCGTTCAGAGGGCAGGTCTCAATCGGTCTACTTTCTACCTCCATTTTCGCGACAAGCAAGACATATTGGGTTGTGCATGAAAGAGGTATATTGACCGAACTAGCGGAGGCCGTGAACAATCCAACATACACATATGAATTCGCGATGCGCGAGATGATCTCGATTAGCTCAAAAGGAAGGCGCCATTTGGTTTTCATTCATCGTTCTTATGCCATTCATCGCTCTTATGATCGAACTTTTGATTCTATACTTCTAGGGTATTTTACACTTAACTTTTTGCATCTGATCCGAAAAATACAGTACCAATATTACAGTGTGCGTTTTTCCATGTCGTAACGGTTGTCGAGTTGTATCTCGATATTGATCCGAGTGCCGTCCACAGTCCGAGCATGGATGTCTATGATTGACTTCTTGTCTTCCACATATCTTGGTCCAAGCGCAGGGTTATGTATTTGAATAGAAGTAAGCTATTGTTCCGCACATATCAATCCGTTCAATGATCTGCTTGAGCAATCGGTTTTTCTCCTTGGGCTGACTGCCAGGCTGTTTCCACACATCCTGTAATTGCTAAATTCGCTGACGCCTCTCTTGATCGGATATCGTTCAGGTGCTCAATGTCGTTTTCTTTCTTCACAATCTGGTCCTTTTGATCATCCAGCCGCGCCAGATATTCCTGCTTGGTCAAGTGTCCCCATTATGGGGCGAGGAGCAAGGCATAAAGAACTTAAACCGGATATTCAATGATGCAATAGATGAAATCGAGAAGAAACAGCAGCTATGTCAAGACAAGGCAGAGGCTTGAACAGTCGGTGCTTTTTGATGCCTTCGTAGAGGAAGGGGTATACTGACTTCGTACCATATTTTTCTTTGACGAAGGAGTTGCGGTCATGTCCGATAAGAATAGAAAGCCGAATCGGTTGATTCACGAGAAGTCTCCGTATCTTCTCCAACACGCTTATAATCCGGTCGATTGGTTCCCGTGGGGCGAAGAAGCGTTCCAAAAAGCCGCGAGGGAGTCGAAGGCTGTGTTCCTGTCAATCGGCTATTCGTAGCCCTGCGGGGCTATGAATAGTGCACCCTTAAATAGAGTAATATATCGACCTGTCATTGATGCCAAGTCCATATATTACTCTAATGGAGGAAGATGGAGAGATCAGAGTATATGATTACTTTTTGAAACATATATTTACTGATAGGTATTCATCCATAAAATATCGGGTTAATTTTAATTTATAACTTCGCATAATCATTCAACAATGAAAAAATCAACTCAAATATTGATTTGTAAATGAAAATAGAATGGGAAAAGGCTAGTGCTATCGTTCTCTCTATAACAAGGGAACCTGGGCACTAGCCTTTTATAGTGAGAGTGTCCAAAATCATGTTCACTGGGTTTGGCGTCGTTGCAATTGTTCAATCTCTGTGACACTCAGTCCTGTGAAAGTTGCAACATCCTGCCTGGACATTCCTTTACTCAACATATGCATGGCAACTTCGATTTTACCTTCCTGCTTACCTATTGCTTTACCTTCTTCTATACCATCTTCCCGCGCACCATGAATACTTGAGTTCCAGTCGTGTAGTGCTTTCTGACGGGCTTCGTACAACTCTCGGATTTCTTTATCCTGACTCAAGAATTCGAGCGTCGTGAGCGCCTTTTGAATCGCTGGTTCCTTCATCGCAATCTCCTCCATTTTCTCTTTCGCTGGTCCTAACAAGAACAGCATCCAGCGCACCAGTTTTCGTTGTTGACCCTCGGCGATATCTCGTAGCTTTTCCAATTCAATCATATGGATTTCGATGTCATCCGTGAGGATGAGTCCCGTATTATCTTCACGTAGGTGAAATGTATTGTGATAACGCTCATTGTCAATATAATTAAACCCAAGGATGTTAATCGTCACTGTGCGACAGAGGCTCCGATAAATTTCACCCTGCACCAATTGGCTTCCATACAGTTTGGACCAATAATAGAGCGTTCTCTTTTCCATATCTTTCTGATCCCGCAGCTGGATCTCAATGTTGATGATGGTGTGGTCAGCAGTCCGGGCTTTGATGTCGAGGACGGATTGTTTGTCATAGACCGCCGTCTTGTCGAGAAACGGGTTCAGGATTTCAATCTCGGTCACACCGGGTTCATTGGCCGACTCGAAAATCGCATTCAGAAAATCGATCAGAATATCTCTGTTTTCCTCGACGCCGAATATGCGTTTAAACACGAAATCGAGACTTGGTTTGAGTAAATCCATCATCATCACCTATCCGAGTTTGATCATACCACATGATCCGAAAAATGTTCATCTGCTTGCTTGTCTGTTCAGCGGAACTTCACCTTCACATCGATGCGATAATTATCCCGCACATACTCAATTCGCTCAATGAGCTGCTTGAGCAATCGGTTCTTTTCCTCGGGATGACTATCGAGTCGTTTCCACACATTCTGCAACTGCTCGATCCGTTGCAGCCGCTCGTGATCCGATACCGGGCCACCGACTTGCAGGGTTTCCTTCAGGTGCTGAATGTCGTTTTCCTTCTTCACAATGAGATCCTTTTGGTGGTCCAACCGTGTCCGGTATTCCTGCTTGGTCAAGTCTCCAGAGACATACATGTCCTTGAGCCGAGCCACACCCTCGTGTAGTCCTTCCAACTCGGTTTCCTTCAAACGCAAGAGCATCTGCGGTGCCATGTCTGGCGTATCGGTGATTTGAATCGGTCGAGCTCGGATTTCTTCTTCGTAGTTGCGAAGACTTTCGATCACGGCGAGATCGACATGCTCCACATCGGTACCGGGATTGCCACATCGCTTGCCAAATGGATCGATCTTCTGGCACTTCTTCACGAGCAGTCTTCCATTCTCTTTCGGCTGAAACTGATGGGCAGCCCCACACTTGCCGCAGTAGATCAAGCCGGAATAAACGTAAGTTCCGTGTCGGGTTCGTTTTGACTGGATGCGGCGCTGTTCGAGCAGCTTCAGAATCTCTGCATGTTCCTCCAATGTTTTCACTGCAGGGTGGGCGTTCTCCACAATGACCCAGTTCTCACGTGGATTGATACGAAATGGCGCGGTTTTTCGATTCTTGTGTAAACCGCCGCTCGTCTTACCGTAGATGATTCGTCCGAGATGCACCTCATTGATGGCGAGTCGATACACCACACTCTCTTGCCACAGCTTGCCTTTGGGGGAGGGGATGCCCATGCGGTTGAGTTCCCAACACACTGCGGCGCAGGATTTGCCATCCAATAGGCGCTGTTTGATGAGATTGTAGATGTCCAGTTTATCTGGATCGGGTTCGAGACTTCGCGCCTCTGAGTTGTAGATGTAGGGGAAGGGGGCAGGACCGTTCGTCCAGTGACCGAGACGAGCGCCGATTTTCTTGCCGCGTTGGAATCGTTTCTTGATCATGCGGTATTCATACCGGGCAAACACGCCTTCGATATCGGTGATGAGTTCCTGATCCTCATCGTTCAGGTCGTATACCCGCGAGGGAGTAACGACGAGGGTGTTCGACTGTTGAAGGATTTTCTCGACCCGTGCCCGGTCCTCCTTGTCGCCACGACTGAGTCGATCATAGTCCATGACAACCACAGCGTCATAGAAATCGTTCTCCACATCTTTGAGCAGGCGTTTGAATTCGGGGCGATAGTCGATGCTGTCGGAACTGCCGATCTCACGATAGATGACGTACCGCCAGTTGTTCTTGCGGACGAGATCGGTGAGGGCGGTTTCGTGTTTGAGGAGCACGTCCTCTTCACCATCGGTGTCGTCGCGGCTTTTGCGCAGGTAGACAGCGACTTCGTAGATTTTCTTCTGTTCAATGATTCATCACTCCCATGCTGCTGGTGTGAGTTCGGGTGGTCACCATTGCATGACAGGGAATGTGTCTAGTGATGGTGGCTCCCGGTTGGAGGTCCATCTTCGCTCGGGTTGCGTGAAGAGTCAACGGCAGGAGATGGAGAAGAAGCTGGGGGCGAAAGACGCCATTTCGCCCCCCTGAATGCGAGAAGAAATCGTGTCATGGACAGACCTCTTGGGTCAGTTTTCGTCTGGTTTGTGTTCAGGATTTTCGCGAGGATGATTGGTCTGCACACATGAAATTCGTATTTTCTCCTCACAGACAGAGCAAGAGATCTCAATGCCATCTGGAGAGAGGGAAAACATATCCGGGTTGAGGATTGAGTAGTGACCGTTCGAGCAAATATAGGTGGGGTCGCACATCTTCATCACTCCTCTCTATGTGGATAGGGAAGGTCACTTCGGTTCGTCGTCCGCATCGACGACCCGATAGTAAAAGCTCGTTTCACGAGAGATGCGAAACGTGTATCCGTGCACGATTTTCGCGTGGGTGATGAGTTCCAGCGCCTCGGCCTTGCGCTGTAGCTTAATGCTACCTTCCTTGCGAACTCGGCGGACCATGTCTTGTAAATCGGCACTCTGCATGCCAAACGCCCCCTTTCTCAGTCGGACATCGTAGCTCTGTGTGGGGACCAAAGCAACGAGAATCCCTCACTTCGCCGGGCTGGTTGCTGGTGGAGAAGTCAACACCAGTGGTGGCGTAGGAATGAGCTTCGGTGGCGACGGGCTCACGAACCATAGCACAGGCAATGGCGTGTTTCGTTCATCAATGGTGATCTGAACGCGGTGACCATTCGCCATACCAAGCGTTTCACCAGCATGTATCGTCTGACCAGTTGTCACGCTCGGACGTAGTCCTTGTTCGATCACGATGAGCCCGTCATCGAGATCAAGCGTGACGCTTGTGTTTGTCACGGCTGTCACGGTACCTGCGTGAATTGCTCGAACGGATGTTCCTCTCGGGCTGTGGATAGAAACAAGGATGGGTTCATCCGCTGAATCTTCTTTCTCCGAAAAAGACACCTTGGCATCGGTGACTGGCCACACCCAGTCGGAACTCAGCGGGTTCCACGTCTGGTAGGTTTCCGCGAGTTGTAGCACCTCCTGTACATACGTCTCGGAGTGGTTGTACTGAAACACTGCTTGTTCCGGGTTCCTCGCGATCCCCACCGCAGACAAGTAGTTTGCGGCAGAAAAGATGGCATCCACCGGATCGTAGGGATCCGCTTTGCCGTCTCCATCCGCATCGACACCGTACTGTGCCCAAGTCGCTGGCTCGAATTGCATGAACCCGATTGCGCCTGCCGAGGAGACCGCCATGTCCTGCCCAAAGTTGGTTTCGACGCGGTTAATGGCCGCCAGCACCGCCCATGGCACGTAATATCTCGCGCCCGCCCGGTGATAGATCGGCAACAGTTGGACCGGGATGGGTTCCACGGTCGCTGTCGGTGATGCAGGTAGTGCGTTGTCACGGGATGAAATGACGACTCCAAGCATCATGATGATGAGCAGGAACAACAGGAGGACGATGACCAACCCCCAAACACCAAGGGTTGCCAATCCCCATCCCAGAATGAGCCGAACGGGTCGCTTCACGATCCGTCACCGTCACTGTTGCCACCCTTTGACCGAAATCGGCGGAACACGTTCTTCGCGAACCCATGAGCCTGATTCACAGATGTCGCCGTATCCCGCCAATGTTCACGAACGTACACCACCGAGGTGCGCCACATCTCGTGCGGCGTGGGCGCGCCGACTTTGGAAAGCACCGCACCCAGCACCCGCTTGCGGAACAAAAATGCCATGAAAAATAGCAGGGAAACGAGTACTTGCTGCAGGATGAGTAGTCCTGTGGTATCGGTGATCACGTCGGCGAGCAACAAGGTGAAACCGAAGTAGAGACCATAGACGACCTTCGTCCCGAGTGCGCCGATGAGCCAGCCAAGCCATGCGCGAACCAACCCGAATCCATGTCCGGGCAAGACTCCGACGAGAAAGACAATCGGGCAGACGAGAATAAGCGCAAGGGCCATTTCCTGGGCGGCCACCAGCATGCCTGCGATGACGGCGATAAACACCAGGAAGGCAAAGGATGCGACCAAGGAGAAGAGCGCGAGCACCATTCTCGGCACGACGCTTCCCGCGCCAAGGACATCTGGCATATCCTCGTGTCCCGCGTGGTCAAGGGATGGATTGCCGAGCGTCGTGGCCAGGATGGTGCGTTGTTGCGACCCATCCGGGTACTGGCGCATCAGGTCGATCCAGTTCTCCCCGACGGTCACGGGCAGAGAGACGTTGTCGGATGCCGCAGACTTTTCAATGGCCGTCGCCTCGGTGGATGTGACGGGTACTGGCTGTGTTTCGGTTTGGTCAAATTCCCCAATGACCCATGGACGTGTGACGAGCAAGTCCCAGACCTGATTGGCGGTCACCACCAACTCCGTGTCCGCCGCCTGCGTGGGGGACAGGGAAGACGAAGTGCCTTCGATCTTTTGAAATGGCTGTGCCAGTGCGCCCAACGTGACCTGCGACAGTTGGTCCATGGTGTTGGAGAGAAAACGGATGTCGGTGCCGGTGTTTGTCATGAAAAACAATCCGCCCGCCAGGACCGCGATGCTGGCGAGAACCCCCGACCACACGCGCGTCGCCTGGTTGTCGATCATGCCCTTTTTGACGGCCCAAAAACCAAGGGCGATCAGGCTGAAGGGGAGGAATCGACCAAACAGACTCTGGCGCAAACCAACCAGTAGCGGAATGACGGCAGCAAGTTGATCGTTCACGAGATTGGTGTGAAAACCGAGTTCGGCAAGGAAGATACCAAAACGCGTGACGAATCCGGCGCCGATAAAGATCCAGCTGGCGATGGCGTTGCCGAGAAACGGGATCGGATCATTGAGCGTCGGTTTCAGTCCACCCCATTGCCAGGTGACGAGGTTGTAGCCCAAGTCAAACGCGTATCGATCCGGCGGATAGGTTCGATAGGTCGGTGTGACTGTTGTGGACACGCCCATCTGCTGTTCGGTTGGTAGAATCTGATTGACCATCGATGGCGCTTCGACTTGCGTGGCGGCCATCACAGAAGGCGTGGTAGCCATCCCGGTGACCATAAAACCAAACAAACAAGCGGTGATAAGCGTCATCCTCATCCATCGTGTTCTCATGACGGACGCCCCCCATCGACAGAGGTATTGAACACGGTCAACAGATCATCCGGTGTCGGATCGACATGGATAAGACTGACGCGCCCCTCGATGTCCTTGAAGAAACAATCCCCGGAGCGCAGGCTGCGAAACGCTTGCCAGAGGGACGCTTCGTCCGGGTCGAGACCGAGCAGAATGGCATTGTCTCGGCTGGCGCGTGGGTCTTCGGTGCGAAAACAGAAAATGGACCCGAGATTGTTGCGCAGTTCCTCCTCGGCGATGTCCCCTGGATTTTGCGTAACGAGCACCGGGACCACGCCATAAGAGCGGCCCATGCGCACCGTTTCGTCAATGAGTTGCCGTCCTTCGGGGAACGAGCGTAACAACCACGTCTCATCGATGCCAAAGAGCTTCAGCCCGCCGAGCGCGGTATGAAACATCCGTTCCCGACCGAGCGCCGCCATCAGGTACATCATGCCGACACCAAAGCGCTCGTTCGGCGTGAAGTTGCCGGTTTCTCCAGGAACGCGCTTGGGTAATGGGAGTCCGGCGAGACTCGCGACCACGAATGGCGTCTCCGGCAATGCGCTGACGCCATTGTCCCTTGCAAAGACGAGGCGTCCGTACGGACTCTTGCGATAACCCTGCAAGCGGGTCAAACACCTGCGGGCCTCTACCCGCATCGCTTCATGACCGCCGGATTGGCTGAGTTTCTGCAGTTCGGTCATGACCTGGAACAGATCCCGTTTCGATGTGGAGAAGGTGCGTTCCACTGCGTCCATGAGGATGTCCGCGCGTTCGTCATTGCGTTGTCCGTCCAGTAACAGACTCAGGTAGTCGAGCGCGATGGCATGACTGCGTTCCTCACTCCGGGATAACCGGAACGGATTGATTTGTGTACGTGAACCAGCAGACAAGCGCAGAACTGTGAGGCCCTTGGCGACGGCGGGCATGTCCGCGAAACAGCCATCCTCGTCCTTCGGGTCAATCGAAAAGATACTTCCACCTCGATTGAAGGCGAGGTAGAAGAGCAGTTTCTTTAAGACCGATTTGCCGCCGCCAAGGGTGCCGACGATCCCGACTGCACCGCTGCGGTTGAGTTCCCGTGACATCGGGCGAGCGAGATCGAGTAGGACGGGCGTGCCTTGACGGGTGCGACCGATGTAATCACCCGTAGGGTCTCCGGCATCCCGGCTGCCGTGTGGCATACCCGCTGCCAGGTAACCAGGGTCCATCGGGAGCGACCAGGGTTTCTTCTCGATATCGGTGCCTGGCATGAAATCGTAAAAGCCGCGCGCCTGATCACCGGGTGAACGCACCACCCTTAGCCGCAGGGTGCTGCACAGTTGGGTGAATTGTGTGGCTCGGGCCTCCAGCGCTTCACGCGTTGGCGCGAAAATGGCATATGTGATCGTCGCGTGGACAAGCGGCATCCCGTGCTGGAGTTTGTGTTCCAGCAGTCGTCCCCGGTCTCCGGCCCATTCCAGCGTCATCGGCAACTCCCCGGTGCCGTCGACATATTCCCGCTGTTGATCCTTGAGCGCCTTGCGACTGCGTTCGAGACCTGCGGCTGCCGTATGCGGCGCTTCCAACGCCAAGTGAATGCTGCATTCGACGGGATCAGATAAATCATCGAGTCGATACAACCACTCTGAGCCAATGTCGGACACTTCTTCGGGCACATCGACGAGAAAGAAAAAGGTCTGCCAGCTCATCTGTGACCCGTCATCCTGATGGTGTACGACGAGCGTGCGCAGACGTTCTTCAATGACCGTATTTCCCGCCACGAGGATCGGCAAAGACTTACGCGGTCTGAGCCACACCTGCTCTCCTCGAACGGCGATCTGATAGCTGGGTTCAAGACCAAGGCGCGGTGCATGCTCATGCACGATGGCCCGATGGAGCGGGTGGCAGAGCAACCATTCGATGTCCGAACTGATTAATCGTTCACCGCCGAGGGAAGCGCGAACAGTCTGCGCCACCAGGGTCTCGGCAGAGAGGGTATCCTCCAGCACCTGACGGTTCATCTCCCCGGACGGAACCACGATGAAGCGCTGTTGCAGTGATTGCCCGATCCCTTTGACGAATGCGCCCACTGACGTGAGCGCCCGTCCCGGTGCGGCCAGATCGAAGTCCGGCATGGCAAACCGGGATTTCGGAAGCTTGACGAGCAAAAATAGGGAACGACGCCACGGGCGTTGCCTGGATACCTTTTGGATCACGGCTTGTTTGTAACGCTCAAATTCATCCCCGCCCGGATGATCCGCTTGAAAGAATCCGGTCGGGCGAATGTCATCGGTGAGAGAGAGCAGATGGCAAGCGCCACGATGGGCATGCAGGAACTGGCGCAGACTGTCCACCATGGCACGTTTCTTCTCCTGGGACGCAAACGCATAAGGTTGCTGCGGGATCCGATAAGCAGCCCAAGCCTGGCGCTTGATGTCAAAGAGCACGTTTTGTTCGTAGTAGAGGACGGGGAACTTGGGATACGTCATCCGGTTCCCCTCCTCGTGTGGGTTCGGACGGACGCATCCGCTGCGGTGAGGGTCAGATCCGCTGGCTCCGTGATCGCCCATTCCCAAGTACTTCTCTTGCGCCTGGTGCGTACTTCCTGATATCGCAGTGCCTGTTTGTCGGTGAGTGGCGTGAGCGTGAAGCGCTGGCTGTGCGTGTGCCAACGCAGTCGCGCTTTTGGATACACGCGCAGGGTCGTCCCCGGTTGCAAGCGCCCGGCGATCGCTTCCGCGTAAAAGAAACGCAGTCGCTGTCCATCTGGCAGATCGACGGTTTGATAACGCCTGCCGGACAGGGACCACTTGATCGTGCGGCGGGCACGTGGCAGCGACACGTACTCGAAGCGACGGACAGTTTTCTTCCGTATCAGAAAGCGCAGGATGTCCCGCAGATAGGCCGAGGTCGATTTGCCTGCCGGGTCGAGCTTGTGCAGGGTGTACGCCAGGGCCGCAGGACCGACACTGAGGGTCAGCGCGGGTCCGACGGGAGAGATCCAGCGAAGGAGCGGGATCACGTAATAGAACAGAAGAAACAAGAGAAACACCTGTAGCCAGAGCAAGATGAGATCCTGATCAATCGGCATCCAGAGACGGATGTCCCCGATCTGATAAAGAACTGTTTTCATTTTGAACAGGCTCCGATAGGCATGGTAAACCGCCCGATCCGCGCGCGGGTCGGCCATATGGATCACCTTCCTTTGTCCGCTGGTGCGTCAGGAACTGAGGCTGATCCCCAGTTGTTTCAACAGGTACTGTGCGAGAAACTCTGCGATCGATGGGAAGAAGACGAAGATGGCCAGGATGCAGGAGAGGATGATGTGTCCCCAGAGCCGATTCTGCTCCCCATGCGCATAGAGCCGGACACCGCGATAGACGGCGACACACAAAAAGATGGCCTGAAGTGTATGTTCGGCCCACGTGATGCCAGTGCTGATAAAGTCCATATCATTCACCTCCTTGAGACTAAACGTTTGAACGTGAACTTCACGTAGCCCAGGAAGAAATACTCGCCCATCAAACGCCGCAGAGTCCTTCACATTCTTCGAGAAAGTCCGGTTCCACACCAAGCTTCTGCTTGAACTCAACCTGGTCGAGCGGTTGGAGCGACCGATGCAGGAAGACATCGCCATGGACCGTTGCTAAACGCCGGATGGCATGATCAAAGGCAACGGCCTCCGCAAACTCATCCGGTGCCCATCGTTTCATTCGAGACCAGTAGGCGTCGTCGTGATAGGGACATCCGATGCAACTGGATTTGGGCGGTTCGGGGTAACCGTGTTCACGCAACCACTGCAAACAATCATGTCGAGACAGGCCCAGGTCGATGAGCGGGTAATGGTTCACTTGCCATGGGATCCGAGCGGTTTTCACTCGATAGATTTCGTCCGTGGTGATGCCTTGCCACATACGCACCGAATGCTTCATATGTTGCCGTGGGCGTAAGCCAATGGATTCCCGCACCGTCCTGGCAATCGGATCGATCTTGAATTCTCGTGTACATTGTCTCCGCAAGCGCCCGGCCTGACCGCCTGGATTGCGAACAAAGAAGGGAATGGCAGCAAATCGTTTTCTTCGAACCGGTCCCGCATTCTGCAAAATAACATCACGAAGATTTCCTTTGGATGTGGTCAAAAGGGGAATCCCGGAGCGTTCTGCCTGTGTTTTCAAAAACGTCAGCCAATCGTATACAGCTTTGGGCTCCCAACCCGTATCGGCGAAAATGGCCACGTCCGGTTTGGGGAGATCACCATGGATGGACATGAGCAGAATAGTCGAGCTTTGCACACCTGCGCCAAGTGATAGAACATCGGAAATCAGCGGCATATTCATCCCTCTTTCCTGTCTTGGATTTTCTCGTTGGTATGACATCCTGTTGGGTCAGTGACTTGCACAATCCGCCGTCCAATGGCCGTGACCATTTGTGGGACGACGGAGTTGCCTGCTTGCTTGTAGAGCTGTGTGTTCGACACACCCGCCCACTTTGCGGCGTCAAATTCCGTGTCCGTTCTGCCCATCAGCCGCCAACACTCCCGTGGCGTCAGTCGCCGGATGCGGGTTTCGAGTTGAATCTTTGCGACAGCGCCTCCGTGATGGTTCAACAGGGTGGGGGCGATGCCGTTTGGATCGAAAACGCGCCCCGTTTGGCTGGAGTCATCGGGGAGGTGTCCGATGGTTTGCACTGCGACGCCGGTGCGCATCTGATGGGCATCCAGCCCTTTGAAGTAATTGGCATCCAGGCATGTTGCAACGTCTCGTGCGAACCACTCTGCGTCTGGTCCCTGGCCTTTCCTCGTCACGAGGACGCCGTGTGGATTCGTGGTGGTCAGGGTGAACATCGGTTCATCCGGCTCCTTGAATCGCCGCCGTTGCTGCTTGCTTAGAAATCCTGGGGTGGAGACGGCGGAATAGATGGGACGGTTGGCTTCACAATGTTCTGCCTCATTTGTTTGTTCCTGGCCTCGGTGGTCTTGTTGTGATCGGCAAGCTCTTTCTGCCGACGGGACAGCAGAATCTGTTCTGCCCGCGTAGAGAGGAAGAACCGTTCGTCGACCTCGGGTTCGAGTATGTCCGATAAGGAAGACGCGTTCCCGATGCTGGGGAATACCGAACGAGGTTGCACAGAACACCGCCCATTCACAGTCGTACCCGCTTTCGGCCAGCGCAGTTTGGGCGGACAGGAAGTCGTAGCCCCGGTTGCTGGAGAGAAATCCGACAACATTTTCAGCGACCAGCCATTCGGGTCGATGGTCTTCGGGCAACGTCCGGACGAGATCGAGAACGGTGAAGAACAAGCTGCTTCGCGCGCCTTGAAATCCTTGACGTTTTCCTGCGATGGACAGATCCTGGCAGGGGAAGCCGAATGCCCAGAGGTCGGCTTGCGGGAGCGTGCCCGGTGTAACGGTTTGGATGTCATCGTGCGACCATTCTCCTTCTGTGTGAAATACCGCCTGATATGACTTGCGGGCGAACTTGTCACGTTCAACGGAGCCGACACATTGCATGCCTGCGTCCTCCAGCCCGCGACGAATGCCGCCAATGCCAGCGAATACATCGAGAAATTTGAGCGTGGGAAACATCTCCTCTGACGGATGCATGACACCGCTTCACATCAAATAGACGAGGGCGAATTTGTTGCCTTTGTTCTCGTGAACGGTTTCTTGCGGAACTGTTTGCCAAGCGGAATGCTTCGATCCCCGTTTCCGCCGCTGAGTCGAGGGAAATCCAGAAAGGACACGGCTTTCGATTCAATCCCTTGCAATACAGGCGCGAAGGGTCCGCGTTGCACAAGTTCATCTTCTGCTGCTGTCCAAATGGTGGGTGTGGGCTGATTGCGGAAGACATCGTTCCGTATGCCTTGCCAAAGTTCCAGAATGCGTTCGGATCGACGAGAATCCCGCGTGATAAACAGCACGTTGGCGCAGGTGATATCCGCCCAAAAGGTTTTGAGAACCTCGCGGTAATTCCAGAGCTTGCCGCGAAGGATCCACAAACGTTCACTTCCCGTGTCGTACTCGACATGAAAAACGGCCTCACTGCCGTTGACAAATTGGTATATGCCGATCCCGTCGGGACGCAGTGGCGTGGTCCGTTGCTGTTTCCGGTTGAAGATGGGATATCGATCCCCGCTGTCCCGCATGCCGATCCATTCGACGAGTCCCTCCTGTGCGGGACGAGTCAGGCTCTGCCGAATCAGGTCCGTGAAGAACCGATTGCTGCCATATAAATGCTCTGACTGCCCAAGCGGAAATCCGGATTGTCGGAGTAGCCACTTCCGCTCTTCCTTGGCCAGGTCGTAAGCGATACGCATCCCGGTTTTTGTCAGCACCCACCCTTTGACATTGCGCGTGAGGAACTCAAGGGAGAGGGATTCCAGCCAACCCCTGGATCTCAGGGGACGAAAGGTGTTGTGGACGGTCTTTGGTTGGTAGTGCAGCAATAGACCGAGTTGATCGGTTGTGAGCATGCTATAGCGGTGAAGTGACAGCAGGATGTCCCGTTCGATCTGACGCGGTGCGTCCATGGGCCCTCCCTCCTCTCTGTGTGCCGCCAAATGGAGATATGTCTCGCTTCGGCTGATGTGGGAAGCCCCACCCCGTGTGGGATCTGAGGGCATCCCAAATTCTTGATGTTCCCCGTAAGGTACTGCCGAACCTACTGCGGAAGTGCCTGCGGAAGGTACACGGGTTCAACATGGATATGGGTCTATTTACTGGAAGCCCATTTGTTCGTGCGTCGTTCGATTCGAGCGTTCGTACATCGCCTCGATGTCTCGATCCACCGCTTCTGCCGGTCGGCCATCTTCGCGATTGGAACGGTCAATCGCTTGCCTTGCCCAGTCTTCGTTCCCGGAGGAGACAATGGAGTTCTGCATCGTAAACAGCTCCGTAACGCCGCCTTCGAGTTTGGTGCGGACCAGTGCGTGCATCTCCGGCAGGGTCATCAGTTGGCGAGAGGAGACATCGGGTTTCAGCCACCGCGTGAGCCTGTCCGCATCCGGGCCGCCCAATTGCAACAGGATGAGGGTGCCGACGTTGCCGAGAATGCCTGCAAGGATCGGGTCGGGTAACTGGTCGAGATACTGGGTAGCCAGGAACAGGGACAGGCCAAACTTGCGATCCTCCGCGAGGATCTTTTGCAGCACATTGACGGAATACAAATGGCTCTCGTCGCCGATGAAGAGATGAAGTCGGGAGCGGTGTTCGGGTCTGCGTTTACACGTGAAATGCAGGTCAATCAAATACAGTCCGGCAACGATTTTGATGGCGTCGGTGGTACAACCGGAGCCATCAATCAACACGATGTCTCCTTCATCCATGACGGTGCGCGTGTCGATGGCGCTCTGGGTTTGGCCCAGGATGCGCCGCAGCGATGGATAGGTGGTCAGTGCGCCGAGCTTGTTCCAGATGGGACCCAAATGGTCGGCGATGTTGCGGATCTCTGCAAACTCCTGCAGCCAGAAGTATTGCAGGTGGGGCGGGAGCTTTGGAATCAGATCACTTCGGAACCGCGCATTGGAGAACAGATGCGCGATGCCAAGGACGGTTTGCGGTGGTTGCTGGAGCAGTGACAGGACATTGTTACGCAAATAGTGTTCCGAGCGTGGTCGGGAACCGGGCCACAGTTCCTGCAAGGTGGTGACGAATTCTCCCGTGATCGCCTCTGCATCGGAGCGATGGTCCATCCGAAACAGGTTGAGTCCCCGTGGGTAGTCGGTCGGGCCAAGGGGGATCACATGCACCTTGTGATGCAGGCTCGGCGGGATATGGGCGAGCAATCGTTCAATGGCCCCACCATGCGGGTCGAAGAACGTGAATCCGGGCGCGGTGTCGGGATTCGTCTGCATCTGTTCCACCAACCCCAACATGATTTGCAGAAGGGTCGTGGTTTTCCCCGACCCGGTCGCGCCCGCGAGAAATGTGTGCTTGGCGGCTTGTGCAAACGGGATGTGGATCGGTTGACCTTCTCTGCCCGGAAAGTTGGACCAGCCAAGGCGGAGTCCTTGGTTCTTCCACTTAGGAGGAGGGAGAACGAGCCCTTGGGCGGTCGCGACATAGCGAAAGCCGGGTTGTCGACTGTCCGGTAAATGAACCAGAGATGCGAGTTCCCCGGACGTCCACCACATGGGCTGGGTGGGTGTGCCCTGACGCATCGCCTTGGCAAGTCGGCGTTTGGTGATGCGGCTTGGGACGATCCACCCTGTTTCGCGCAGGTGGCCCATGGCACCTAGCACGGCATGCAAATGCGCGCGAATACTGGTGGAGCCACCGGCCAACAGACGGATCGAAACACGATACGGACGATGGTTGGACAGCAGCCTTGCACGGACCATAGGACGTTGTTCGGCGTATGGGTCTGGAACTGGTTGCATCGATTGGCTGGGTAACGGCGATTTCCCAAAAATCTCGGACAGGATTTCGGACAATGCCTTACCGGATGAACCTCTGTTTCCGGGTGGCTGCGCCTTCTTCATGAGTGTGCGACGGAACTTGGTATCGCGAATGGGTGAGAACCATACTTCAAATACCCAGCGCCCCGAGACATCCGAGCCGAAGGCGTCGAGCAAGTAGTCGAGCGGATCCCCGGCTTCTCCGACGCGGAGTGAAGCGAGGGGCAACCAGGGGTCGAGACCCTGTCCACCTTTGCGAAACGACATGGCGCGTGTGTGACGGTCGATGTGTGGATTCAGGAACGACGGCGACGGCTCAGCAATCAAATGAACCTGCGGATACGTCGAGCGAAAGGCCGACTGGATAGACGAATCGCGAACGGTGGGAACGCCCACATAGAGACGGATGATCGATTCACCGGGTTCCTTGACGATGAAAAAGCGAAAGGGCAGCGGACGTTGGGAAACGAGCATGCGCTTTTGCCACAGGATGCCAGAGAGCGACTGAAGGAACGTGTGCGCCTGTTGCGCGGATACGGGATGATCAGATGGCAATGCGACGCGGTAAAACGTAAATGGATTTGGTTTTCGTGACTGTAAGTCCGTCATGGAGTATTCACCTCCTAGTTTGGTTGAGTGTGTAATTGCGGATGAGCAATTCCCCGGATTTTCGCCCGGTCTTCTGACGGCTGATGGAGTAGTGAACGTCAACGGATTCTATGGGAAAGTCAGCATACCAGCGACGAACGTCCGGGTGGTCATTGATACTGAGCAGCCATTTGCCTTGCGTTTGAGCGAGTATGTCGCGCAACTGAAGGTGGTCGTCTTCCGTAAACGGATGTTCGTGATATCCGGTCAGGCCATAGTAGGGCGGATCGCAATAGAAAAAGGTGTCCGGTCCGTCGTACCGGGGGATGACATCCTGAAACAGTCGGTTCTCGATATACACGCCACAGAGTCGCTTGTGCGCCGCTTCGATACGGGCGTGAATGGCGGAGAAGTCGAAGGCGGGTTTGCCCCGGCCATATCCCCAATCGATCGAGTTGTTGTACTTGCCACCAAAGTGAGATTGCACCCGGTAGAAAAAGTCATAGGCGCGTGTGAGTGAATCCCGCGATGTATTGCGCCGGTCCATGATGCGGATGAACTCTTCACGGGAATAGAGCGTCCAGTCAAATTGATGGAGGAACCCTTCCAAGTCATCTTTCACCACTTGATAGAACTGAATGAGTTCGGCGTTGACGTCGGAAATCACCTCGACTTTGGACTTCGGTTTTGCAAAGAAGATCCAGCCAGCCCCAAAGAACGGCTCCACGTAACAGGTGTGTTCCGGGATCAGGGGCAGGATGACCCTGCGCAGTCGAGACTTTCCGCCTTGCCACTTGATGGGGCTTGCAATCATGCGCACACCTCCTCCGGGAACGAAAACGAGGCGGCGACTGGGGTGTCGCTGCCTCGTCTCTTTGTCCCACGCTTGTATCGTACCTCGGATAATTCGGTGAATGGTGCCATGCGAGTGCCAAACGTGTCTCGCTTTGTGATTCACGAACTTTCGATGCGCGTCCGTGCCATCTTTGCATATTCAGGATTGATCATAGAAGTTCACCTCCTTTCAGGGAAATCAAAGAGGCAGCGATGTGGATCGCCGCCTCGTCCCTTTTTACCACGTTCACATCTTACCTCGGGAAATCGGGGAAATGGTGCCAACCGAGCGCCAAACCTGTCTCACGAAGGGACTTGCTGAGAGGCGGCGTAGAGAGGTAGAGTGACGGACAAGCAAGAAGGCAAGGAGGGGAGCGAGGGATGTGCGGGTTGGTCAAGGACCTGTTGGCAGAGAAACTGATTGACGATTTTTATGAGGAACATGCGCAAACGAAGGGGGAGGGACATGAGCGGCAGAGTGATTTGAAGGAACAGCTAAAAGCGGACTTATCGGAAGACAAATATGCGCTTTTACTCCAATGGGAAGCGCGGTGCGTGGAGATGTGTGGAATTGAGTTGCGGGAGTTCTCAGATTTTGTCGCGAAGCTGATGTTGACGAATATCTATGGGCTGTGTCCCAGTGAAGAGAGTGAAGCTTCGGTCATTTGAAACAGAGCTCGGATTGTCCAATGAGGGTAGATATCATTGTGATTGCGGAAGCTCATATGGAATATCTGACCCCTGGATTAAAACAGGGGTCAGATATTCCGGAGGGGGTACATCATTCGATATGCCGCGTTTTGGGTAGTTATACGTTTTTGATAGAATGTGCCTCTGGCGTTAATGCTCCCTTATGTCCGATTAATTCGTTGCGAACTCTTATTGAGTGTCCTTGTCGCCTTTGTACTCTAAAATATCGCCTGGCTGACAATTCAAAGTCTTACATATCGCTTCTAATGTTGAAAAACGAACCGCTTTTGCCTTTCCATTTTTCAAAATGGAAATGTTCGCCATTGTAATTCCAACCCTCTCTGAAAGCTCTGTCACACTCATTTTCCGTTTTGCTAACATCACATCAATATTAATAACAATTGCCATATCCTCCACCTCAGACCGTCAAATCATTTTCTGATTTTATGTTAATCGCTTCTTGTAGAAGCCGTTGGAGGACCGCAGAAAAAACAGCAATCACCATAGAGGCGAAAATAATGAACGATCCCATTGGCGTGAAACTTGGAGGGTCAACTTTCTTCCCCATGAGAAAATAGAGTGGCATACCGAGCAGGTACAAGATTCCGATCGTGATGGCACAGTATTTTATATTCTTTAAAGCCCTTACCGATAATTCCGAGAACGCTTGATTCTTATCAATATAGCTTAAAAGTTTAAGAGCTTGATACAGTGCAAAGTAAAAAGGTATCGCCGCCGCGTACATATCGATTAAAACGAGCGATTTTATGTAAGCAATATCTGGATACAGTTCTCCAGCAAAATTCCCGATCTTAGGCACTAAAAATATGCACAATGCAAGAACTGGGATTCCGATAACAATAACAGCTAACTTTAAAAAGAGCGTCGAAACTTGTTTCATAAAAAACACCTCACTCAAATCGTTAATCATTCTTGTGGTTTTAATTCAAGGAAACTTCTTAATGGTTTTTGAAGTGTGTCCACAATGGCTGTGATGATGCTGGTTGCCAAAATTCCCATTAGACCTAGTGATATAGGACCTGCTGCGTCATCACCTGTGAATTGAGCACGCACCCTTAAATAAACTATTGCTAACAAAATGAAGAAAAGGACGGAAAACGCGCATTTTTTTATTACCTTCAAAGATTGAAGAGATAACTCAGAGAAAGCATTATTCTTTTCGATGTAGGTCAAAAGTTTAAATACTTGATACAACGCTACAGAAAACGTAATACATAGTCCATATGCACATACCAAAAGTGGATAGAGCGAGTAATCTCCAGGACGGACTATCGCATCTCTTCTGGCTGCTTCAGGCAACCAATATATACACACCGCAATTCCAATAAGACAAACAACGGCTTTTAAGAAAAAAGTTGAACCAAGTTTAACATTCATTTAAAGCACCTCACCTGATTTAACGATAAAGTAAACTTATCACATTATTTATCGTTTAACAATAAATTAAAATTGTTTATTATTATATTTTTATTGTAATTCTATTTGTATTTAACAAAACAAAGAACATTTCTCATTACAAAGAAATGCTCCTGCTTAAAAATATTCAATTTACCACTTGTGCAACTGCCCGATAGTCCCACAAGTGATCAAATTGGATCATCGTATGATTATACACCGCCAGGGCAATTCCATGTATGCTATGAATTCTGATTACGGGACAAGTCATTCAAATATCTAAATGGGCCAAATTACTACGGGGTACGTGAGTGTATTTTCTCGATTGAATTCTTAATTGAATTACTTCGTTATAAATGGATGTCCAGCGGTAGCAACACTTGCATTTCCTGAAATATGCACATGCGGAACACTTTGAAGTAAGTAGCTCGCAAACGTTTTAGCCTCATCTTCCATGACAGATGGACCCGGTGTGTCGAATTCGATGACAAGCGGTATCTGGTGCAAGAGCACATGACCAAGCGCATGGGCAATATATCGTTGTTGCGCCATTGCAGATGCTTGGATGTCATACCCCAGGAATGCGTCAGGACCCTGTCGAAAGAGAATGCCCCACATCCCGGCAGGGGTGTGGCTTGGTAACAGATGCAGGTGTAGAAGTTGACTCAGCTGGACTGGATCGTTGGTTCCATATCTGCGAACGAGTTGCGTGACCATGTGATGTATCGGTTCCATCAGTATCACCCACCCA
Source organism: Alicyclobacillus fodiniaquatilis (assembly GCF_042678105.1). NCBI lineage: Bacteria > Bacillati > Bacillota > Bacilli > Caryophanales > Alicyclobacillaceae > Alicyclobacillus > Alicyclobacillus fodiniaquatilis. The sequence continues at coordinate 61,252 of NZ_JBHUCX010000021.1, forward strand.
AAGCATGCTAGATATTTGTGATTGTAAGCGCTTGCTATATGGATTGCCGTTCTTAATACATCGTTCAGTCCATTGAATGTGCATCTCAAATCATTGCCGTGCGAAAACCCCTAGAAATTCGTGGTAGAAAAAGTATAGCACCGTGGAATCGGCATGAACCTTAATATTTGTTAAGGTTCGCCAATTTTTCTACGCAGAATTGGGAATCTTGTGTAGAATTATAATAGACAATATCCACCATGCAGGAAGGGGAGAGGGCGGTGTATATCTACCCTGATTTGACCGAATCGTTTCAAACGCTCTGGAGATCAGGGTTGGTCATCAGTCCGTGGCTGGAAGGCGTGGGGGTAGAACGTTTCGAACTCGATATTCACGAGCTTCTGGGGGAGCGTTCTCGTGAGTGCGCACTGATCCATTGGACGGAAGTCGAACGGGGGCGCGTGCTCGGAGACCTGCCCGCGCCGGAACGGATGGCGCAAATTGCCGTATACGAGACGGCGGCATCGACAGCCGTCTATTTGGCGCATCAGCAGACCGGTGAGCTAGATGTCACGGAATCGATCGCGCATGAAGCGATGCGACGGGTCGAACAGTTTGTCGATGACCATGGATTTGCCACTTTGATGCAACTCTACATGTTAGAAACTTGTTGGGAGAACCTGAATGCCCTCCGGCACTTTGGCGAAATTCCGGAACGGGATTATGTGCTCGGGCTATGGCATCGACCCTGGGTGGCTTACAGCCTGGGAGAAGAGGTTTTGTTCGCCAGCGTGTTGGGAAATATCGAACTGCAAAAACGGGGAGAACATCGCTTTGTCCGATTGACGGATGAAGGATGTCGGGTGTTGCGTGCAGCGACGGACGCTTTACAGAGAGCGGGATATTTTCGACATCGTCTCGAAACATTGCGTGTCTCTCAATTTAGTCAGTTCCACAACTATGATCAGATGGATCAGGAGATTTGGCCGTACGCGATGGAACAGCGCCAGACGTTCTTGACTTGGGCTGCCGTGCAACCTGGCCAGCGTGTACTGGAACTGGGATGCGCCGATGGGGTCGTGACATTTGCGGCTGGATTGGCTGAGCGAGTGGGGCCGACTGGTTTTGTGGTGGCGGTCGATCCGTCGACGGGGATGCTGGCGCGGGCGCGGAGAAAGCAGTATCAGGCACATGTCTCTTGGGTGGAATTCCGTCGAGGCAAGGCAGAACAGTTGCCTGTGCAAGAGGAACGCTTTGACATGGCGCTCGGGGTGGGGTATTTCCATTTGACTGACCGTCCACAGGCGCTCCGTGAGATGAAGCGGGTGGTGCGTCCGGGCGGCGTCATCGCCAGTTGGCATCCCTTGAAGATGACGTTCACTGCGCCATTCTTTCGAGAGTGGTTCGAACCCATCTTTACGTTGGCGGCAATGAGAGAAGAGCAGCCCAAGGATTATTTGCTTCATCCAGACGATGCGCCCAAAGATTTCGAGAACGCCGGATTGGAACACGTTGAAACATTCGTGTCATCGTCGGTGTTAGCCTTTCAACATGCAGAGCACGTCGTGCAGCACTTCATTCGTGGCGTCGGCTGGTTTGGCGAAGAACTGGCTCCACTCCCCTGGAAGGCCAGGGAGGCGCTGATTGAAGAACTGATGGAACGTGGTCGATTCGTTTGCCAGCGCTATTCCGCTCAAGAACGCAGGATCGAGTGGCCGAGTCAGGCGATTCGGGCGCGTGTACCCAAGAACGGATGAGAGAAGCCAAGGGGAAAGGGTTGAATGAGTCTGAGAACAATGGATGAAACGAATAGGGGCAAACCCTGTGAAAGCGGGGGACGCAAAGCTATAGGGACTACGGGTTGAAGTATAACCTATTGTCAGCCAGTTGCCGTTTCGCGAAACGTCACTCCCTATGCCGGTCATCTTGCTTTCATGGGCTGCTTCATGCATGGGGGGAAGTCGTGATGGATGGAGAAAGCCGGATTGGTTTGGGCAATGACTGCTACCTCGATCTGGATGGCGCTGTATTGATAAAAGACGGACAGACGGTCTATTTGACCCCGATGACCTTTCGATTGCTGCGGTATATGGCGGATCACATGGGCAGCGTGTTAACCGTTGAAGAGCTGATTCGCCGTCTGTGGGGGAAGCAGGTCATGGTGCATCGGGATGAATTATATGTCTATATTCGAAAGATTCGCATGGCCCTCGAAGATGAGCCAAACAAGCCGCGATGTTTAAAGACCTTTCGGAATCGTGGTTATGTATTGTATCCCCGTCAAAAACATGGGTGTCGGGGAAGATTGCATATCACTTATCCGGTTCGGGTGGTTTCGGAACAGGAGAGGACAACTGGAGCGCCCGATGAATAAAATCACGAACAAAGGTCCGTTGTTCTTCCGACAAAGGAACGCCATTGTACGAAACGTGTTCTTGATTCAGCAATGTGCCCAAATCGATAGACTGCCAATCGGGTGCTCCAAGCAGGTAGTCAGGAGATACCTTTAACGCGTCTGCGAGACGTTCTAACGTGGCGCGAACAGGGAGTGAACCGATGCCGGATTCCCAGCGTTCAATGGTTCGGGCAGACAGGTGACATGGTGTGGCCAAATCGGAAATACTCATGGCGCGCGCGATGCGGGTCGTATGCAAGCGATGGGAAAAGAGGAGCATCTGATCGTCTAAGTAGCCAGCCATTTGGAGGATGTCCCCATAGGGGATACCAAGGGCTTGGGATAGGGGGGCCAATGTGCTGGCCTTTGGCTTTCGTTTCCCGTTCTCTAGCAAGGAGATGTAACCTGGCGTGAGGTTGGCGCGTTTCGCCACTTCACGTATGGTGAGTTTTTTTTCTTTGCGCTGTCTGCGCAACCAGGCTCCGAACGCCTCGTCCATATACATCCATCCTGTCCCCTGATTCTGAGCCGATGATACCATCCGTTGAGCAGGTGCGCAATGAAAAAGTTAGCAAAAGTAATCAAAGATGTGATTGCTCGTTCCGAAACAGGCGGATTATGATGGGCTTACCACAATTGTGCAGGGAGGCGGAATGATGGCAAAGGTATCTGGACCAATTCGAGTGTACCCGGAAGCATTCACCCGCGCACGTATTCTGAAAGGCTTGTCTCAAAGAGAACTGGCTCGATTAACTCAATACAGCATTGCCTACGTGAGTCAGCTGGAACGAGGGCACCGCAATCCGAGCCCGCACGCGGCGCAACAATTTTGTCTGGTGTTGGACAAGCCGTTTGACGCGCTTTTTTATCTTGTTGATGTTAACAAAAGTAAACAGGAGAAAGCGGAGGCGATACATCGTGCTTGATGAAAAACGTCCGACACGCCCCGAATCTGATCAACAACGTCATCCAGACGGTAGTCAGCCCTACCCACAGGATCGGCGGGCTTATGAGAACATGATGCGTCATGACGCGTATCGTCGGGTGAAGGGGCGTGTCCGTCAGACGAAGTGGGTGGATCAGGAATGATGGATCCGCGAATGCGGCAGATTGAAACATGGTTGTATGCCTATCCATCCTGGAAACGTCGAGTCAAGAATTTGCAAGCGCAATTGAACGACTACCCAAGAGTGGGATGGTTCAGCACCGTGCCCTCCTTCCCGCAGGGAGAAACCAGTGATCCCACGTACGACGCGGTGGAAAGGCGATGGATTCTGGAAGAAGAACATATTCGACCCTTGCTGTTTTGGATTGGACTGATCGACAATGCGTTGGCTGTCCTCACGGATGAGGAGATGACGCTGGTCCGGCTGAAGTACTTTGAACAGAAAAATAACACCATCGTTTGGGAAGAGATGTATATATCCCGCAGAGCCTTTTTCCGATTGCGCATGGCCGTGCTTCATCGGCTGTTTGAAGTACTGGGCGGCGAGTTTGCGCTGATTTGGGAGACGACGGATCCGGAATGGAGTCCTGCATCGAGATAGGGGAGCGGCCGTTTAGCGGCCGCCAGATGTCTCTTCATCCAGTTGATGGCGCAGAATCGTGTGAAGCGAGTGTGTAAAACGATGGATAGCATCGGGGGTTGGATGATTGAACGTCACGGTGATGGTGACGTCATTTTCTTTGAATGTCACGCTCCTTGTACCATCCGAGTTTTGGCGCTCACATACGCGTTGTCTTGATAATTCAGGTGAAAACAGATTCATCCGAACAAGCCTCCTTGGTGAAATGCAGGGTTGAGAACGCTGCGGTGGACGACCCATGAAGTACTTGACTTCACCATTGCAGGGAGTGAATCTCTTCCATATAGACCCCCGGTAGAGTGGAGTATAGTTCCTATGAATAAGTGGTGGGTGCCAGGACCGTGACAAACCCGTCTCGGGGTCAACAGGTAAATCATCGTCAATCGGTTGGCACGCTGGTGGCACTCATGCGGTGTTTTTCTATGATAGGTTCTTGATAAGCGCGAGAAGGAGGATGAACGACATGAAGAAATCAAGCAGAATCCTACTTTCGACGATGGTAGTATGTATATCTGGCTATGTACCAGCCGTCCATGCAAAGATGATTCAGACGGTGTACACGGCTCCCACCCAATTGGTGTTGAATGGGAAAGACGAGTCCAATCCGGTGCATCTCGTTCGGCGGGAGAGCGTCAAATCGGAACCGACAAGCTGGCTGCCGATTTGGTATCTGTTTGGGACGTTGACGAACCTGAGTATCCATAGTACATGGAACGGACATGACTGGAATTTGACTCTGCCAAGCAGTATGCCGGTTGATTGGTCGAACCCTCCAAAGAAATCGACAAATTCATCTGATGTGTCGATTGAAATCAATGGAACGCCCGTTGAATACGCTCCGCGATATGCTTATCGGGACTCGAGCGGGCACAAGATGACCTCGTATATTCCAATTTGGTACTTGATGCAAGCACTGAAGCGAGTCGGGATCACGTCCACCTGGGACGGAACATCATGGTCAATGACCACAGAAGAATCCACGCCCCATGCAACCAAGCTACAGGTGGTCAAAGACTTTGTGAATACCTTGCACATGTCACCGGATACATCGGGTTCAAATCCATATGATGATGTGAGTGCAGCGGACTGGCCATACGTGAATGCGGTGATTCAAAAAGGATACTTCACGGCGGACAGTGGAAGTCATTTTGGTTCGACAGACGCTGTGAATGTGGAGACGGTAGATCATGCGTATCAGTTGTATGTGGGCATCCCAGACAGTGACATCACATGGAACGCCGGGGGGAACACGGTCGCCTGGGCGAACGCGGTGGAATTGAATCAGGGTGTTGGAACGGGTATTTTAACGAACGCAAGCGAAACGCAGTTGATGTCCAATCTCTCTGCGCTCTATCACGGATATTCAGAGAATTCGAACGGCACGTACCGTCTATGGTTTCAGCCGTATGACGCCAAGGTTGCGTTTGCTCACAATCCAGACGTCACTGCAGCCATGGCCTCCTCGGGGCAAGCGAATACATTTTCACTTGCGGATCAGATCACTTTTTCAGTCCAAGGAAACGGTAAGCTAACGTTCGTTCTTCCGTGGCTGTCGGATCAAAACAAAATGGAAATCACCTGTGGCTCCTTGTATAACCCATCAGGGAATCATACGGAATACAGCTTGGATCAAGGGGGAACTTGGCATCAAGCAACTGGTTTCTATGGATTCGATTCACGAGATCCGGGAAACGGGGGAACAGAAACAAATGCCAGCGAGGTGTGGGTACAGACCGAACAACATGCGGAATTGGGCATCAGCGAGATTTTCCCCAACCACGATATTACATTTGTCCAGACGGATTTGATTCCATCTTCAAGCGCTGCAATCCCACAAATCACAGACAGTAGTGGCCAGCCAGTTTGGAAAGGGTGACATACGGGATTATCGTTCTTCAGCTTCGGAAACAATCGAATAAAACAACAAGGAAAGCCTACCCATCGGGTGTAGCAGCTTTCCTTTTTGATCTGTGTTCACTCAAAATGAAAGGAAGTCGACTGATGAATCGATGGAACAGACGCTGTATTCAGGCCAGTATTTCAATTGTTTCTATCTTTTCTGTTCTTGTGATGACTCCGAGTGTGGCGTTTGCGTATATCAGTCGAACGGATAATCCTTCGGGAACAGCGGGGACGATTATTCCGAATGGACAAATTCAAGGAGGGACATCATTTTTAATCCAACAGACGAATGATACATCTCTCATGCTGATTCAAGATCGTGGTGATCTCTATAAATACGGCACGGACGGAATTCCCATCTACAACGGAAACGATACGCTCGGTGGCATCTGGGGCTTTGACCACGTGAGTCACGATGGCGTACCGGTCACCGAAAATAATGGCTACAAAATGATTGGACAATCGACCATCTCACAATGGATCGCTGCACTGAAGGGCGATCCTTCGTATGTCGAGGCACGCCTTTGGAACACCACATTTGTGGACAGTGCCGGACAGACTTTCCCTGTATCAAATATCTCCCAAATTGTCGCCGAAAGCGGTGCCGCGTTTGCGCCTGAAACCAATGGGGACTGGTTTGATGAACCCGTATATGCGACCGATCCGCCAAAAGCTCAGATCACCATCGTCGGACCGAACAGCGTGCAACAGGGAACGCCAATCCAGTTTGCCAACCATGTATCTGTCGAAGCCTATCACACCAAGTACCACTTCGAATGGATTACCGTGAAGAACGCGAATGGAGAGGATGTCACCGCCAAGTGCTTTAACGAAAACGCCTTGCAGGGGAAGGCTCCATACAACGGGGAAACATTGACCGGTCCGAGTGGTCAACCGATGGTCGAGGTGCAAGGAGGGGGAACCACCTCGTTTCCTCCGTCGTTTGTTGAAACGACGGATGGTGGCAGTTCGCAACCGAATGAAATCCATACGACGAATCTAAGTCCCGGTCATTATGTGATCGAGTTGGATGTGAAAGACTGGTTCAATCGATCTGCCACCACGGCTACAGTGGATTTCACCGTGAACCAAGCGTCGTCTTCACCTGGTTCTCCGCCGACGCAGCCGTCACAACCGAGTGGACCCACATGCCCGGCTCCAACGATTCCATCAAAGCCTGCAAATGAAGTGCTTTCGTACAACTGGTCTCCGGACGGAACCGGCGGGCAGATGCTTACCTGGACGGATACAAATTGGCAACTGCAAACGACCACGAACAGCAACGGGTGCATGGAATATAAGTGGCAGGACGATCCGGTGACATACCATCACGATTATCCACTGAACGTAAGCAACCTCCAAATCACCGGACTTTTTTACGATCCAGGCCAACCGGGGGATATCTGGTCTCCAACGAATCCAGGAGTCTCACAACATAATGCAGATGCCAATTCGGATGGGTCCACGGATGGCGGGAATCAGGCGTTGCCCACCTATGGCGATCCGACTCGTTACCCGGCTGTCTATGTACGAGTGGGGGGAGGTGTTGCCTTTCGACTGAAATGGACCGGTTCTCCACATGACATGCCAAGCCGCGCGAACGTGACATGTCAGTTGGCGAACCCGGATGGAGAATCGAATAGGTGGACGCAGACGTTTTCGTTGCTACCCGATACGGTGGTGAATGATGGAGATGTACCTGTATGGGATCCGAACGGCAATGGATATCCGCCACCTGCTACGGAGTATGGGTGGGTGTACACGGCCATTCCTAAATACGCGACAACAGGTGTCCCGAACGACTTTTCTCAACTGACTGCATGGAACTTGACTGGCGATCCCACGACGAGTGCGCACCTAGGGGCGACGGTGACGTTCACGACAGGGGAAGGCTCCACCGTGACGTGGAGCGAGACCGACTTGGCGCAAACCCTCGGCTATCCGACGTGGTATTACTTGCATCAAACGCCGGACGCGACAGCGAAATATGAACAGGCTCAACCAACGTGGAATCGAGCTTACACCACCGAATCGTTGCCGAAGCTGAACAAGCAGGGCCAATTAATCCCGAGTCCTTTGGTGTCTGGACCGTAGATCTGATGTGAAATTCTAATCTGCTGAATCGTGAGAAACATGGGGCACTGTCGCTTTAACCATATCGGGCCCGGTTCGTAATGCCGCTCAGTATTCAAGTTCTGATGCTCTGTCGTCAATCCTACGTAACAACGGAGGTTCTTCAACCAGTCAATTGCTCCTTATCACAGCTACGCTGGCGTATCCCTAGACAGTAACCCCCATTAGGTCTACAACATTTTCTGCTCCAAATAAATCAATGGCACCCGCTAGCATAGCCTGCGTTGGCTTGGGACAATAAACAACTAGATTTTCTTTTACCCGTGTACAACAAACATAGAACAGCTTCTGTGTACGACTCAAAATTCTTTGAAAGCTCTGTTGCCTTGAAGTCGTCAATGTATATTGAATATTTGGATTCAACAAATATTCAAAGTTATAGTTATTCCATCCGCCATTATGTAATACTACCAATACATTTTCGAATTCCAATCCCTTTATCTTATGCTGAGTTGACAAAGGCACAAACCCCTCAAGATATCTATACAGATTTTGAAATATATAAAAGGGTATGTTCTTCACACGCCAATAAAGGTATTCATTGGCGCTTATGAAGCCACTTAAATTATCATCGACTATGCACAGACCATTTCGATCCGCGAAACTAATGACTTCCTCGATAGAGGCATTACTCATATCAGCAAGGGTATTAATAGTACTTTTCAGGTTCGTTTTGTGCGCAACACTTAGGATTCTGTACGACGTTTTCTGAATCACCTCGTTATAGGATTTTTTGTTATACAGTTCTATAATATTCTGTATCTTAAACAAATGCTGTATCAATCGGTCGCGCTTTGGCTCCCGCACAATAACACCGTCTATGACAACTTTGTCATCAATGAGACTATCTTTGTCCAAGTAAATGCTCTGAATCTTGCTGTAAGGCCAGTCTTTAACGTGACCGTATAACTGAGCCGCGATATCATCATCCAGCAAGACGTCCTTATGATGTCGCCCTTTGTTTGCACCCTTTACGTAACTCCAAGGAACAGAAGTGACGACATGATCGAATGTGTCACTGGGCTCAATTTCTACGCCCTGCTTTTTCACTTCTCTCCTGAAATCTTGCTTGAATTTGAACAAAGGATCAGCATCGTACACGGACATTAGCTCTGAGAAACCAGCCTCCTCAGCAATCAGGTTATGAGTAAGCCTAAGCTCTTTCGTCGTTCGCGAATTTGAGAAGTCCCAACCACTACACCAAGGAGAAGACCTTACCTCGTTAAGATCAAATTCATTGGAATATAAGAACTTTACTGATCCCGACTTAACCATTCCGTTGATCATATTAGGAGCAGTATGGTCCTCCGACGGTTCTTGCTCTAATCCGTCGGTTCGTAGATTGTTTGCAAGACGAATAACTAATTCAGGGTTTCGTCGATTTTGTTTTTTCTCGACCTTTTGGATGACTCCTTCCCAAACATAATTTTCAATGTCTCCAACACCACTCTCGTATATCGCCTGCATGGAGTCACCAAAGAAACCAATAACGTTTCGTCTGTCGCTTTGGCGAAGTTGAGACAGCAGAATTTCAATAACTAAGGGAGAGGTGTCTTGATATTCGTCTACAAAGATGAAAGGATACTTGTCCTTTAGAATGTCACTAAGCTTGACGTATTTGCTGTACATTGCATGAGCTAAAATAAGAACTTCATCGTGAGAAATTACACCCTCCTTTAAATTTAAGTATTCCTTGTACTGAACTCCATTCTCGAATTCACCAGAAAACCTCTCTCCATCATCTGTGGTTTTAATTTCGTTTGAGGGATCGTTTATCAGGTCAATCAAGGTTTCCTTCATTTCCCTTTGAAAGGGTGCGATTGATTCCCAAAGGAAATCATGAATGGTAGTAACCTTAAGATTTCTGATCTCCGCTCTGTTTTTGATTTCAATAGCAGCTGCGTTTGTGTACGATATGCATGCAATATGTGCAGATGGGTATTTTTCAGAAAGCCTCTTAAGGGTTTGTACCAGAGTATACGTTTTCCCACTTCCAGCTCCACCACTCAACAAGAAATTGTTACCGCTTTCAATATGGTGCAGAATCTCATTTATTTCATTTTGAGATCTTCTCTCAGCCACAACAATCCCTCCTTAATGTATCGCGGTGTTTCCCAGTTAGAAAAGTCAATTCCATCCGCGCTCAAACTGTTGAGTAAAATGTCCATAGCAAAGGAGGCTTTGCTCTTGATACATTTCTCGGCTAAGCAGAAAGCATCATATTTATAAGCTCCCCCCTCATTCGTTTCCGACAAACAATCCCTATGTTTCAGACTCACAAAAAGGCTTGCGTTATCAACCACAAACTTCCTGTTAACATGGAAGAATGCGTCTTCAAAACTACGCGGATAATATGCATCATTGCCATTAACCGTTTCAAGTGTCTGGTAGACTAGCATAAGCGAACCATCATCGTCAGCCGTCCAGCTTCCACTTGTGTCTGTTAGCGCTTTTTGGCTTAGGGGTAGCTCAGTAAAAAAACTAAGTTGCGTGCCAGTAGCCTCTTTCATAGGAGAGGAATAATAGTGTTTCAGCGCACCATTCGTTGTGTGCGTCCCAGTCTCGACGGTGCTAGCAACAATGTCTGTGGCATATTGACCATCCTTGTTGGGACTATCACGTTTCCGCTCTATGCCTGCATCGATGTCCGTTATAATCAATGTTTTGATTCCAATAAATGATAGGAATTTATCGAATATCTGCGAATGCGCTCCAACTTCAATTAGCGAGATGTTCTGTGACAAGAGGGGAATTGCGTATCGCGACGTTTCTTCTTGATCTAGTTTTCTCATCATAGCGGGCAAGAGTATTCTCTCTGTGTCACCTTCAAAAAGGATGGCCTTATCCGCAAAGAATATTTCTGCACAGTTCAACGTCAGGTACTGTTTGAGAAACTTGAAATGATTGTCTTCTGGATCCTTTTCATCCTTGTAAGCGATTTTTAAATCCTTGAGGTTCTTTGAATATACACGCGCCTGCGACACCATTCGGAAATATTTAATGTCATCAAAATCACATGCTGAAACAATGTGAGAGGAATGCGTAGTGACAATCGTCTGTAGATGAAACTTCTTGACTATGTTTTCCCCGCAAGAACCTTCATGCAGTAGCGCTTTTATGTTTTTAATAAAAACATACTGCATTTGCGGATGTGTATGGGCTTCGGGTTCTTCGATAAACAGCAGATTAATGTCCGCTGGAGTAGCAGCCTCATCTTTATCGTATCTGAACTCACTTAGAATAGTTTCTATCTCAAAAATAACATTAATCAAATTTAGATATCCTAACCCGTTGTAACTCTCAGGAAGTTGATGGTTATCAGCCTCATATACGACAGTTGTGTTGCCTCTCAGCAATTGTTGCTGACTAAGAGTTGAAATGATCTTGACAACAGTTTCATTTTCGCGAATACCACCAAACTTCTTAACCTTCTGGATTACATCATCAAATATTCCTTGATAAATCTCTGTCAACGATGAATCAGTCTTAATTAATTCATCTTCAAATTTCTGAACCACCGGATCGCTGTCGTCTGTCTTAGTTCTTTCATAATACTTGTTTGATAAAGCTGATAATGTGCCATCATTATCCGAATTAACGGTATCTCGCCTAGCTGCAACATACTTGAAAGAAACTACCTTACCGAAGTCCACTACTTTTGAATCAAGTATTCGATACTCTGTTTCGATCGGTTTCTGCGAAACAACATCAAATAAGATGGCTTTCTTCTTAATTTGGAAAAATCTCCTGTGCTTCGTCCGCATAAAGGTATTGAAGCTTGCGGACATTTCTACGCTAGGATCTTCGTTAGGTGAAGTTCGAGCATAGTATTGTGAAAATGATTCCACTAGGGATGACATTTTTTCTAGACTCAGCGTGTATTCAAATTTCACAACAACTGTATTATTATCTGGATCGAGGTCCAACATCAGAGGATTGATATTTGCGAGGTTATCATTCTTGTCATATTTGATAAAAAGATATAATTCTATGCCTCTTTTATAAATTGAATCCCACTTAGCGCCGTTTCCCTGAACTGCTTCAAATAGTGAATTCTTGAACTCAAGATTGAAATCATCGTACATAAAGGTATTGGATGTGCTTCTGTCTCCGATGAATTTATTCAAAATTGAAAGCACTGAAGTTTTTCCGGTGTTGTTCTTACCAATGATCAGTGAGAGATTTCGTTCTAAATCCAACTTCAAATCTTTCAAGAGACGATAGTTATATATCTCTATTTTAGAAATTTCCATTTCATTCGCCCTGCTTTCTTCAGCCCTTTGGTATTAGCCCTGTCCTACCTCCAGATGCCTAGAGTTAGCGTTTCAATACACATTCTACCATTACCGACCCGAAATAGTATAGTGTGACACACTAACGTTGTGTTAAAATTTTCGACGTTTCTCAATGGCTGACGATTGACAGAGAGGATGAGACTGACTGATTGTTCGAGCCCTTCGACTTCTTTCCTGACTAAGGGACGTGGTCGCTTGACGGGCACCGTCTTGATCTTTCCATTGTCTAGCCAATCTCCGATGTCTGCGAGGAGGAGACCTTCCTAAACCGGAGGCCGTTTTCCAGCCGTAGATGAGGAATTTGCAGTCGTTGGTTAGCACCTGAAGTCTACCTATTCATTTGATAGAGTAACTATTGCGGTATGTTCTGCCCAATTGTCCCATATCGATTTTACAAAATCAGTGCATTTTTATACGGCCCTGAAACAACAACCCACCGCGACTTTACGACCGCGATGGTAGTTCGGAGTATAGCATTTATTTGTGCGCAGACAGATCTATTTTCTGTGATCACTACTTGATCCCAGACGTATGTAGCCTTTTCATTGCTCCCATAGATATAGAAGCGGGACAGTTTTGGCACTCTGGCGGCACCCATTCCCTGATCTCAAGTGATACCGTGTACGTGATGGGAGGTGGACCAAGGCAAACCAGGGTTCTCGCTAGAACATCTCGTCATTCACACCACAATCACAAATCTTTGTATCCCAGGAAGGAGCGTGTAGCCTTGCTGTATTTGGCATTGGGATCAGACCTTCGAGAACGCTACAAAGAGAGTGTTTGGCTGGCCTATGTCCAGCAAATCGAGAGGACCGAGTTTTGTGCATCGGACACGCTGGTCGTCTGCGAGTGGATGTTTACCAGGCGCGATGTCCTGATGCAAACCTTGAGCCAGGTCCGGAACCAGGGGGCGAGAGTCGTTTTCATTGGCTCGTCTCTTCATGAAACAGAGGACTTCAAACGGGAACTCTGTCAGCTTGGAATCTATGATTTCTTATTCGTCGGGAACGAATTGGTTCTGCAAGATTTAGACCATCTGCTCGAACACGCGCGTTCTATCGGGGATGTCGACATGTATTTGCAACGAGAAGAAGCCGGTCTAATGGAACCGCCTACATTGGTAGACGTGTTTACGACAAAGGACGAGCCATTCTCATGGTCGCCATTAGAAGATGGCAGCGCGAAGACAGGGTTGTCTCGTTTCGATGCCCTGCTGGATTCCCCGGAGGCACAGGAACCGGAGCAACCAGTACGAACAGCGCACAAGTTCATCTGGCCTGACCCATCCCCGGTGCGCGTGCGCATTTTGGGAGCGCGTGGTTGTGGCAAGAGTTTTGTCGCGTTACAGATTGCGGCGCTGTGTCAGCAGAATGAACTTTCTACAGCCATCATTGAGGACGATTTGACCACACTATCTCGTTGGTGCGACGAGACTTGGCAATCCAACCTGTATTCATCGGAACCACCACAGGGATATCGCGTGATTTTGGATACGCGTTCAGATGCCAGCACACAGCTGTCAGATGTCGATCTCCTGCTCTGGGTCATGTGGCCGGATTGGACCCGAATGGCAGAAACCGTGCGCGCATGGTCAGCGGAGCCCGAAGTTCAAAGCCGGCTGATCTGCTTGGTGAATCACCATACACCGGGGGTACTGCGTCAGGACTTTTCGGATGTAGAGACCATGTATATCCCTCACGAACCGCGTCAATTCCATGCGATTCGAATGAAAACCCCATTGGTCTGTCTGGATGTTCGTTTCGCCAAGTGGCTGATGCCGGTGGTAGACCGGATATCTGCTTGCTTTGTTGATCCCAATCGCAGGGGTGCAGAGGGAGGAACCTTGGATGCTGTTGCTGCTGGAACCTGATCGTGTGAGGCAAGCCGAAGCGCTGGCTGCGGCAGAACGCGCAGGGCTGAAACTAAGCGCGGTGGACCATGAGGAGAAGTTGTCGACCATCGATGTCACTGCTGTCGAGTTGGTGTTGGTTGGAGCGGATTGGCCAGGAGTAGGGCAGATTCAGGGTCTCGGATTTGTGTGTCCCTTCATTTATGTAGGAAGTTCTGACGATGATGCAGCCTACGAGAAGGCTCGACAACTTCGCTGTGTAGATGTTGTAACCTATCCACTCTCCATGGACTATCTGAAACGCTGGATTCAGGAAGCGGAGCCGGAAGAGAAGGAACCTGTGTCAAGCACGTCCATGACGCCGATGGAAGCCATTCTCAAACGCCACCGACTACCCAGACCCACCATAATAACGGCACACACAAATGAAAAAGACATTCCTGTGGGCGACCCGGATCCGCTCCTTCGCGGACGGGTCGTTGTCATTCACAGCGCCCGTGGCGGTGTCGGGAAGTCCACCCTGACTGCATTATTGGCGCGCACCTTGTCCAGGCAGCGTCTCGCGGTTGGTGTGATCGACCTTGATCCGAAGGGGAATCTCCAGGCGATCCATCACCAACCTGCCGCCATGACCGCGGATGATTTCACTCGTTTACCGACGCAGATGGACGAATCGGCATTCAAAGATTCGCTGGTTCAAGTGGATGACTGGTATCTGCTGCCGAGTGGTCGGGCGCGGAACGGTCTGGATGAGACGACCCTGCGACGGCTCATTCATCCGTTCTGTCGGTATTTTGACGTGGTTCTGATCGATACCAGCCCGTCTGCCACGACGACGTATACGGCGCTTGAACTGGCGGATCGGGTCGTGTTCACGATGACCCCGGAATGGATGGCGTTCAAACGCTTCCTCGAAGAGTACGAGCTGGTTCGCCATATGAAGACGGCGTCCCATGTGGTGATGGCGGTGAATCGAATTCGGGTCAATGTGTCGGAACATCGGCGTGTGCTGCGCTTGTTGCAAGAAGCGGATGTCGCTTCGGACATCGTGCAGATCCCGGAAGATCGGCGACTGTATCGCGATGTCATGACCGCGAGTCCGCTCACAGGCAGCCGCAAAGTATCGGCAGGCGTCGTTCAGGTGATGGATGCACTGCATTTGCTCCCGAGGGTGGATGACGCAAGGAAACGACGTACACTGCGGGAGGTGTTTTCACGATGAGGAAAAGTACCCTGGCGTTTGGCACAGGTGCCTTGTTCGCGGTGTTGGCAGGCGTGATCGGCGCGGTCGTTCTCACACGGGCTTCGAACACGGAGACCGTGGTGGTCTCCACACACACGATTTTCCCGTACACACGTATTCAATCGAGGGATGTCACCACCGTCACCGTGCCGAAAACGAGTGGTATCGCAGGATTAGCCACCAGCAAGAAATCGGTTGTCGGACAGTATCTTTCATTCGCGGTTCCCAAAGGAGACCCGATTACCGCCGCAGACTTGAACCCGTCAGGCGGCAGTTTCTCGACGTTCCTGACGCAGTACACCGAACGCACGGGACAGACGGGGATGTTGATGGCCCTGCCTGTGCAGTCCACCTTGGCTTCGGTCGTGAATCCTGGCGAAAGCATCGCGCTCATCATCCCGCAACAGAATGGCGAGTCCCAGTCGTTGACCACGCTGGAGCCGGTTCCGGTGCTGAATGTGCTGACAAAGCAAAAAGGCGGGACACCGACTGCGCTCCTCATTTTCGTCACGGAAAAGGATTACCGCGTCCTGGCCCCGGCGATTCTCAACAACAATGTGCAGGTCGGGCTTATCCCACAAAACGGATCGTTTAAGGCACCGACGTCCATTTCACTGACTTCACCAACGCCGTCCCAAGCGACCGGAACTGCGGCCACCCCCACCGTCACGTCATCACCGCCAACTGACGTGAACGCACAAGGAGGGAAGCCGTGATGGATAAGCAGATCGAGATGTATCTTGAACGATTGAAAGCAGTGGCGCTGGAGCATCCCCGGATGCGGGAGCCGGGTGTCACTCGCTCAGATATGCACGCGTTTCTGTACCGACATTGTACGGAACCAGAGACGTTCGTTCCCGTGGCGCAGCGGGAGAAAGTGATCACGACACTGCTTAACACATGGTATCAGTTTGATGTGCTGCAGTCGGTGATGGACGATCCGCTGGTGACCGATGTGCATGTGATCGGCACGACGACGATTGTACAAAAGGGTGGGCAAAAGATCGAAATCCCGGTTGCCCGCTTCTCCTCGGAAACGGCACTGAATGAATTCATCGAACGTCAACTCGACGGAACGCCGTATCTATATTCGCAATCCGATCCGATGACCGACGCGATTCTGCGCGGTGGGTATCGTTTGAATGTGGTCGGCGGCCCAGGTACAAGGTACACCGTTTGGGACGCGGAGGGCCGAATTGTTACGGAACCACGGACGATCGCCAGCATCCGCAAGCCGATTTATCCGTTTACGCTCGATGATTTGGTGAGCCTCAGCTTAATGGATGTAGAAACCCGAGCGTTCATTCGACTCATGATGCAGTTGGGAGATAGTTTCATTCTGGCAGGTGGCGTTGGTTGTGGGAAAACGACGCTGATGAACGCGATGACCGGAGACATCCCATCCGGGCAGTTGAACATCATCATCGAAGAGTTGCCAGAGATGGCTCCACTCTGTGAATGGGCGATTCGGCTGACGGACCGGGCGGAGAATCACGAAGGCAAGGGCCGGATCGACATGGTTCGGAATTTGATCAACTCCCTGCGCATGAACGGGGAAAACGAATTTATCGGCGAAGTGCGGTCTTCGCAGATTGCGTACTTGTTTCTTCGCACGAGCCTCATTGTGAAGCGGCAGACCGGGACGACCTTTCACAGTCATGTCGGAATTCGATCCGGTGTGGAAGGAACGCTCACCCGTTTCCTGTTGGAGTCGGCAGATGGGGCGGGGAGTCGGGCGTCGTACCTGAACATCGCGAGCATGATGGGGGACAAAATCCGGTTTGTGTTCACCCTGCGGGATACGCGTCATGGCAAACGGGTGACGGAGATTGGGGAAATTCTCGGTTTTAACTTTGGCGAACGAGCGCTCTTCTGGCAACCGATCATGAGCTACGACGCAGTAACGGATACGTTTCACTTTCACGGTATCACCGAAGCGATGCGGGAACGTGCGATGGTGGAGGGACTGGATGTAGACCTTCCATCCAACCACGAAGCGGTGCGGTTGTACCGTATCGCGGGATAGAGGGAGGACGACTGGATGAACATACTTTGGGCGGAGCGATTGTTTGGCCTGTGTATCACGGTGGCGCTGGTGATGGGGTTGTTCGCCCGTGAACTGCGAAATGTCGAGTGGCGGGCAAGGTTCCGGGAAGTGATGATGGACAAACCACCGAACCGAGCGAAACACGGTTGGTCGCGTCGTTATCTCGACCGGATCGTCGGATACTATCGTCTGCTTGATAAACCGTATACCGAACGAACCGCCATGCTTCATGTCGCGGTTCTTTTTGTGTTGTGCTTTGGCGTTACCTTGCTGCTTCACTACTTCGTTGTCATCGGTTTGTTTCTTAGCGCGGGCCTTTCGCTTGCGCTCTATGAGCGGTACTGGGCGAGATTGGCAAGAAAGCGACGGGAAGAGATGTTGTTCGCCTTCCTGCACCAGGGTGTCGAGCGCGGGGTGCATGTACTGTCTGCAACGGGGCGGTTGGACGATGCCCTGCGCCGGATGGCCGAATCGATGCGGTATGCGCCGATGAAACAGCGATTGCAAACGCTTTGTGACCAAATGGCTTCACCCCAGTTTCCCACACCGGAAGATGCGTTCGTTCACTGGGCAAGCGGGCTCGGTCTGGAGGACCTGACGCATTTTGCACTCGCCACACGGGAGGCGAAGAAGTACAACGTTCCACTCAGTGACTTGTGGCTCGATATGGCGGAAATCCAAGGCAAAGAACTCGAATACGCCAGGCGCATCCGGGCGGAAACGGCGCACCAGCGAACGGGTGGCATGTTGTTCTACGGGATGCTCGCCGGGAGTTTTCTGGTGGCGTATCCATTTGTCGCCTCACGCATGAGCGATACCACCCGAATCTTCTTCTGGCTCACGCTCGGGGTGATGACGTTGGGGCTGTATCTCATCCTCCGTAGGAGTCAGGTGATTGACGCATAGGGAGGCGATGACATGAACGGATCATGGTGGTCGATTGGTTTTGGCGCATCGATCACGCTGGCCTGTCTCGGATTTTGGGGGTCACGCGTGTTGTCGTGGGCGGAGTTTCAGAACCAGGTCTTCGGCACAGCGAGCCCTGCATCGCAACGGCGTCGACCGTGGACGTCGTTGGGTAAGTGGTTACAGCCGGAGATGACGACGCTTGGAACGCCAGAACAGGCGGGACTGTGGCGGAGGGCGACGGTCTTGGCGACTGCTCTCGTTTTGGTGCTGACCGTACTCCTGCGTAGTGTCGGCTGGCTCATATTGGTGCCTGCCATTTGGTCAGCCCCGATGGTGGTGGCGCGTGTGAAGGAGCGAGTCTATCGCCGAAAACTGGCCAAACAGACCCGTGTAGTCGAGATGCTGATGGCGTTTCTCGTCCGGGCAGGGGCCACGTTGTCCGATACCCTCTTGATGCTGGAGCGGCAGATGGAGGCTCCGATGCAGGACAAACTGCGCGAAGTGAACGTGCACAAGCAGTACAGCACGTTGCCGGGCGCGCTCGAGGCGCTGGCTGACTCCGCTGGTGTGCCGCAATTGCGGGAATTTGCTGCGCTGGTGTCGGAATCCGAGCGCAACGGTACACCGGTGGCGGATGCGATTTTGCGCAGTATTCGTCTTGACATGAAGATGCGGGATGCGAGCGCGGCGGAACGGTACGGAAAAGTGCAACTGGAGGTGGCGATGTACGCCACGCTCCTGATTGCCATGCCGGGATTCGGGTTCGCGGTCTACGCGATGCTCGTGTTCGCCCTTCGCATGTTTGGCTCCTGGAACTTTTGAAGGTTGGCACGCTGCTGGCACCACGACGGCACCCTGTGTGTGCTCATTCCCGATACGCTTGGAAGGGAGGTGATCCATGTGTGAAACGGGTGAAAAAATCTCTACGAGCGGCGGCGCACTGGGTTCTGAAAGAGGATGGCGGCATAATGGACGAGTACGTGACGATGGTCGGGTTTTGGATCTTCTCCACCGTTGTTGTGGTCGTAGCCGCCGGTCTCATCTGGGGGGCGCTGTCCGGGGATTTACAAGCCATGGTCAGCGATTTATCGAATCTATTCTGAAACATCGGAGGAATGGGTGAATGGGCACAATCAAACGCGCGATCCGTTGGGTGATGGTGACCGATGCCAACACGGCTGAGGAGAACACGAATCGAAGCCTGTGGTGGTTGGTAGGCATCATCGCAGTGACGTTAATCGCGGGCATTGCCTACTTCATGATTGGTCACTTGTTAACGCAAGCGCAAGGCGGCGTGTCAAGCGCGTCGACGAGTCTGTCGTCGCAAAGTGGATTGACCACATTGGCGCAGCAGGCGGAGAACGGAAGCTTGCAGGTGGGGACGTCGTCGGTTGGCAACGGCAAATTTACAGCGCCATAAAGCAGGATTGTAAACGGCGGGCAGGCCACACGGTCTGTCCGTTTTGATTTCGTCTGGAGGTGAAGAACCATGCCGAGCAACCTGATCACCACCCTGTTCGGTATCTGTGTGAGTTTTGCCGTGACGGTGATTCTGCTCCTTGCGCCGTCCCTGGTCGGCATGAAGTTACAGATGAATGCCATCGCTGAGGACGCGGCACGTGTCTACGCGGTGACGGGAGATCCCGTCGCAGTGCAAAACGAAATCAATGCGGATTTGGCGGCGGAGAACATCCCAACGACTTGGGATGGTCAGATATTGGTCTCTGTGACTGAACCGGCAGACACGACTGAACCCGGTGTGAGCGAGACCTCCACACCGACATCCGAGAATGCGAATGTGTCCATCCAATACAACGCGCCAGTTCCGTTCGACCGAGCACTTACATTGTTTGGCGGCCCTGCACTTGCCCAAACGGTTCCGATGACAGCCTCGGCTAGTGCATACAACGAGGTGCAGTATACGGGAGCGAATTCCGGATGAGGGGATGCCTCAGAAGAATCATCGCGTGGAGCAGGCGAGAAGACGCCTACACCTTCAGCCTCAACATGGCGCTTCTGAGCGTCACCGTCGGCATGATGCTATTGCTTGTACTAGCGTGGCTGGCGTCTGCGCTCACAGCCGGGATCGAACTCAAACGTGTGGCGTCTGCCAGTGCGTTGGCCGCAGCGGCCCAAGTGACCCAGTCGGTGAGCGGATCGGGTTCGGGGTTCTTGTCCTCGGCATCGTGGATGATGTCGTCATCCTATGCTTCAGCGGCAAACGAGCGATTCACGGAACAAATGCAAGACACGCATTTGGACAAGGTCTTTGACAACCTGGCTTGTCACGAAAACGTGAACGGTACTCAGGTGACAGTGACTGCCAGTGGCACATTTTTACCGTTGTTTTTACAAGAAGTTGCTACACGTGTACCGGGTATTTCAGCAATGCGTGTGCCGATGGAGGTCCGTGCTTCCGCACAATATTCGGTGGTCGGAAAGGGGGGAGACTGATGGAACGGGAAACACGGATGCTGCTGTGGACGATCTTTGGTATCGGAGTCCTGACAGTAGCCGCTATCCCCGCCGCATGGGGTTCGCTTAACCACCAAACAGCGACGGGGGTGGTATCGAATCACAACATGGCGCAGGTGTTGTGGGGGCAATCTCAAAATTCGTCCCCCTACGTTGAGCAATGGTCGCAGGATACCGGGGTGCCCATCATACCGGGGGCGGTGACACCCCATATCACGAGCGTGACATGGGACACCTCCGCCTGGATTCCGCAGTTGATCATTTCGGGCTATGGCTTTGGCAACTCACCGACAACTAAGGATGGGCAGTTGAGTCTGGTTGATACGACACGGGATTGGAGCGCAGCAGATAACGCGATCAGCGGTGTACAGCCCACGATCAGGAAGTGGTCCAACGAGGAGATCGCCGTGAGCGGTTTTTCAGGTGGCTATGGCCAGGCGGACATCGCGCATTGGTCGGACGGTCTCGGGGCATGGGTCTTCGCGCCAGGCGATGATCTTCAAATCACCGTGGTCAATCCCCAAACCGGGAACCGTCAGACCACGAGTTCGACATTTCCGGCCAATGCACCCATTCCGAAGATCTCGATGAATGCTGTTCAACCCATGATGGTGGGGCGTTCTCAAAGTATTGCTGGTCAGGTGAGTTTTGACGGGCAGGCACTCGCGAATCAGTCGGTGGCCGTCTCGGTGTCGGGAGGGTCGCTTGGTGGCACCGCGTTCACAGACAATCCGTCGGAACATGTGGTCGATACGGACGCACAAGGTGACTTCAGTATTCCGTACACGGCAATGGATACTGCAGGTCTCGTCACAGTCACGCTCCAAGCCGATGGACACACGGCGCATGAATCCATTCAAGTGTACGATCCGGTTCCCATGCTACAGGTGAGCACGACTAGCCCGTATATTGACCAGAATGTGCAGTTGACAGCGACTTGTAATGATGTCCCATCTGGGTTTCAATTGGCTATTCTCAAATACTCATCCAGTTCAGAGCAAGTACTGGGCCAAAGCCCAAACAGCACGCTCACGACATCGGACACGGAACATGTGGTCGGCGTCGTATCGTACGTTGCAGCGGTTTTGGATAAGTCAGGCCACATTGTGACGAAAAGCGCGGTAGTGCAAGTGTCCTGGCAAGACCCGTATACCGTCACGTTGGTGGCCACAGCCGACCAAACGGATAATACGGTGACGTTGACTGCGACGTCGAATGAGCCTCTGAACGGGCACACGATGGAGATCATCAATAAAACAACCGGACAGGTGGTCGTCAGTATGACTCGGGGCACCACGTTGACGACACGGATTACCGCTCTGGCGAATCAGACGCAGGACTATGTGGCGGTGATCGAACCGTGAGGAGAGGGAGAACCATGCGGTGGATGATGGGATGTTTGGTTTTTGTCGTGGCAACGTTTTGTATGCCTGTAGTCGCGATGGCGGATACGAGTTCTCCGCTTGCACAGAGCCAAGTCGTTCACGTCACGGGTGGGTATATGGAGACGGTGACGACGCAGAAGTACGAACAGACAGGCACGCATTCGGTATGGGTGCAAACCGGGACGAAGCAAGTATGGGTACAGACCGGGACCGAGTGGCTGTATACGCCGTGCGTTATCAATGGCATTTACATTCAAGTGTGTGGCGCGGAGCAAATTGAGATCGGACACTACGTGACCGAGCCAGATGGTCACTACGAGACAGAACCGACGTACGGCTACGTCACGGTGCAAACACAGCAGTGGGTACCAGTGACTATTTCGTGAGATGGGGGAGAGCGAGATGAAAGGGAAAATGATAGCTTTCGGAGCGGCGGCACTCGTTCTGTCATGTGGAATCGGGTATATGGGAGGAAGCATGGTGAATGCGCATGCGGCAAGGGTGTTGCATTCAGGTAGGATGATCGTTCGAGGAGGACCAAAGCTCTCGACGCTACTTCAACCTGTGCGTGCGAAGCTACAAAGCGAGTTATGGCAGGCACGGTTGCATAACGCATCCGGGCATATGACGACGTTACCGACCGATCGGCCCGTGCTTATTGTGGCCAGTTGGTGCGCCTTTTGCCATCAGACGCTGCAACTGCTCTCCCAACATGATTTGTTGAACAAGGTACAAGTCGTCGTGGCGCTTGATGATGGGAGCGAGGTCGGGGGAAAACCTGCGAATGTCAAAACGGTCAAGGATGAAGAGACGATCTTTGAACGCGAAATGCGGGAACTGCATGTGACCTTGCCTACGAATGAACTGTTGTACTCGTTGCCAACTGATTCGTTTGATCACGATGTTTCGGCTGTCCCGTTGCTGCTGGTTCATCGGGATGGGAAATGGCAAGAACTCAAGGGATATGTGCCGGACGCGGATGTTTGGCGACAAGCATTGGACGGTACCAGCCAAGTGCGTTGAATCAGATCTTCGCATCGTCATTATGAATCGAGTGTGGAACCGACCAGTCCCTGGTGACGCAACAAGGACTGGTCGGTAGTTGCGACTGGAGAAGGAGCATCGAATATGTGGTCAACTTGGATAGAGCATGCGGTGTTTGGGGATTTCTTGAACGGGGGTTGGTGGTCCATGCATTGCCAAGTCATTTGGATCACGCTTCTTTGCTATGGCGGTATCGCTGGTTGGTATGATTTACGAACTCGTCGAATTCCTAATATCTGCAATCTTACAGGGCTTATCTTTACGTTTTCTGAACAGTGGCTATTTGGAACGGGGGCAAGTGCACTATTCGTTCTGGTCATAACGGGTGTCATCATGCTCATTCCGACGAGTTTGGGATTATGGGGACAGGGGGATTGGAAGCTGTCCATGGTCTATGGTGTATCTATCGGATTCGTGCCGACATTGTTGGTGTGGCTCGTCGGTATATTGCTTGTTAAATTAGGAAAGCCAAGTGATTCTTTAGTGCGAAATCATTGTCAAGTACCTACTATGGAGCGGAGTATTCCAGTAGGTTTGTATGTGGCCATTTCAGGCTTGTTAATTTACTTGGCAGAAGTTTTACTGCATTCGTAGAATGCAAATATGGTCCAATAATAAACATATTAGTTCTCTAAGATGCGGAGTACATATCATGTTCAGCCCAGACGCATCCACGCATGTCTTGAAATATAAATAGCCATTGTTTTGTATGAATGTCTCGGGAAATAGACAACAAAGTGCACATACCGTGTGTCAAGTGATTCACATTTATGCCCATAAAAAATCCCACAGTACTAAACAACGTTTCTTCCTCTTCTTGTAAACACATTTGTGCCCACCAAGATTTTTCTGTACTATTGTTTGAG
Organism: Alicyclobacillus fodiniaquatilis; assembly: GCF_042678105.1. Lineage (NCBI taxonomy): Bacteria > Bacillati > Bacillota > Bacilli > Caryophanales > Alicyclobacillaceae > Alicyclobacillus > Alicyclobacillus fodiniaquatilis. The sequence goes on from NZ_JBHUCX010000021.1 coordinate 85,360, forward strand.
ATAATTTCGATATATTCCTTTTCACGTTTGTCAAAAACGTCTAGAATTGCTTTTACATGTTGAAAGGACATAGAATTTCTCCTTTCGAAGTAGAAGAATTGCTTTAAGGTATAGTCGTCCTTCGCCGTTACATCATAGAAAAAGGCAATATGCTCTTGTATAGAATAAAATAATTTTGCGAAAGAATCAAATTAGTCAAACAAACTCCTTTGGGAAATTTTTATATAAATCACAAATAGAATTACTGCATATATAATCGGCCAAATTACACTAATACTTCGGGTAAACTCGCTAACAGATGTCCATACACCTATGATGTAGAGCGTATGGGATACTGGTGGTAGGAGCCAAACCAAGAAATGCAACCATGATGGAAGATGTGATGTAATCTGTTCGTTGATGAGTGAGACTACTGATACAAGAACCATTCCTAATATAGCTGAACTCTTTTTCGGGAAAAATCTCTCATTGAAAAAAATGCCTATACCTACACCGAGAAGAGACATCGATACCGTTTCAACTATTGCTACCAAAAAATTTGTACTCATTATCGGGAACGAAAATTGATATACGATAAGTGGATAGATTATGGAGAAAAGATCAGCCACAAAGGTTACGAGTAAAACAAAATAAAGTCTAGCACGTAAGTATTTCTGTATACTGCCCATGTGTAAAATTGTTATTTGTTGTTGTGTATTATGTTCGACCCCTATAAATCCATAAGCAATCCAAATTGAAGCTAAAAAAATCCATATCGAACCTAATGAATATGTGCTTAATACACTGCTGAAGCCACTTCCATAGATAATGGGAATAACAATACAAAGAAATAGAAAAGGAGCAAAATATTGATAAGATCTTAAGTAATATCGCAGAATATATCGAAAATACGAACTCATTGTTCTACGTCCTCTCCGTATAATATTGAGCTGTCTCTGAAGTGAAAAACTTCATTTTCATACTCGGTATGATTTACCGAAACAATACTTGCATCCTCTTGTAAGAGCTTCCGTAAGATACTATCACTATGATGGGAGTCAACATGTACGGTTGTTATTCCATCATGAATTTGCACTTTTAGTATACCAGGATGATTGTTAAGCTCGTCAGGAAATAGTGAATGATGAAGTCTAACCTTGATAATTACTGAATCAACAGATTGATTAATTCTTGAGGACTGATCTGATACAATATTTCCTTGATTAATGCTAACCACTCTATCGGCAACTGTCCTTATTAATAGTGGTTCGTGACAGATCATCACCATCGTTAATCCTTGATTTTTAAAGCTTTGAAGCAAAAAAATAAGTTCTTGTTGTGAGTCTTGGTCCAGTCCAGATAAAGGTTCATCTAATAATAATAAATTGGGTTGGTTCAGAATAGCTTGCATAATATTTACCTTTTGTAACATCCCTTTTGAAAATCCAACCATTCTACGATTAGCTGATTCTTCTAAATGGAAAACTGACAACAATTCGTTAATACGTTGAGCGAGTTTATCGGGAACTATGCCATGAATTCTCCCCATGTCATGTAGATACTCAAGAGGTGTAAAACGTAATTTCGGGAAACGATCTGGCACATATCCAATTCTTTTGGTATCAGTACATATTTCGCGTATTCCCGTGCTAACAGTGCTTAGACCAGAAATGATGCGAAGTAATGTGCTTTTCCCAGAGCCATTAGGACCAATAATTGCAATGATTTCGTTCTCAAATATTGAAAGATCTAATCTATTTAAGACTAATTTTCCGGAAAAGGACTTCGAAATTTGATCAAGACGTATTATTAAATTACGCGTTGCGATTGTGGGTTCCATCTTCGTCACCTCTCAACAACTATAAAAGACTCTTTAAAGCTCAGCAAGAACAATTCGTTTCGAAATGCTAAAAGTACCAGCGAATTAGTGGTTGTTGTTTTATTATACCTTGAAGCTTGATCTTATACCCCATCTTTGATAGTCGGAGAGACATAGCGGAAGTTAGCAACAGGCATAAACCATGTCCTAGAGAGGTTTATGTTCCCTAAAGCACTCTTTTATTGGTTGTACGCCCGGCATTGGCGGAACCTTTAGGGTGAAAGTCCCGAACGGGGGTTGGCGCCTACCGTAAGCCAAGAGCAAGACCCATCGCGAGGCGGAATCTGAAGGAAACTGGCGGCAAACCCTCGACTTGAGGTACACGAATCGCATTTGAGGCAGTCATAGTTGGACGAGTTGCCAGAACACAACGAAGTCCAAAGTCGTCAAGGGCTATGGCAATAGACTGCGGCAGGTGCATGAGGGGAAAGAGTCCGGGAGACCTGTCCGATACGCTAGTAAAGCAGTGTTTTCTATCATCGAAAATTACCCATTTTCGTCATGATGATTCCTTGAAAAATAGTAACTTTACTGGAAATTTCGGACGCTTGGCATCGAATCTCTGCAGCCGTGGATTAGGCGAAACGCGCGCCATCACAGGGATTTCGCATGGCAGTTAGCCTACCACGGCTGCGACTCCATATAAAGCAACCTGATTCTGCTGGAAAATTAGGATGACACCACTTCACGACGAAACTGGTGAATGTTTTGCGATTTTAAACAGATGGGAATCGGCGCTGAACGGACAGGAGTCAGCAGACGCCATAGTACATGGATGTGTACACATTTGTGGAAGGGCTGAACATGAAGTGAGGTTGGACGGTATGCGTTCGTATGACGAGCAGAGACAGCAAAAACTCCGCCAGGAGCTTCGCATCAGGGAGTAGCGGTGAAGCGGCAAGGAACTGACACGCGAGGGCTTAGTTCGTCGTCGGCACAAATAGAGACCCAACCTGCGAAGGCACGACCTCATTGTTAGAGAGAGTACTTGAACGTGGAAACATGCTACAAGCGCTCGACCGAGTCGAATTAAATAAGTGAGCGCCGGGAGTAGCCGCCGTGACGTAAATTCCTTACGAAGCTACGTCGTAGAACACTGCTGGCATCCGTCAGCAACTTCTCGCTGGAACCTACAAACCGCAACCGGTCAGACGGGTCGAAATCCCGAAACCCGGAGGCGGGAAGCGGGGACTGGGTATCCCGACGGCAATTTCATACTGCACGCCTCCCAATAAGGTTTTTGAATTAGAGGGCTAATGAACTAAGTGAACGTTTGAATTAACTAATTTAAGTGTCCAGACTTCTGGATTCGCTCTCGGAGTTCGAACTCCTTTTGTTCATCCAGTTGAATGTCCCATGGCCAGCCTGGAGCGACTTTTTGTGCAGTCAGAATCCCCCGATTAAGCCAGTAGTACACCACACCAGTACTGACTCTGAGACGCTCAGCCACCTCTTTTACTGTCAGGCCTCTACGGACTGAAGCATATCCACGAATTTGGTTTATATGGCGAATCCACTGGATAGAATCGACGGTAAACCGTCTGCCATCCGGGGTACGCATGCCTGATTCGTTTAAATGGGTGGCAATTTGTTGATCTGTCATCGTTACGGAGAGCCTGCGAACGAGCTCTGCAGTTTCAGGTGAATGTTTGGTCGCCATGTGCGGTGGTAACGGCTTACGAACCCAGAGCTCTTCGCAATGCTGATTGCGCCATCGCAGGCCAAGTCGGACATCCGGGTTCCTCGATCCAGCGAATATGGTGACGTCTTCAATCAGTAAACGAAGGATCCGCTTCCGGTCTTTTGGTGTAGTGGATGGCTTGGACCAAATTCGAGGTAACTCCTTCGCAAGACTCAGGATTTCCATCTTATCGTGTTCGGTAGGGCGCCAACTACGGCGAGTCACATACTGGGTGTACTGTTCTTGAAGCTGCGCCACTTCGGTGAGCTTTTCATTCCACCTCGCTTCAAGGCTACGTGCTACCAATCGGTTTTCTGGTTCGACCTGTTGGTATTGTCTCTCTGCTCGGTCTGCTTCGTACTGTGCTCGCTCGAGTGACAACTTCCAGCCTTTGTCTGCTTCATCTTCTTCATGCAGTAGTTTGTCCATCACCCGCAGAGCAAGTTCTAATTCGGCTGACTGTATCGCTTGCAACAGTCGCTCTGAGATAGCCTGGTCGATTTTCAGCGCCGGTACTGTAGTGCAGGTGGCTCGGCAGCCATGTTCCCATCGTCCTTTGCATTCGTAGTGTGGAGAGATTCCTCCGTTTCCGGTGTAGCGTACACTCATGCGGCGACCGCACTTTCCGCATATAATAAGTCCTTGAAGTAGAGCCATGCCCTCACGTGCGGGACCGCTCTTCTCGAGATTGGTACGATTCGAGTGAAGCTGCTTTAGATTCTTTTCATATTTCTCCCATGTAATATAGCCTGGATGATGGTCTGGAATGAAAACTTCCCACGCCTCGCGAGGGAGTCGCACGGTATGATGAATAAACAGGCCTTGCGGACTCACGCGCTTTTGGTCCCGATAACGACCAAAAACATATGCTCCGGCATATGCAGGATTGTACAGAATCCCTAAAACTCGACCATGGTTGAGTGTCCCCCAAACAAGTTTTCCAGCCCACGCACCACCGTACGCACGTTTTGGGAACCGCAGTCCATTTTGGGTAAAGAACTGGATCACACCATACGCGCTGCCTGTGGCACGAAATGCACGAAATACATTGTGAATGGCTGTTTGAACCTCTTCGTCGGGATCCAAAACTGTCTGTCCATTCGTGTCGTAAACATAGCCCACAGGTAGCGGAAAATGGAGATCACCTTTTTTCGCTTTGTTCTTTTTGCCGCCGATTAACCGAGCGCGCAAGAAATGCAGTTCTGCCTCGCTCATGGTCCCTTTGAAACCGAGGATTAATCGGTCATTGAAATCTCGCAAATCGTAAATGCCGTCTTCATCCACTACGATTGTGTTGAACAGGCCGCATAGCTCGAGAAGCCGTAGGAGGTCCGCTGAAGAGCGTGCCAAGCGAGAAATCTCCAGACCAAAGATCGCACCAACCTCGCCAAGTGAAACTTGAGCCACGAGGTTCTGGAAGCCCAAGCGCTGTGAACGGCCAGACCCTGAAATCCCGAGATCCTCGTCGATAACCTGAATTTGTTCCGGAGTCCACCCTAGATTCAGAGCTTTCTCCTGTAGAGCATACTGTCGCTCCGTGCTCTCCCGGTGAAACCGGACCTGGGCTAGGCTCGATTGACGGATGTATACAATCGCTAGTCTGTTCAGGTGCTCTGGGTGAACTTTCGACGGTGTTGTCGTCATGATTTTGTTCCTCCCTATGCATTGCCGCAAGGCACGAACGCACCATTCCGGCCACGACCGTGATAAGCTCGTCCAAGCTTTGCGCGTCGTTTCCCACCAGTGCGGCTAATGCTGAATTGGACACAAACATCCCCTCCGGCTAGGCCGACAAACTATTCGTTATCTCGGCGTCGAAGTAGTTCTAGATTGAGCTCAGTCAATTCCGAGAGAATGTCCTGTGCGACCTCATAATTTTCAAGCCCCGAGCGAACCCATTGCTCCCAGGCTGCAGGAACGTAATTCATTTGCGTCTTACCATGATAAAAAGATGACAAGTACAAGCTTGCATGACCGACGCCGGTAGAACAGCGACAGGTTGACTTTCCACACTTGACAAGCCGAGTGATTAGAGAGCCACGAAGGATATGGTCCATTGGTGGCAGTTCCTTTAGCAACTGCGTCTTGCGTTCTTTAATTTCTTGAGAAGAAACAGATTTAAATCTTCTAAGAGCATTCATCTTATCAGTAGTATTCATATTAAGAAATTACCTCCTTGGTTTTGAATTGTCAATAAATTCGTCGTTCAGATAGAGAAATCATCCAGGTCTCGCATGAGCTCAGCTAACTCTTTCAAATCCAATGCATTGAATGGAGTGACCGGTCTGGAATCTTGGATCCGGTGACGATCTGTCCAGGACTCTGGCACGCAAATAATAGTAGAGTTGGTTTGAAGAGAGTACAGGGGAATCCCATTTACGTGCTTCACTTTAAGCAGAGCAAAGGTTTGTCCGTGAAGAGGGTGGAATGGATGGGTGATGGTTACAGATTCCGAAAGAGAATTGAGCTGAAGTGCATTTTGCGCTGACCGTCCCAACTGTGATTGACAGGCTCGTCCAACAGGCATTACTCCAAGTACTGACATCCATCTTTGAAAACTACTTCAACTGGATAGCACGAAGCCCGAAAGCAGTTCAGACGGAGCTATTCTAGAAAAAACTTATACACCATCCCGCCTGACTGCGAGGTTCTTTATGGTGTAGTGCAAAATCCCGCCTACAAATACTGTGTCACTGCTAGGTAGCTGTCAAGGATGAGTTAGACTATGACTAATTAGGATTCGGGTTGAATGATTAATACTGAATTTGACCAACTGGATGGATTGGTGTTGAGTCAGTTGTTGGCGGGCGGATAAACAATTGTATATTTTGCGTGAAAGTCGGATTAGGAACGCAAACGTGCCTATATAAGCGGCTACCCCACAAGACAAGTTGGTTTTAATAATCCCGGATTTCGACGGTTTTTGCATTGATAAGCCCGATAGAACTGGGAGTTCAATAGATTGGTAAATATGTATGTGAGCACGATTGTTCCGCATATCAATGCGGAGAATTTTGGCACAATTCACCCCACCCAGTTCGAGTTACTTACTCCAACTATTCGATTTGGAAACGACTAAGGTACAGCCTCGAACATCTGAGTACATAAGTGCTGTGCGAACTCGGAAAGTAGGATCGTCCACTGCCGGGCATGACGTACCAGAATGCCTGAAAAAAATAGGAGTCTTCGCCGCAGCCGCTCTGCTGCCCATTGACGCTCACCCGTATACCGTCTCGACTGAAGAATCGATGTCGACGACGATGTCCCGTTCTTCGGGGAGCAACGACTTGAGAACCTGACGCTGTGCACAGCGGATCGCCTCTATGCCTGTGGAGGAGCCCAAACGTTTCAGACCCTTGTACAGCAAGGACGCATCGGGTAGCTTGTGTAAGTTCAGTTCAGTTCAGTTCAGTTCAGTTCAGTTCAGTTCAGTTCAGTTCAGTTCAGTTCAGTTCAGTTCAGTTTGAGTTTGAGTTTGAGTTTGAGTTTGAGTTTGAGTTTGAGTTTGAGTTTGAGCAGAGGAGCTTGCTCGATGTCCTCGAAGTGGAAAACTCGTTCCTGCCCCAGCAGTGAACCAAGAATGAGGGTAAGTGCAATGTTGTCCATTTGGAACTGAGCATCCACCCGCTTGCGCAGACCCTTCGCGCAAAAACGTCGGTCAATCCCGGTCCCGAGGACGAAATCAATGAGTCCTGCTGCACCGCCAAAAGCGGTGCAGAGTGGAGGTCAAAGCGAGTATGTATTTTACAGCTTTTCCGACGGTGATGTTTTGGTGTATGATTCACCCGAAAGGCGCTCCTTCCGTGCGAAAGATTTGTTCTCGTCAAACTCATCTTAGCCTTACGGGGAGCGTCTTTTCAATTGTTCAGGTCATTTCAAAGAGGACAAGACCGTCGAAATCCGGGATAATATTTTGTGGTGACCACCAGTAATTTTTTGGTCGAAGGAGGGGATTCTCACACAAGTATATTCTTAGTATGAGTTAATGCACGATTTGGATACCATAGTGCGGTGAAACTTCAAACACACATGTATTCGGGTTTCATGCTATGTTACTCAATTCATTGAGACAGGATATTGGAGATTTTACAGTCTAATAAGTCATGAAAATCTATTTTATGCATTTGATAAATTGTCTCTTGAAATTGATTTTTTTGACATGCCGTTGATATTATATAATTGTCTCGAAAAAAAGTGTTGAATTCCCACGGACCACGACAAACAACACCCATTTCTTGAGGAACAGAAAAAGACAGTGGGGAAATATGGAACCCCTTTCCTACGGCTTTCAAGTATGCTTCCTTTCTTGTCCAAATCAAATAAAAATTGAAGTTTTTTTCATTCGGAGATTGTTTGGTGTTTACGAAGGAAATTTCATCTTGAGTGAATACCATTGGCATAATTGAGAAATGTTCTGTCTCCACACATTCAACATCAACTCCAATTTCACACTGGGTTGTAAAGCTGCACACAACTACTTTGCTACTATGAGCAAGGCTAAAATACATCGCCTGTTTCCTTGCTTTAAGATTGTAATCTACAAAGTGTAATTTACCATATACGTCCTTCTTAAAATGGATCCTATGTAATGGCGTTTCTGTATGATTTGCGATATATAATTTTAACATTATGCGTCCAATTAGAAATTCTACCTTTTTGAAGCTCACTCTATACTTCTGGTAAGTACCTATTTCATCATCATCTAAAATTCTTAGCCATGTTTGTAGTTTGTCCATATCTATAGCATCAGGAATTTTTGTCCAGTAGAGTTGTATTATCATAAGATTGGTCCCTTTCGCTTTTCCGAATTACAAAGTAGAATTGTAGTTCTAATTCAACTCAGTTATAGTATTCATTAACTCATGCAAGTCGTCGCGTACTCGAATAAAATAGCTCATTCCCCCAAGAACGATAATACTTCCCATAGTGACCCATACTGCCCATAGGGGGATAATCACCATGAGTGCTCCAAATACGGCAATACCCACTGGGCTGGCCAAAATCATGAGTCCATTAAACATGCTAAAAATTCGACCGCGCATTGTTTGCGGTACGATTTTCACCAAAAGTATTCGAAGTGCTCCGTTTAGACATGATATTGCAAAGCCTCCAAGTAGGATCATTCCCATACACCAGTATGTATTAGGCCATATAGCTATGAAGCTTAGGCATATACCAAGAACCATCAATCCAACCTGTAAAATATGTTTTGTTGATAGTAATCTTGAAATCGCTCCTAATAGTATTCCACCCAGAATTAAACCTATGATCATACTTGCTGCTATTATGCCAAAAGCCGTAGATTTTGCACCCATTGGCCCTTTAATCCAAGCTGTAAGTACAATTATTGCTGGTGCAAGTCCGAAGTTGGAAATGAGTCCGCCAAGGAAAATTTGTAGCATACTTCGGGATTTTATCAGTATTCTTATACCGTGAGACCATTCCTTCAAATAATTACTATGTTCTTGAGGGGTTTGTAAATGCTCGTATACTTGGATTAGAAGCAGGCTAATTACTGATATCACGAAAGTTGCCGAATCTATTAAAAAAAGACGTGATGCTTTGAATATAGCAAGTAAAGAACCACCGGAAGTCATGCCTATTAATTGAACCGCTCCATTTGTTGCTTGGGTAATTCCCATTGCTTTTGGAAGATCATCTTCTGAGACGAGTAATGGTGTTAACGCACTTGAAGCGGGGGTGAAAAATGAACCAGTCAATTGAATTAGAAGTGCCAATCCAAAAATGATCATAAAATTGTGATGAAAAGAGACTACAAGTGATATCGAGAGCGCTAGAAGAGTACGTATTAGATCAGAAGCTATCATGATAGTTTTTTTGTGCCATCTGTCGACTAGAACTCCGGCGAAAAACCCTGCTAAGGCAGGTATGTAATCAGCTAGGCCAACAATTGTGAGATCACTCTTAGAATTTGTGATGGTATAGATATACCAAGGAAGAGCAAGAGTGTATAAGTTATTTCCGTATGTTGAAACAAGTTGACCAATTAATAATATTGTGTAATTTTTATTCCGTAAAACATTCACAAAATCCACTTCTCTCAAAATTAAAATCATAGTTATAAAACTTAATCAAGGGGTTATTGGTACCATTATATACTAAATGGATGTAATCATGTTCGTCTTTAAAACTGTATTTTTAGACTTTGTGTTTTTGATATTGTGTAATTGGATGATTGGTTTAAAATCACAATGATGGATATTGTGTCGGACATCGGCCAAAGGTAGCGGATCAATAAGTCGTTCTCGTTCTAATATCGGAGGACGCCACCCTTTTTATTCTTCATGGTATGTTCTATCTCATGCATGATCAGGCAATTGTAGAAAAATGTTTACGCAAGCTGTACAAAGACATGGTGTGCCAGAAGTCGTGTACTTTGACAACAGTAGTCAATATCGAACTATTGGATGGCTCGAATTTTCTCTAAGTTTAGTACTAGCCTATATATGCTGTTGAGTATGAGCCAGAGTTGAAAGGTTGGTGGGGAATCTCATCGAACCTTGGATGAGTTCCTAAGTGAAATTGCACCAGACCCATGTCCGTCGATGGACAAACGAGTGGCACTGTTGGTCTGACGCTTTGATAAACTCAAATAGAGCATCCGGGAGTAGGATAGAACCATAGCAAAAACCCACAGTTTGCGGCGATGGGGTCACGTCGATATACGGGAACGTGCCTACATCGATCTGGGCTTGCTTGACTGGAGCGGTTTCAAAGCGAACTGTCTTGGCAGAGACCACGTGACAAAGCGGGTGCATGAACTCACGAAGCACCGTGATCCCGCGTATCCCTTTCCCGAATCTCTCGCAAAATCCGTTCGGCGTTGAGAACACCAAAACACATACGCTGTTCTACATATGACTTATAGTGCCCTATCGCTTGGTTCCAGTTAAGGGTTTCTTCCCAGCCTCCTATCCCTCTGGACCCACCTTTCGAATCATCTTGCGGTCATGTCCAGTTCTTCGAGAGAGTTCAGAGATACGTAAGCGTCAAACGTAGGACACCTTGATCACGAAAATGAATGATCATCATAATAGAAAATCCCCGCCGGGATTCCGACAGGGACGTTTTGTCACGTCATGATCT